>JANOQR010000119.1:0-2393 GCA_031414935.1 Luteolibacter sp.
CAATTCCTTGACACCCCTCCGCCGGAAAAACAACTTCATCACCATGGCAAATAAAACCTCCTACTACGCTGGCCTCGACATCGGCGGCACCACCGTGAAAGCCGTCCTCGTCAATCAGCTCGCCGAGCAAGTAGGCCCGCTGACTGAAGTCCGCAGCATGGTCAAAGACGGCTACGAAGCCACCTTCACCCAGCTCGACCAAGCACTCGATCAACTCGCCGCCGGAGCTGGCATCGAGAAAAACGCCATCGCCGGCATCGGCCTCGATGTCCCCGCGCCCAGCAGTGACGGCGTCATCTGGGGTCGCGCAAATCTCGGTGACGACTGGGTCGGCACCGACATCCGTGGAAAACTCTCCGCCCGCACCGGCGTCCCCGTTTATATGACCAACGACGGCAATGCTGCTGCCCTCGGCGAATATGCGCTGCGCCGCAAACACCTCGGCAGCCTCCTGCTAGTCGCGCCCGGCACCGGTCTCGGCGGTGGTTTCGTCCTCCCCGGCGGGCGCGGCTACGAAGGTGCTAACGGCATGGCTCTCGAAGTCGGCCACATCAGCGTGCCCTTCCGCGAAGACGATGGGACGCTGCCGAAATGCTCCTGCGGCCTCACCGGCTGCCTCGAAGCATGGGTCTCACTCGTCGCCCTCCGTCGCCGCCTGAAACTGGAGTTAGAAAAACTCGAATGGGCCGAACACCCACTCAACGACCCCGAAATCCCTATTGAGGAAAAAGCCTTCAAACTTCGTGAATTCGCCGAAAATGACGACCCCATGGCCGTGCAAATTTTCAAACAACAAGGCTTCATCCTCGGCTATGCCATCGCCGACATGGTCCGCTCCTTCGATCCCGGCCTCGTCGTCATCGGCGGCGGCCTAGCAGAAACCTCCTTCCGCGACCAATACATGGAGTGGCTCCAAGAAGGCTTCGCTGACCGCGCATGGCCCGTCTATCGCCGCAGCCCCATCGACCCCGAAAAAATCACCACCCACTTCGAGTGGGCCAGCGGAGGCGATGCCGCCGCCGCCATCGGCATGGCTTACACCGCTTGTGAGATGTTTCAGTGATGGGGGAGAGTTATTAGTTAGAAGTTATTAGGGAAGAGCTGCTCCCATGACTCCCATCAGAGTCAGTTGATGAAAATGGACTCTCCATCAACTATCAACTCTCTTCCTCCCCCGCCACGCCAGGAACAAGAACCCTGCCGCAAACGCGAACATGAAAAACGACAGAAACTGTCCTTTCGTGAACGCGCCCACCAACGCCGCATCCGGCTCGCGGTAGTGCTCACCCAAAATCCGAGCCAGCGGGTAAAGCATGAAAAATAAGCCTGCTAGCAGACCGTTCGGGGCTTTTGGAAATTTCACTCTCACCACGTAGAGCACGATGAAAATGAGCAGCCCTTCCAACAAACCTTGGTAAATCTGCGACGGATGGCGTGGCTCCAAGTAGGGCGCGATCGCCTCCGATACTTTGTCCGACTGCCGACTCGCGCCCAACAAGGCCTCAAAATACGCCGACTTCGCGTAGAGAAAATCCTGATTCACCGCTGTTTCATAAACTTGATAGACCTTCGCTAGTTTCGGCTCCACCTGAGTCGCCGCCGCTGCCGCCTGATCGAAGCGCAGATACTCCGGCTCGTTGTCCATCAGCGTGCGCGGAAATTTCACCGCCCACGCCACGCCGTCTGCCACCCGGCCATAAAGCTCGCCGTTGATGAAATTCGCCATCCGCCCGAAGAACAAACCCAGCGGTGCCACCACGCACAACCCATCGCCCAGTCCCATCCAACTCACCTTGTGCTTCCGCGCGTAAAACCAAGTGAAAATGATCATCCCCAAAATCCCCCCATGACTCGCCATCCCGCCTTCCCACACCCGAAAAACTAACAACGGATCACTTGCCAATTTTCCCCACCCATCTTTCGGCAACTGGTAAAAAAGCATGTAGCCAATCCGCCCACCCAGAAACACGCCAAACAACGCCGAAGCCGCGATGAAATCCCCCGTTTGCTCCGGCTTCAGCACCCACAACCCGCGTCGCGCGAAATTCCTCAGCATCAAAAAACCCACCACGAATGCTAACAAATACGCCAGCCCATACCACCGGAGAGCCACGCCACCATAGATCGGCAACGCAATCGGGTCCAAATCATGCACGTAAGTCGCTAACACCGCCGCAGTCCACACGATCCCCACCAAGCAAGCAAGCGGGGATACGTCCTCTTCCCCATTGACCCCATCGCTCCGAACGCCAAACTTTCCCCATGCCGAGCAAGCAGGAAATCCTCGACCTCCAGTTCATCGACGCGCGTCACAAGCTCATCGAAATCGCCGCGTTTCTCGACCGCATCGACCGCCATCCCGGACCCGAGGACTACCGTTTTACCGCCCTCAA
>JANOQR010000120.1:0-1815 GCA_031414935.1 Luteolibacter sp.
CGCTCAATGGCCGCTCGGTGATCGTCGTTGTCCTCAAATCCAACACGCCGAACATTTGGAAAGACTCCGCGAAACTTTTAGCTTGGGGACTGGAAAGACCGGTGGCGGCGGGGATGTGAATGGGTTTGAGAAAATGGAGACACGGTGAGCGGAAAAGATATATGGCTAGAGTTCGCATAACTTGATAGCTGCACATCACCATGAAAACCCTAATCACCATTTTTGCACTGACTGTCACCATCTCCGCGAATGCCGAGCAAAAGAAGCCGCCAACGATTGAAGCATCCGCTATTTATAGAGCTACCGTTGCCGCTGCAAAAACCATTGAGGTTTTTGAAGGATTACCACACCAGATGTGGGACAAAGAACTCCTAGCCGTCGAGTTAAAGCGCAAGGATACTCAAGTGATATGCAAATTTCCATTCTACACGCCCAGCACCACTGCCAGTAACTCCGAGGCACTGCGTAAATTATTGAGCAGTGCTGACTCGATAACAGAATATGGAGTCCCGAAGAGGTGTGGCGGATACCATCCAGATTACTGCGTCTCGTGGCTGGCCGGAGAAACTACCTATCACGCACTGATATGCTTCGGGTGCCACGAGATCATTTTCTACGACGGTAAAACATCATTGATTTACGATTTGAAAAACAAGGCACCTGAGCAATTCCAGAAGCTACTGGCTATTTACGAGGTCAAACGCCCAAAGAGAACCGATCCAGCGCATTGACTCCGAAACAGCACCATCCCAATGTCTCAAACATGAAAGCATACACCGCAGTGATCGAACGTTGTCCTAACACTGGGCTTTACGTTGGCTATGTCCCCGGGTTCGCGGGTGCTCACTCGCAAGGGCAGTCGCTCGATGAGTTGAACCAGAATCTTCGCGAGGTTATTGAGATGCTCTTGGAGGACGGTGAGCCGGATTTGGAAGCTGAGTTTGTGGGCACTCAGAGCATCACTGTTGCGGCTTAATCCGATGCCCAAGTCACCCGTTCTCAAGCCCCGTGAGATCTGCCGAGTATTGGAGCTGCTGGGTTTTTCGCTGGTGCGGCAACGCGGTTCACACATGCAATTCCGGCATCCCGATGGCCGTTGCACCACCGTTCCAAATCATCCTGGCAGAGATGTCTCGCCAGTGCTCCTGCGCCAAATCATCAAAGACATCGGACTGACACTTGAGGAGTTTTTGAGCCACTAAGCTGCAAACACAACTTTTCAAACTCTTCTTCCGTGGTTCGCCATCTCTCTCTTAAAATTCGCGTCCATCCGCGTTCATTCGCGGTTTCCCATCCTCTAAAATGACCCCCCCCGCCGAAACCCTCCGCCGACTCGCTGCCGAGGGACTTTTGCGGACACTTCGCCCGCTGGATTCACCCAACGGCGTCCAAATCACCCGCGAGGGAAAAACCCTCCACAACTTCGCCGCCAACGACTACCTCGGCCTCGCCCGCCACCCAGAAATCCAAGCCGCCTGCATCGAAGGCATCCAACGCTACGGCGCAGGAGCAACCGCCTCCCGACTCGTCTGTGGCACGCTTCCGCCACACCGCTTGCTCGAATCCGCCCTCGCCGAAGCCAAGCAAACTGAGGCGGCCCTCACCTTCACCTCCGGCTTCGCAACCGCACTCGGCGTCATCCCCGCCGTCGTCGGAAAATCCGATTTCATCCTTCTCGATAAACTCTCCCATGCCTGCCTCGTCGATGCCGCCCGGCTCTCCGGCGCGACTCTCCGCATTTTCCCCCACAACGATCTCGGAAAACTCGAACGCCTCCTCATTTCCACCCGCGCAAAATCCCCGGACGCCCGCATC
>JANOQR010000121.1:0-18480 GCA_031414935.1 Luteolibacter sp.
TGTTCGGCGGAATAGCGCAGGCGGCCCCGGCGGTCGGACTTTAAGATAGCGTGATTCGTAGCGGTCATAATCCGCAACGCTATGACGGCTATGCTACGCGACCGCGAGAATCTTCAGATGGCGCTTCGGACTACGCTTACGCTTTAAAAAACCTCCGCGACTCTCTGCTAGACGACGCCGCCCAAGTCATCCACGACGAAGCCGCCATCCTCGTCGTCGCCGATCCGGTGAAAATGACCGAGTTTAATCTCACCCCCGCCGTCCTCGCCGACCTCCAAAGCGCCATCATCGCCTACTCCAGCACCGTCGGCACCCCACGCGCCGCCGTCGCCGGGCGCAGCGGCATCACCGAAGCCATCGCCGCTGAGATCACCCGCGCCACCGCCAACCTCGAAAACCTCCTCGACCGCCTCATCCTCCAATTCCAAGCCGACCACCCCACCTTCACCACCGCCTACGCCACCGCCCGGAAAATCGTTCAGGCTGGCGGCAGCCACGGTGAGAATCCCACGCCGCCGACTCCCTAATGTAACCCTCTGCAAACGAATTACCCGGTTCCGCTAAACCAGCAGAACCGGGTAATTATCTTCTAAATTATTTTAGAAGTCGAAATCTAGCAACCAAAATAAATAGCAGAACTGTAAATAATATACCAAAAATTGATCCTAATATATAGAGCATCTGTCGCCTTGAATATTGAAGTTTGGTTTTTGTATGATTCTCTGAATTTGGTTTGCCCGTGGTTCGTAATTGTTCACTGACAGATTTGTTCATCTCATCTTTTAATTTTATATTATCCTCAATTAGCTGATCAATGTTTTCGAAAGCAAATGGTTGTAATTCCGGGTTAAAATTATTGAGCTGTTTTAAAATAGCTTGTGCTTCGATTTCTGAGATCCAACAAGGTAGTGAATCATCATTATCAGGAGAAATAATTATTAAAAACCGCCCGCCATTAAGAGTATCTTTGGTAGAATTTGATTGAGCATAGTCTAAACTCTGTTTACGACTAATAACAAATAAACGCCAACCCCAACGATTACGAGGTATTAAACTATCAGGTTTGATTATTGGTGCATTTGGAACCATAGCCAAATCGTTAAATGACTTTAATGATTTAATATTTTGACTTTGCGCATTTTCTTTAATCTCTCTTAGTGTCGGGATTTCCTCCCAAGAAGTAGGTAGGCTAATTTTATTTCTAATAAAATCTTCATTGAGCATGATGGAAATTGAACGACATGCCATCATGGTTGGCGTCATATCACTTTTGGCTTTAAGGTTTACAAAAAAACCAAAAAACAATAGGACTGTTAATAGAGCATTTTTCATTGAGACCAGCGGTTTGATTTTCTGAAGCGTTTTACTGTTTTGGCTGAGAATTTTGCTTTTTCTGGGCTTGAACTACTAACCTCTCCACATCCTACAGACATTAGCTGCCCTTCTTGATGGTCTTCAATTTCTGATTGGTTATCTGGTTGGTGTCCCATTTCGTGGGCGGCAACGGCTACTATCCACTTTGCTAATCGCTTATTGGCTCTATCAGATATATCTGGGTTCATGCTGGTTATTGCATTAGATTCCGTTTCTCGGCAACATTCCAAAAATACAGTAGAGTGATCATTATTGCCATGGGCCGCAGTCTCTCCCATGCGGAGAGAAGCGTCATTCGGATCTCGATCATTTTCTTGTGGTCCTTGATAGGCGACTGTAAGCGGACATGCCCAAATAGAATTTTTATCATGTACGTCGCGTGCAAAATGTTCTGTAATAGAAGATGAATCATATACATCTATGTTTCTTTGAAATGCCATTTGTCGTGATGAATTAAAATTGTCAGAATTCGTGACTTTAATAAATGACGAACTAAAGTAATTTTTCATTTGTTCGTTAACAAGATTCTGTTTTGGCAAAGCTGATGTGCTTAGTCCCAAATCATCATCGTCATAAAGACGAAATCCTGAGTTAATAGGCACGCTTGTGAAATCACCAGAGATCAACACAAAATGACCTCCAAAAATATTGAGCGTTCCTACCACGGGGTGAACTACGCTTTGTGCAATAAATCTTCCGTTTTCTAGATTTGAAAAACTACTGTAATCTGTAACATTTGTAATTTTGAAACGTGTATTGGTTCCATCAAAATTAGTCGAATAAATGATTGGTGACGTTAAATCACTACTCAAATCATTTCTCTTATACCCGTAAGTATCAGTCGGAATTGCTTCCATCGAGTCATTCTCCACCCACAATCTTCTCCATACCGTCAGCAAGGGAGTAGCTGGAGCTTCTCCATTTTGGTAGAATTCTGGGCCGAGATATTTATCTGCGGATGGATTCGTGGTTTGAACCCCGGCATACATGGCTTCGTCGTTCACGGAGGCGACGACTCGGTAATTATTCCCAGGTTGCATTCCGACTCGGAAATGGAACTTCGTTTCGCCATTGGCATCGACGACACCCGTGGCGGTTTGGCCTCCCCAAGATGATGATGCTTCATTCCAAAACTGCCCGGTAAGTGGGGTATTGAGATAATCTGGGAGGTTGTCGTCTCCCGCTTTGTTGTTGGTGTCGATGACTGGTGCTGTGCCTTCTGCATTGAGGTCGAATCCTTCGTCCGTGCTGTCATCGACATCGAAGGCTTTGACATAGACCGTTTTTCCGACCAGCGCGGGTGATGTTTTGACGACTACTTGGAGTTTATACCTAAGCTCGGTGTCGTCTGGGTCTTTATAGCAAGGGAATATCCGGCTGCCTTTTTCTTTGGGAGGGTCAGACCAAGGATCGATGTGGGCATCTACATTTGTCCAGCCGTCTATGGGTTTCCAAGTGACTTCCACTGGGACAAGCAGAGCGATCTTTGCTGGTTCTGTGGCGTATTCGATCTTTGCGACGCCTAGACCGGTGTCGAGGATGCCGAGGAGGGTGGCGTCTTGTGGTTGGGTGCCGGATAGCGTTTGTTTGAGTGGTCGCCATTTGCCGTTGGCCCAGATTTCGCGGTTGGTGGCGAACCAACCTTGACTAGTTAGACCTTGTAGGTGTTGGCCGATCTTGGGCTTGACGGTGGATTTTTGGAAATTGGATAAGTCTTTGGATATTTGGATGCCCGTGGAGTCGGGAATCAGGTTCCAATGATGAGTGGTGGTTCCTTGGTCGGGTGGCGGGTTCTGGATTTTCTGGGTAAGGGTGGCAGAACCGGCACCAGCTAATGTTTCAGACAGCAGGTTGTTACTATATGTGTTCGTGGATGAGTCAAATCTCCAGTAACCAAACATAGAAGCTATGTTGCCGTTCTTCTCAATTGTCCCGGTACCAGAAAGTCCTTCACTTCCGGGCAAAATTCCGTAGGGGGTGAGTAGATAATCAACAAAGGTCAGTTCACCTTCGATTTCGATGATTTCGTATGAATTCTCAACTCTAAATTGGCCCCGATCATCTAATATAGAATCGTCATACCATGGCACATAGAGAGGCGTGTAGATGCCGGAGATAGGATCCCAAGTGCAGTCCTCGCTTTCCCCCGGAGCTGGTGGGCGCAGCCTTGTACCCATGACGCTATCACCTATCAGCGTCCGGGGGAAGGCTCCAAAATAGCCTAGTGGATCTCCTAAATCTGGAGGCAAACCCGGGAGGACATGAGAATTCCGATTGCGATCCACTACCAGACGGCGAGGGGGATAGTCCGGTATGATATCAAATAGGACCGTTCCATTTTCTGAATGATCAACGAAGAATATGTTCTCCGGATTCTCGATTTTGAGGTCGATGACTGCAAATTTGGGTTCAGCGGTTTTTTGCCAGTCGATTACAGCATCGGTGGGAACTGCGTCTTCGCTGTCTTTGAGGAGATCGTCATCGGAATCTGCATCTTTGGGATCAGTCCCGCCTTCACCTTCTTGGTGATCGTCTAGGCCGTCGTCGTCGCTGTCGGGATCGTGGGGATCGGAGCCGAGTTGGTGTTCTTCGTGGTCGGTGAGGTCGTCGTCGTCGCTGTCAACGTCACTGATGGAGACACGGAGGAAAAGTCTCTCGGGAGTGCTGCCGTCGGGCTGGGTGGGCGAGATGTGCGTTTCAAGGATGGAGTCGCTGCCGATGCGTGGTTCGCCGACTTGATACCAACTGCCGGGGCTGAGGTCGGTGGAGGAGAAAACGGCGTATTGTTTTCCGGTGAGCGTGGGCCACTCGATGGTGGTGGTGGCTGGGGTGAGGAGGATGGGGGGATCGCCTTCTTCTGCGCCGTTGAGATAGACGGCGGGGGATTGGATGATCTCGGGGCGGAGGAAACCTGTTGGATGGTTAGCATCTGCGGGATGAGTGCCAGCGGCGGCTTCTTGGACGTTGGTCCAGCCGTCGCCGTCGGGATCGGCGGTGGGAGCGAAGGTGGTGTAGAGATCGCCGTTGTTATGGTGGCGTTCCCAGAGGTCGCTTGCGCCGTTTTGGTTGGTGTCGAGGATGGCTTGGGCGAGGGGGGATGTTAGGAGTAGGATGCCCAAGCCACCCTTCTTGAAGAAAACATCGAACATCGAACGGCTCGGCTGAGCTCGCCGAACGCGCCCAACATGGAACATCGAAGGAAGAGTCTTTCTCACCGCTCTATGCTCCAAACTCTCGGCTTCTGAGAAAGGGTTCATCGGGTGGTTTCTCCCTTCTGGGTGGTTGTGGTTTTTTGGGTGTGCCAATAATTTAAGACTAGGTTCTGGGGCAGCGGTGGATGCGCTTTTTGCTCGGCTTCGTGGGCGATGCGGGCGCGTTCGCGGCCTTGATAGGCTGCTAGGAGACGGGGATGCTCCGTATTATAAATTTCGTGAAGGGACGCGATAGAGGCGAGGGTTTCTGGGGTGGGATTTCCTGAGACGACTTGAAAAGTGGCGTTGCCTTCGGGGAAAACGGGGATTTCGGGTCTGGGAAATTGGCGGGCGTAGGTTCGTTTTAGGTGGTTCGTTCGGTCGAGATTGAGGGTGCTCCACACCATCATGATGCTGGCGCGCTCGCCGGACGCAGTGGCGAAGGTTGGGATGCCTGCGAGAAGCGCAAAGTTCGCCGATGACCAAACGGTGACAGGCTCGCCCGCCGTTTGCGGCCAGAGACGAACAAGGCTGCGTGGTGGCGAACTATCCGAGTGATAGATGGTGGCTCCGACGGCGAGCATCTTCATCGCCGGATACTTCGCGCGGCGTTCCGCAATGCGTTGTTGGATGGCGGGGTCGTTAAAATCGATGGGTGCGGGTGCCTGCGGGCGCGGCGGCAAGGCGATGGGCTTGATTTTCTGGATGGTGATCTCGCGCCCGCCTTGCTGGACGGTCTTGGATTCGAGAATGTCCCGCGCCGGGACGATGAAAGCAGGCTTCTGAGGCTCGGGTGGCGGTGGCGTGCCGTCATTCAGCGGACCGAGAAGGCGGGTGGTGGATGGCTCAGGAGCGTCTTCTACCTGAGCAAGGAGAAGAGCCGAGGACGCCGTGATGGCGAAACAGGCGAGGATGGTTGGTTTCATGGGGAGTTTTGAGGACTCTGCGGCTCAACGCCAGCTACTGAAAACAAAGAGCGCGACTTGATCGCGCCCCACTCACAGGCACCGCGAAGCGCCTCGCAAAAAGACACGCCAAGCCGCGCCAATCGGCGCGACAGCTCTGTCTTTTTGCGGGCCATTAAAAATTCGCGGTTTTGTGAGTGGCCCAGTAGCTTTTGTTTGGTCGCAAAAGCAGATGTGTGTGATTTAGGAAATTTGAATAGACGCCATTACGAATGGCAAAAACACACTGCTGAAAAATCTATCGGGTTGGCAAGAGGGAATTTCGACAGCGAACTCATGCGGCAAAGAATATCCGACCCACAGTTTGCATTTGTCTCTGCAACTGCTTGATGGTTTTTAGATTCTAATTCCCGCTCAAACGCTCCAATCCTCCGTTCTTGCTTTCACTCTCTATCCAGAAACACTCCGGCCACGATGAGCGAGTGGACTGAGGAAATTTTACGCAAAGCGGCGGCGTGGCAGGCATTTAAAGAAGGAAAATCCCTGCTCGACAGCGGGATGGTCGTCGAAACCAAGGCAGGCACCCACGGCTGGCAAGGCACGGTGCGCATGGGAAAACGCCTCATGAAAGTCAGCGTCGTGGTGAAATCCCCGACCTATCTCGATACCTCCTGCCCCTGTTCCGACAACCAGCGATCCGGTGCCGTGTGCTGTCACGCGGTCGCCACCGGACTTGCCACCCTCAAGCCTCCCGTCGTGGCTTCAGAAAAACCCGCTCAGCCCCTCACACTTCCTCCGCCAGCCGCGTCCGCTTGGCAAATTCTCCTCCCGCTCAATTGGCGCGAAGCCCTGAGCCGGGGAAAATTCGCTGCCACCCTCGCCATCGCTGCGGACGAGGAAATTTCCCCCGCCGATGATCGCCTGAGCGCGTGGCTCGCCAAGCAAGGCGTCGTGAAAAAGGAAATTCTTAGCCTCAGCCTCGACGGGCCGCGAGTTTCCACCTTTCTCGAATGCCTCGCGGATCACCCACGGCTCGCGGCGGGAAAAGATCGCCTACTCATCGACATCCGCGCTGGCGAACGGCTCCGACTCAGCGCGGCCAACCAATTTCCTGAAGAAATCCAGCTCGTCCCCGACCCGGAATGCGGGATTTGGCAAGAAATCGCCGGCGCTTTCTGGCAAATCGACGCAGACTCCGTCACCCGCATCGGCGAGGGCACGATCCCACCGGAATTGCTCGGCTTCTTGAAAAATCTCGCTGCCGGAAACTCCGTGAACATCCCGACAGCTCGCTTTTTTAACGAGTTGGAATCATGGCAAGAATGGCTCCATTTCCCTGGAGAATCTTGGCTCAACCAGCTTCATTTCATCCCGGCAGCCGCCATTTTCGAGCTGACTCTGGAAGGCTCGCTCCAGCAACTCGAAGCCCAGCTCGCCGTCCGCTACGGAACCGCCGCCCCCGTCCCGCCGGGCTTAGGAAAAGTCGATGGCTTGCCGCGACTCAGTGGCGATCACTGCGAAGTCCGCGATCTCGCCCAGGAGGAGAAAGCCGCCAACCGCCTGATGCAGGCGGGTTTCACCATCGAGAACTTTTCAAACGGTCGCTGGGCGATCAAAGGCGAGCCAGGCGTTCTAAATTTCCTCTCTCGCACTTTACCTGTCCTCCGCAAGGAATGGACCGTCATCGAAGGCGAGCGTTTCAGTCACGTCCAAAAGCAAGTCGCCGTCGTTTCACCGAAAATCGAAATCCTCGGTTCTGGCGAAGACTGGTTGAGCTTCGATCTCTCATTTCAAACGACCGATGGAGTCAGCATTCCCGCTGCCGAAGTTCGCCGCATGTTGCGTGCAGGAAATGGCGCAACCGCTCCCGCCGGAGCACGTCGCTTGGTCATCTCCGACGATCTCACCAGCGTCATCGATCCACTCTTTTCTGACCTCGATTTACGCCAAGAAAACGGTCGTTTCATTGCTTCAGCCCGCTCAGGAGAACTAGTTCGTGAAATTCGTAATAAAATCAATAAATCACAAACAGAGAGTGATTTAACCCAGTCATTCACATTTGATTCTCCGGCGACTCTGATGGCAGAACTCCGACCCTACCAAGCCCACGGAGCGGGCTGGATGCTTGACCGAGTTCAACGCTTCAGCGGCGCACTTTTAGCCGACGATATGGGACTGGGGAAAACCGTCCAAACGATCGCTTTAGTTGAGAAACTTTTCCAAACGAACTCCACAGATTCCGAGGTCGTGCTGGTCGTCGCGACTGCCTCCCTGCTCGGAAACTGGAAGGCTGAGTTTGGCCGTTTCGCCCCCGCGCGGCGAGTCAGAATCCTCCACGGAACTGGCCGCGACGCAGAGCGAGACAAAGTCCAAGCCGGTGAAGTCATCCTCACCAGCTATGGCACTCTCGCCCGGGATCTCGCCTACCATCTCAAGCGCACTTACCGCGCCGTAGTCGTGGACGAGGCGAGCTTGATGCGAAATCCTGACACGGATCACGCGAAAGCCGTTTCCAAACTCCAAGCGACATCCCGAATCGCGCTCACCGGAACTCCCATCGAGAATGGAGTCAAAGACCTTTGGTCGATTTTCCGCTTCATTCAGCCCGGCTGGCTCGGCGGCAGGGACGATTTCAAGGATCGCTACGAAACTCCGCTCGCCACGGGCGAGTCCGCCGGGGCAGCCATCGAGCGGCTGCGCTTGAAAATTTCTCCCTTCATCCTACGCCGGACCAAAGAGCAAGTCGCTCCCGAGTTGCCGTCAAAGCTCTTCATTGACGAGTTCTGCGACCTCAGCCCGGATCAACAAGCGGTTTACAAAGAGCTCCTCGTGGAAGGCCGCAAGCGGGTGGACGCCATCGCGGACTCCGGCAACAAAGGTGCAGCCCGGATGCAAATGCTCACCGCCTTGCTCCGACTCCGCCAGACTTGCTGCGACCTCGCACTTCTCGGCAACGAGCAATTCAATCGACTGTTGGTCGCTCGCCGATCCGCCAAAGTCCAACGACTGCTTGAGTTGATCGAAGAAGCAGTGAATGGAAATCACAGAATGCTCATTTTCAGTCAGTTTCAGAAACAATTACTAGAAATCGAGAAATGCATTTCTGAGCGTGGCTGGGGCAGTTTGCGGCTCGACGGCCAGACCCGGAACCGCCAACAACTTGTGGATAAGTTCCAAAAATCAGACGGTCCGCCGGTGTTTCTCATCAGTCTCAAAGCGGGTGGTTACGGCCTCAACCTCACTGCGGCCGACACCGTCGTCCACTTCGATCCGTGGTGGAATCCGGCTGCAGAAGCCCAAGCGACCGACCGTGCCCACCGCATCGGCCAGACTCGCCCGGTCACGGTTTACCGCCTGCTGACTCGCGGGACGGTGGAGGAAAAAGTCGTCCGACTTCAGGAGAAGAAACGCGAGCTGGCGTCTGCTATCGATGAGAACGGGACGGCTGATGCCGCTGGCTGGAGCATGGAGGAGCTGGAATCGATGCTGAGTTGATGGTGGCTGGAGCGTCTCGCTCCTGTTTTTCTGAATGGCAGCGAGACTGGAGATGAAGAACGGGCGAGCCGCCCGTGCCCCTCAGCATCTTGCTTTCGCTTTTATGCATGGGAGCAGAGATGCTCCAGCTACGATTTTCACCCGAGATCTTCGACGCTGAGCTGGCTGAGCTCGGTTTTTGTCCATTCGCGTTTTCTCATGCAGAGACGGACGGCGTGTTTGCGGATGGCTTTCTCGAAGAGGTTCCGCATGTGACGACCGTTGCCGAAGCCGCGACCTGCGGATTTGAGTTCTTTGGCGACTTGGGTTTCGAGGGCGGCTTCTGCGGCGGGATCGAGCGAGTATTGGTTTTTTTCGCAGAATCCTTTGAAAATTCCGACTAGCTCGGGGGCGGTGTAGTCCTCGAAATTCAGGTGGATGGTGAACCGGGAAAGCAGGCCGGGATTGGCGTCGATGAAGGTTTTCATGTCTTCCGGGTAGCCGGCGGCGATGACGATGAGTTGCTCGCGGTGGTCTTCCATCCGCTTGACGAGGGTGTCGATGGCTTCGCGTCCGAAGTCGTTTTCGCCGCCGGAAACGAGCGAGTAGGCTTCGTCCACGAAGAGCACGCCGTCGAGGGCTTGGCGGACGAGATCGTCGGTTTTCTTAGCGGTGTGGCCGACGTATTGGCCGACGAGGCCGAGGCGGTCGGTCTCGACAAGGTGGCCTTTTTTCAGGACGCCGAGGGCGGCGAAAATCCGGGAAACAATGCGGGCGACGGTGGTTTTTCCGGTGCCAGGATTGCCCGCAAAAACCATGTGCAGGGACATCGCTGCGCCTTTGAGATCGTTTTGGAGGCGGGCGTTGTTGATTTCAAGAAAGCGGACGAGGCTTTCGATTTCCTGCTTCACGTTGGCGAGGCCGGCAAGCTGGGTGAGCTCGGCGAGGCAGGTTTCGAGGTCTTCTTTTGGCGGCGCAGCGGCTGGTGGCGGGGCGATGGGTTCTTCCTCGCCGGATTCGAGCCAAGCGAGAATTTGCTCCATGCGGGCGGTGTCGCCGTTGAGGAGTTGGAAGGCGAGGTTGGTGAGAAAGAGGCGTTCGTCGTGATTCACGACGCCATCCGCGAGGACGACTCCGGCAGCGACTCGCATGAGCTGCTCGCCCCAGGCTGGGTGGATTTTTCCGAAAAGGAGTTGCGAAAGATCGTAGCTTGGCTGGGCTAGGACGCGGCTTTCAAGCAGTCGTTCGTGAGCGGCGGACCAGTCGATTTTTTGGCAGACCTCGGCGGAAAATTGCTTCTCGGCGTGGTTGGTCTCGCCATCGATGCGGGCGGTGAGGAAAAGGACGAGCTTGATTTCGTAATCGAGCTGAAATGCATCGCAGCCATGCTCGGCGATGAGGGATTTTTTAAGGACGGAAATCTCGCGGGTGACGCGGGTGACGCGGGCGGCAAGGTTTTCGGGCATGGTGGGCAGTGGGGCTTATCATTCAAGACGTTGAGCTAAACCTTGAATAGGAATTGGAACCACGGATGGACACGGATTTTTAAGAGGTGATGACTATCATAGAAATCAGCATCAGAATGACTACAACCCCGCTCGCGGGAGCTAACGCTGAACACAGGGTTAAGGTTGAAATCACTTGGAAGCACAAAGAATGGAGGGACTTTTGGGGATCAGTTTACGATTATTGTTAAAATTTTGATTCCCTCGGAGAGAAGAGCGGCTTTTACATCTTCGATTTTAAGCTCTGAATACATGATCAGAAGGAGAACTTGGCGCGCTGCGATGCGATAAAAGATACTGATTCCCATCAAAACGCCCGCAATAATGAGGAACGGACCTTCCCAACCTTCGATCCCAATAATGCGAGAACAGCCGGCCGTGGAAAGAAGGAGAAATGCGATTGAGAAATACAGAAACGCAAAACGTCGATAGCGTGACGCGGTAGAGGCCGGATCTTCAAATAACTTCACGAGCTCGGTTAGGAACTGGCGATCTTCGCGTGATAATTGTTTCATTTTTTACTAATTAATAAGCTAAAATGAAGATGGCTGACGAGCTTTGGATACTTACTGTTCCATCTGTGTTAATCCAGTTCATCCGTGGTTCGCTTTTCTGATTTCTTAGCCAACTTCTTGGGGGATGGCGTGCGGACCGCGGGCAAATGAAGTCCGTTTCACGTTCTGGCAATGGAGAGCTTGGATGAGTAATTCCATCACCGCTTCAGCGATTTCTGGGCGACCGCAGGTGAAAACATCCACGGCAGCGTAGCCGTGTTCTGGCCAGGTGTGGACAGTGACGTGGCTTTCCGCGATGACCACGACGCCACTGACGCCGTGGGGCGAGAAGTGATGGAAATGCGACGAAACCACGGTGGCACCGCCTTTTTCAGCACACTCGCGAAAGCTGGTTTCCAAGCCAGTCACGTCGTTCAACACCTCCGGCGGGCAGCCCGTCATCTCGGCGAGGACGTGGCGACCCGTCGGCGCCGGAGGTGGTGTGAAATGTGGCATCAACCCGGAGTGGAGGTGCCGAGTTTCGCTTTGAGGGCGTCGAGCTTGGCTTGGACGTCGGGATTTCCTGCGCCGCTGGCGAGTGACTTGAACTCGTCTTCCAAGCTGGTGCCGCCGGGAGAGGTGGACAGTTCCTTGGCGGCATCGGCTTCGTAGCTTTGGCGCTCGGCTTTGGCTTTCATGCGGGCCATTAGGTCGTCTGGCGTGCGGGTATTGGTGAGCCGGGCCTTGGCTTCGTAGATGTCTTTTTTCACCTGCGCGGCTTTGCTTTGCGCGATGATGAAATCCTTGTTGCGGCGGTATTCGGCGATTTCTGCCTCCATCGCGATGACTTCTTGTTTGAGCTCAGCGACGGACGATTGTTGGCCTTGCCAGCTTGGCTCGAGTCCGGCGGCGCGGGCTTCGTGTTCGCTGGCGCGTTCGAGGGCTTTCACGGCGAGGTCTTCGCGGCCGGAGCGCATGGCGGCCTCGGCTTTTTGCTCCCACTGGAATTTCTCTGCCTTTTCTTTTTCGAGCATGGCCTTGGTTTGGCGCTCGGTGGCGATGACTTGCTGGACGGACTGCTTCACCTCACGGATCTGCTTTTCTTTGTCGGCGATGGCTTGCTCAAGCATCAGCTCGGGCTTTTCAAACTTCTCCACCACTTTATTCGCGGAGGCTTGGCCAATTTTAAAGATACGGGAAAAAATGCTCATGTTGGAAAAAAGTTAGGCGTTGAGTGATGGGCTGAGGATTTCGGTGACGCGGTCCACGGCGAGTTCGAGCGAGTCGAAAACAGCGAGCAGTTCGTCGTCGCTGAGGTCGCTGGTTTCGCGGCTTTCCACGAGGACGAGGCGGCGATCTTCTGGGTTGCTGGTGTCGAGTCCGACGCTAACGGGAAGGATCTCGGTATTGAGGACGAGCAGGGAAACGAGGAGGTCTTGGGTGAGGATGGCGTCGATATTTCCGAGATCGGTTTCGAAGTAGATTTGCTTATCGTCCACCTTGAGGAAGACGGGCAATTCGTCCTCGCGTTGGGCGCGGAAAACATCGTTTTCGAGTTCTTCGACGGTGAAGCCGTGGGCCTCGAGGAAACGCGCGAGTTCTTCCTCGCGTTGGAGTTTGATGAGAACTTTGTTCATGTGGTTTGGGGTAGTGGTTTGGAGGTGAGATGGGTGGCCTCGAAGGCATCGTAGTTCGCGCGTTTTTCGGCGAGAACGATGAGCTGATCCTGCGGGGCGAGGCGGAGAGATTTTTCAGGTGTCATGATGGCGACTCCATCGCGGAGTGCGCCGACGACCTGCAAATTGGACGGATGATCCAGTGCTGCAATCTGAATTTCACGCATCGAGCGGCCAGCAAATTTCTGCGGGACGATGTAGAACTCGCAGTCGGTGTCGTGGGTGACGAGATTTTCAAAAACGTGGCGCAGGCCGGGATTGCACATTTCCTGGGTGAGGAGCATGTCGGTGATGCCCTCGGCCGGGACGATGCCGTCTGCTCCGGCGCGTTCCATCATCCGCAAGTTGCGGCGGTCTGCGAGCTCGATGACCACGGAAATGGAGCGTTTTCCGCCTTCTTCGATGAGTCTCACCAATGTTCCAGCGGTGAAGCTTTCCGAGTCGCTGCTCTCGTCGTTGCGGTCGCGGGCGAGGACGATCACTCCGGCAGCTGAGGCGACTCCGGCGCGGATCAGGACTTCTTCCGAGGTCGGCAAGCCTTTGACGAAGTCGATGGATTTTTCGCGAAACTCGGCTGGCAATTCATCGAGGTGGTTCGAGACGACGACGGCGTGGCGGTGCGAGTCGCCTTGGGCTTTGCGGAACTGCTCGACGAGCTGAATGACTCGCGGCACGGAAGGACATTGGCAGATCACGAGGTGGTTTTCAAAATACATGGTGCTGTTCCCTTTCTGGCGTTTGTTGAATTTTTCCAACATCGTCTCGGCGATGATGCTGAGGACGTAGCCGATGAGGCCGATCCCTAAAACGAGACACGGATAGGCGACGAAAAACCGGCCGAAAAACGTCTTCGGGAAAAAATCTCCGTAGCCGACGGTGGTCATCGTCACCATCGCCCACCAGATGGAATCCCAGATGCTGAGGCTGGTCTGCACGCCGCGTTCGGCGAAATAAAACGCGGTGCCGAAGCAGATGTTCAGCGTCAGCGCGACGGCCAGAGCTGTGCTGACGCGGACCACAGGTTTGTGGCGATTGCTGGACCAGCGGCGGACGAGGTAGGAGATCATCGGTCCCAGTTATCTTCCCAGAAGCGGTCACGGTTGTTGGGTTCGATGTAGTTGGCGAAGTTGAACTCCGACGCAGGTGGAAATGTGACTGGCTCGACGATGCGGTTCGCTTGATTACCGCCGCCGCGAGTCGGGCTTGCGCCTTTCAGTTCGCTGTCGGCGCGAGCCAGCAATCTGCCGAGAAGTGCGCCGCCTTGCTGGAGAATATCTTCTGCCACCACCGAGCCGTCGATCCAGCGATCGCCGTCTTGATAGCCGAGTTCGTGGACGTCGGTGGCGTTGTTGCAGACGCTGAGGATTTCGTCCCAGACGCTGCCGAGCAGTAAGTCGAACTGCCAGCCCGCAGCGTCCCGCCCGAAGCGATCTTCCCGAATGAAGCTCATGAAAACGATTTCCACCGCGTCGATTCCGAGATGCTCGGCGATGGCGATGCGTAAGTCCTCGAAGCGTTCGTCGTGCAAATACGCGCGCCATTCGGGTTCATCGAGAATTTCAAAATACCGATCAAACGCGAACTCGCCTGAGCCGAGATCGACGCCGGAAAAGACATCAAAGAAATAGACGAAGCGCGCGTAACGCTCCATGAAACGTTTGAGAACATTTCTGCCTGGCTCCGTCGGGATGTATTCGGTGCCTTCGCGGATGCTAATCCATTCTTGGACGAGCAGCCATTCGAGAATGGGTTCGAGGTCGGCGTCGTCGCGTTCCAGCCAGACTTTGAAAATCTGCGGATGATTGATCATGTATTCGAGCAGGAAAATCCCGGCGAAGCGGAGTTTTTGCTCGTCCGAAGTGGTCCAGAGTTCGTCAACGTAGTCGTCGTCAGCCATGGTGATTTTCAGGAAAATGATGCGTCGAGGAGCAGCGCGATGCCGATGGCGGCGGCGGCTTCGATGAGTGCGACGCCCCAGTTCCGGTCGCGGGCGATTTCGTCTTTGAGCAGCGCGTTGGGCAAGATCACCAAGTCCACCAGCCAGCGACTGCCGAGGAGAACGAGCAGGGAAATCGGGATCCACACCGCGAGTGCGACAAGTGAATCACAGCGTTTGATCTGGCCGGAAATGAGGATGGCCAGCGCGATGAGCGTGCCGCCGAATGCGATGCCTGCGCCTTCGTTGTCGCGCTCGATCTCATCGTGAACATCGTAGCCGCAAGTGCGTTGATAAATCGCGCCGAGCAAGATGAAGCCGAGTTGGCCGACGACGAAGTAAATGAGCGTATCGAGAATTTCGATGGCGAATCCGCCGCCAGTGACGCCATTGATCGAGCCGGTAATGATCAATGCGGTGCCGATGTAAGTGCCAGCCAGAACTGCGCCGGTGCCGACGTTGCGGTCGTCGATTAGTTCCTTATGAACGACGAAGCGATTGAGCAGGAACTTGCGATTGATCCATGCGGAAGCGAGTAGCAGCGAGAGGGAAATGGCGGTCCAGACTGCGAATGAAACTAAGTCACGAAAGATGGTTTCCTGCGGATTTTCTCCAGAGACCATCACTCCGCGAATGATCGTGAGGACGCCGAAGATGTAGCCAGCAGTGGCGACACCGACGGCTTTATTGTCGTGTTTCGTCAGCTCGTCGCTGAGATGGTAGCGAGCGGTGAGGCCTTTGATCGGCTTCGCCATGAGCACGAGAAAAAGCCCGGCAGCGAAGTAGATGATGGCCGGCGAGGTGAAAATCTCGATGACGGGGGCGGTGTCGAGCCAGACTTGAAGGTGTTCGTTCACGATGAAAAATGGGTTGGGTTTTTATTTGCCGCCGCCAGACGAGCCGCCGCTGCGAGATGAGCCGGAACTACTAGATCGGCCAAAGCCGCCGGATGAGGATGGACGGCTGGCGGATGAGCTGCTGCTCGATGAACTGGATGGTTTGGAGAACGAACGTTGAGATTGAGTCGGGCTGGAAATCACTTTGGCTTTCGCTGCCATTTTATCGGCGTTCGGGGATGACGCTGGATTGGAGATGACGGGCTGAGATGAGGATTTCACCGTCGATCCAGCAGTGCGAGATGTCATGGATTTCGCGTAGCCAGCCGAGTCTTGGCGTATCCAACCGCCGCCGTAAGATGGTGGGTAATTTCCGTAACCGTAGGGCGAACTATAAGATGGGCGGTTTGAAAACAACCAGCCGACGAGCAAGGCATCGGTAAGGCCGAAACTGGAGTGGTGATAATGTCCGGGACCGTAGAGCGAAGAATTTCCCGAGGTCTGGACGGTGGCTTTGTCGCCATCGCGCTTGAACTCGATGGTGGCGATTTCCTGAGTTTTTCCTGACTCGATCTCCGTGGAAAGAGAGAAGCCGCGTTGGTCGCCGCTGCCGTATTCGGTGACTTCGATGTAATCGACTTTGAAGTCGTCGTTGAGGTCGATGTTGTTCACTGCCTCGGATTTGTCGTTGAGGAGTTTCTCGAATTCTTCAGCGTCTTTGGACTTCTTCGCGAGTTCGGTGACGGCGGCGAGGTTGAGGCCTTTTGAGTATTCCTTGAGGATGATTTCGGTGGCCTCGGGCGTGGTGCTGGTCCGCGACGAACTCGTCCGACTGCACTGGCTGGTCATGGAAAACAGAGTGAAGACGGCGAAAAGGGCGATTCCGATTTTTGCGAGGATGTTCATGGGATTTCTAAGATATTCCAACCTTGGAGGTGGTAGTGATAGACGCGTGGTTCGGTGAGGGAAGTAAAATCCCG
The DNA here is from genome assembly GCA_031414935.1 of Luteolibacter sp. Taxonomy (GTDB): domain Bacteria; phylum Verrucomicrobiota; class Verrucomicrobiia; order Verrucomicrobiales; family Akkermansiaceae; genus Luteolibacter. The sequence goes on from JANOQR010000121.1 coordinate 16,372, forward strand.
GTGGCTGGAAACGAGTTGGTCTTTTCCAAAAACGAGAGCGGCGGCGACGAGTTCTGACGTGAGGTAGCGAGTCGGGACATCGATTTTTTTCAAGCCTGCGAGTGACGCGTGAGTCTCGGCAGCTGGCTGGCCGTGCACCGCGATCCACCAGCCCCACTCGCCGAAGGACGGGACGTTGTCGTGATACGGAACCGCGTCGAGTCCAGCGGCCTGAAGCGTGCGCCCGATGCAGAGAAATGCTTCGCGAGCTTGGAAGCAACCGCCGGATTGCTGGACGACGACGGCGCCGGGATTGAGCATATTTTCAAGGTGATCGTAAAACGGGCGACCGTAGAGTTTCGCGAGATCAGGCGAATTCGGATCGGGGAAATCCATGATGACCACGTCGTAATGTTGGTCCACGGATTTCACGAACTCGGCGGCGTCGAGGTTGATGACGTGGAGCTTGGCGGTCTCGTGCGGCTCGCTCGGGAATCGCTCATACTGGCTGGCTTGCGAGTTCGTGTAGCTCTCGCCCGGCGTGATTCCCGTCGCCTTGCGCCTAGTGACGCGTGGATCGATCATGCTGCCCTCGTTCATCCGCACGAGGTTGGGATCGGTCGAAGCGAGGTCGGTCATCATCGGGTCCAGGTCCACGACGGTGACGGCACGCACTTCCGGGTATTTTAAAATCTCGCGCACCGCCAATCCGTCGCCGCCACCGAGGATGAGGACATTTTCCCGCCGCTTCGCGAGGTGCATCGCCGGATGGACGAGGTTTTCGTGGTAAATATGCTCGTCCGCCTCGTTGAACTGCAAATGGCCGTTGATGTAGCAGCGGAGATTTCCACTGCGATTCTGCGTCAGGACGATGTGCTGAAATGGCGTCGTCACGGAGGCGACGATGGGATCGCGGTAGAGGAATTGCTCGGCCTTGAGCGTCAAATCCCGCCCGTAAATCAAGCCGAGCGCGACGAGAGCGGTGGCTACGAAAATTTCCGCCATCCGAGTCCGAGGCCGCGCAAGCCGCCTGCGATAAAGGAAAAAACACAGCACGGCGGACGCGAGAGTCGCCATCGCCACGATGAAACTGATCCGCTCGATGCTCAAATACCGCACCAGCAGGAAGGTCCATAACAAGGCACCGACCAGCGCGCCGACGTAATCCATCTTCAAGACTTGGGCGAGATTGAAGCGCATGTCGGGCTCGGTTTCCTCGTTGATCCGCATCATCAGCGGAATTTCGTAGCCGATCAACAAGCCGACCACGAAGGCCAGCGTGTATTGGATGACGATGTAAATTTGCGGCAACAACGCGAACCCATGGATCATGATGAGCGGCCCGAATCCGCCCAAGATCGCCAGCAAAACCTGCGTGCTGATGAGCCGATCCGCCAAACGGTCAGGCGGCGTGTGTTTTTGCAAATCCGCACCCATGCCCATCGCGAAAAGCATCGTCGCGATCATCGTCGCCCATTGCTGGACCGAGTTTCCAAGTAGATCTGAGGCGATTTTGCTCAACGTGTATTCGTAGGCTAATCCGCAGCCGCCGAGGAGAAACATCAGCACACCCAAGGCCCAGCGATCTCTGCGAGAAGGCGTCTTGGCAAGCGTTTGGGAAATCATGGGCGCAGGCTATTTCACGGGCAGAGATTTTGAACTACAATTTACCCGAGGAATTCTCCGACATCGCCAGATTCATGGCCACTGAAAATAAGCCATTTTTGCCTTGCCACCTTGTTGCTGGTGCCTAGGTTGCCCGCCCCATGCCAAGAGTCGGAGGAAAAGCAAAAACACGGAAAGCCGTTGCCAAGCGTTTCAAAGTCACTGGGACAGGGAAAATTCTACGTCGGAAACAAGGGGCTCGCCACTTGTTGCAAGGCAAGAACAGCAAACGCAAGCGTCGTCTTGGCCAAGCTGCTCTCGTCTCCGATGCTGACCTTCGCAACGTCAGGGAGAATCTTCCTTTTTCCCATCGCTAAGAAACTAAAAGCAACGAAACTACGCCCCCGTCCGCGAATCGGACGGCCTTTACGCAGCCTGATCCCGAGAGGGAGACAAGAACAGTCGAGACTGCGGAAGGAAATGAAAACAACGGTCTGTTCAAACTGAAATACACTAAATGTCACG
>JANOQR010000122.1:0-59624 GCA_031414935.1 Luteolibacter sp.
GCCTATTTCAACGGCCACAACCACGCAGGCGCAGAGACGGTCAGAAACGGAGTGCCATTTATCACCTTCAAGTCAGTCCTCCACGAGCCGGGCGTGAATGCCTACTCGGCGATTCATTTGTTCAAAGACCGTCTCGAGATCGAGGGAAATGGACGTGAGAAATCTCGGGTGATTCCGTTGCGGACGGTCTAGCAGAATGGACTAACTTATGGACTGCTCCGACATTTCCTGGCCGTTACCTAGAACTCGGTCTCTGCCATTTGCTCGCTGAAGACCATGCGGCTTCGCGAAGCTCACAAGCAAATCCGCCGGAACAGCACGTCTAGTGGAAGCTGCATTCCGATGTAGAAATCCCCGAATTCGCCGTAGCGCGCGGTGACTGCATCGAAGCGCATTTCATAGACGATGGATTTGATGTCGATGGTGTCTTTGGCGAGGAGGGTGACGCCCCACTCATGTTCGTCGAGGCCGGTGGAGCCGGTGATGAGCTGGAGGATGCGGCCAGAATAGGTGCGACCGACGCGGGCGTGACCGGCCATGAGTTTTTTGCGAGCGTCGAAATCGAGCGCGTACCAGTTGTCTGCGCCGTTGCGGCGTTTGGACATCGGATAGAAACAAATGATCGGCCAGTCAGGCAGGACCGGGTAGAGCCGATGCTGGAGGTAGTGCGCCATGCGGTCGTCGAATTCTTTGAGCGCGGCCTCGAACTCGGGCGTGCCTTCGGTTAGTCCTTTTTCGCCGATGAGGGTCTCGGCGGCGTATTGCTCACGGGTGGTGGTGTATTCCGAGCCTTCCGTTTGGGACAGGTAAGAGTAGGTGGGGCTGAGGATTTCTGGACCTAACGAGAGGCTGAGTTGTTTCTCGAAAGCGTTCGCAATTTGGAGATCCGGCGTCAGCAGCATGAAGCCAAGATCGGCCTTGGGGGTGGCGATGGAAAAAATGAGCAGGTGGGTATCCGGCGTGGCGCGGATTTCCTGCACAAGTTCGGTGAGGCGCGTCTTGGCCTGGCGTTTTTCCTCGTCGCTATAGAGTGCCCACTGGGCGTGATCGACATGATAGAAAAGGTGCATGACGTGCCAGCCTTCGCGCGGGACGAGTGGGGTGACTTCTGAGGTGGCCATGGGTGTGTGAATTAGCGGCGATCTGCGGAGATGTTCATTTCAAAAATTTTCTTAAAATCTCCCGGCGGCGAGTTTTCGGACGGGGCTTCGAGAACCTCGATGGTCCATGGCTCGGTCTGTCCGGTCCGGTAGGCGGCGTGGAGTCCGAAGTCGTCAAAGCCTGCGGTGGCGAGGATGGTAAATTTCATTTCGCCCTGAGCGGCGCGACTAACAGCATCCCCGATGAGTTCGCCATTGCTGTCACGGAAAAAGACGCGAACCGCCGCAGGGCCACCACTGGAAGCAAGCTCGACGACGGGAACGAGCACGGTGTCTCGGCGGACTTTGTCGGCATTTTCCCCGGTGGTGATCGGTTCACGCCAGTAGGTCACGGCGGAGACGATAGTGAGTTTGTTTCCGGAGATCGGGAAATCTTTGGCGCTCGTCGGCTCGATGGGGGCGGGAATGCGGTTGATGGTATTGAAGTAAAAAAACCCGCCGCTGATGAGGATGAGAGCGGCGAGGACACCGAGTCCGGCACGCTCCACGCGACTGAGATTGAGCCTTGGCGCGAGGGGAATCGGCTCGGCAATGGCGTGAGGTTTATTGGAAAATTCTTCTTTATCGTCCTCGGCTATTGGAAGCGTTAGGTCGGCGGCTAGCGGCGGCTCGTTAGCAGTGACAGCTTCCCGCGCGACGGGCATTTCTTGGATTCTTGGCGGCGTGGCGACTACCTGAGTCGGCTCGTCCCAGCTATCGAGATCATCGAAATCCCCGCCGACGTTTGCATGGCTGGAAGCGGTACCCGTCCCGGCGGTGGCGTTGGGAAATCGGGCGCGTTTCACATCCTTATTCACGTCTTTGTTGATGTTCACAGAGACGCTGTCCGCAGTTGAGTTAGATTTATTGGCCGCGAGGCGTGAAAATTTGCCTGCATTTCCCGAGTCTGATAAGTCGGCATCCCGAGGCTCGGGGATGAGTTTGGCGGAAATCAGAGGGGCTTCCACGGGCGGCAACTCGTCGAGCGGATCAAGATCGTCAAACGCCCATAGATCCATTTCCGTGGTATCCTTGGCGAGGTTCCCCAAAGGCGGTCGGTGGCGCGGAGGAACGGGCGATCCGTCGGGGGATGATGGTGGCGTGGGTGTCATGACGGGCAGCTCCGTGATTCCATAAAGTGGCGGCATCCGCTTGGCCAGTGCGAAAGGCGGGTGCTCTTAGCAGCGGGCTGCGTTTCCGCTTTCCGTCCTGCGATCCGGCGGCTAGGAATGCCGTGTGGAGTCTGGCATCCAAGAGAAACTCAATGAATTCATCCGGCGCAAAGGCCTGCGCCGCACCAACCAACGTGATTCCATCATCAAGGTGGCGTTTTCAAAAGACGAGCACTTCACCGCAGACGAACTCTTTGACCGGGTGCGTAAAGTGGATGCAGAGACCTCACGGGCGACGGTGTATCGCACGCTAGGTCTGTTAGTGGAGGCCGACTTGCTGCGCGAGATCGACCTCGGCGAAAACCAAACCACCTACGATCCGAATTTCCACGACAAGCCCTCGCACAACCACCTCGTCTGCATCGACTGCGGGCGCGTCGTCGAGTTCGAGGACAGCCACCTCGATCTCCTCAACGACTGCGTCACCCGGCGGCTCGGATTTAAGCCGCTCCGCCAGTCCATCAAGATCGAGGCAAACTGCGAACAACTCCGCCTCAACGGTCGCTGCCCGAACCTCATCGCCACCCGCCTCACGGGAAAGCGGCTGAGGAAAAAGCGTTGAGTTAGTCCAGATGTCTCAGCTTCTCCCACCTTGACCAGACGTGCTGGGTGAATCATCTTTGTTTCACCATGAGCACGGTTTCCATTCGCGACCTCCGCACTTCATTTCCTAAAGTTGAGGCGTTGTTGAATGCCGGTGAAGAAGTCTGGATCTCCAAGCGGGGAAAGCCATTTGCGCGAATCATGCTAGATACTCCACCTGCGAATCAGCAGCCCGATTTCAAAGCAAGGTTCGGCCCCGGCGCGACCATCAAACCCGTCATCACCAAATCAGGCAAACCCTTGCAAAATTTCCTACGCTGGAGGGATGAGGAACGATGACTTATTGCGACTCCAGTTTCCTACTTCCGCTGTATGTCTATGAGGCTGAAAGTTCGGAGAAAGCGGGCAAAATCGCTGGTAGTTGGAAAGAGGCGAGTTGGATTTCACCGCTCGGGGAATTAGAACTCACCAACGCTGTCTGCCGGAAAATTTTCGAGAAGGAAATCAGCACGGATCTAGCGCACCGCGCCTTGAGAGATTTTCATCAAGATGTAAAAGAAGGCTTATTCCGATGGTCCAGCCTCAATCTGGCTATGATGTTCCGAGACGCTACGAAATTGAGCCTCCAACAAACACCCACTAGCGGGCACCGCTCGCTAGACATTCTACATGTCTCGGCAGCTAAACTCATCGGAGCCAAGCAATTTCTCTCGTTCGACATCCGCCAAAACCAGTTAGCCACGGCACAAGGCATGAAATTGCTTCGTTAAAAAATACTCCCACCCATGCGCCTCGCCGTCATCAATCTCGTCGGACTTTCCAAATCGCTCCTCAGCGGGATGCCGGGTTTGGCGGAATTCGCGGCGAAGAACGGTTCGCAATCCTACCAGCCCGCTTTCCCGGCGGTGACTTGCACGGCGCAATCGTCCATCGTCACCGGGACTTCGCCCGCCGTGCACGGCGTCGTCGCGAATGGCTGGTATGATCGGGAAAACGCGGAGGTGCGTTTTTGGAAGCAGAGCAACCACATCGTTCGGGGAGAAAAAATTTGGGACAAACTGCGACGTGAGATCCCGGGCTTCACCTGCGCGAAATTGTTCTGGTGGTATAACATGCACTCCACAGCGGATTTCACCATCACGCCGCGGCCACTCTATCCGGCGGATGGACGCAAAGTTTTCGATATCCACACGCAGCCGATGGCAATGCGCGAGGAGCTAAAAAACGCTCTCGGGCCATTTCCGTTTCAGGCATTCTGGGGACCAGCTTCGGGGATCGCTTCATCGGAATGGATCGCCGCATCCGCGAAATGGGTGGAAGAAAAACACTCGCCGACGCTGAGTTTGGTTTACCTCCCGCACCTCGACTATCCGCTGCAAAAAGACGGCCCGCTAGCCGCGAGCATTCCTAGTGAGCTGCGAAAAATTGACGCGTTAGTCACCGACTTGATCCAGTTCTACGAGGCCCGTAGTATCCGGGTGCTCGTGCTTTCCGAGTATGGAATTTCTCCGGTGAAGCGGGCGATCCATCTCAATCGTTTGTTTCGCCAACGAGGCTGGATTCAGGTCAAAGACGAGCTTGGCTTGGAGACGCTCGACTGCGGTGCATCGCAGGCATTCGCCATCGCCGATCATCAAGTGGCGCATGTCTATGTGAACGATGCTTCGATCCGAGATGCGGTGAGAAACTTGCTAGAAACCACACCCGGCGTCGATGAAGTCCGCACGCCTGAGGGCGGCGTAGCGGCAGAACGCGGCGGAGACTTCATCGCCGTCTCAGCGGCAGATGCGTGGTTCACCTACTACTTCTGGGAGGACGATGCCGTCGCGCCAGACTACGCGCGGACCATCGATATCCACCGCAAGCCGGGCTACGATCCGTGTGAGTTATTCATCGATCCAGCCATCCGGTTTCCCAAACTCAGAATCGCGAAATTTCTCCTCAAGAAAAAACTCGGCCTGCGTGGTTTGCTCGATGTGATTCCGCTAGACGCCTCATTGGTCAAGGGATCGCACGGGCGCGATCAGGTTTCAGAGAACGAACAACCTGTCCTGCTCGGATCAGATTTCCCGGTGAGAAAAGCCGAGGACATTCATCACGCGATTCTCGATGCCGTCCGGCGCGGGTGAACTCGCTCCTTCACGGACTACTCGCCCAGTTCTCAAGGATTGCGAAGCCCACGCGAGCGGTTTAGCGTTGCGCTGCAATGGCAAATCCCCACGACCACCCGACCGCGTTGCAAGATCTCCAAGACGCGATCTATCGGGATCGCGTGTTGCGTGCCCGTGACCTCACACCCGCAGAGCGCTTCGACGGCGGCATCGAGCACACCAATACTGTCATGCAGTTCATGCTCGATGGCGCAATGCAGCAAAAAGGAATTACCGATATTCGTGAAGGTTGGGCTGAAGTTCGCCGCCGGATGGAAAGACTTTGCCACGCGAGAGACCATCAATTTTACACGAGCCAGCCTCCCTCATGATTACCGTCGAGCACCTCGCGAATTTAACGATTTCAGCTTGTGAAAAAGTTGAAGCACCATACATGCTAACAGGTGCTCTTGCTTACAACTACTACGCGATTCCTCGTTCGACTAAAGACGTGTACATCGTCGTAAGTATCACCGAACCAGGAATCATTGCGAATATCATTCGCCACCTAGAACCCGCCATCATCTTTGGTCAGCAGGTCCAGTTTGATACCATCACTTGGGGAAAACGACATATCGGGCGACCGCCGCAAGACACCGGTTTGAGTGTTGAGCTGTTTGAGTTATTTGAGGATCCTTTTGTTTCAGGACAGTTTGAAAGACGCAGACGTTTTTTCTCAAACGCGCTAGAGCGCGAAGTCTGGCTTCCTACCGCAGAAGATATCGTTGTCCAAAAAATCCGTTGGGGCCGCTCAAAAGACCTAGATGACGCCCGCGATGTTCTCGCTGTCCAAGGCCCGGAAACGCTTGATATGACCTACATCCGCGAATGGTGTTCCAGTCATGAAACCACCGTGCGACTGGAAACCATCCTGGCCAGTCTGCCTTCCATCTAGCAGCTCGGCATGAAAAGCGCATCATCCACATTCCGTGTCATCACCGCCGTGTTGCTTTGTTCTACGGCGATCCTCACCGCACAAAATGCACGGGTGGAATTCGCGTTCGGGGTGCTTGCAGAGTCACGAGAGTTAGAAACCGCCGCTGCTCACTTTGAAAAAGCCAGACTCGCCGATCCACTCGCCCTGCCGTTGGTTGAAAAAGCTGTCAAACAGCGGCTCGAAGCCAAGGACCGTGGCGGAGCCGTGAAACTCTACCGCGATCTAGCAGCCGCCCGGCCTGACGACCTCCGCGTGCAGCTCACTTACGCCGATTTCCTCGATTCACACAGCAATGGCGACACCCTCGCCCTGCAACTCTCTCACGACGCACTCCAAGCGGCTCTCGCGAAAAATCCCGGCCATCCGCAGATTATTCAACGTCTTTTCAAGCACGCCCAAGCCGCTGCTAACAAAACCACGCAACTGGAGCTGATGGAAATGCTCTCCAAGGAAGATCCGGAGTCCGCGCTGCTCTACACCTCACTGGCGCGGGCGATCTTCGCGGCGGAAGACGCTGCCGCACGCGATAAAATTGACCAACGTTTCCTCACATCTTTTGAAGCCCATCCAGAAAATTCTCAGCTCGCCCGCGCCGCTTCCGAGCATTTTCGCGACTCAAAACGCCCGGACCAAGCCATCGCCATTCTGAAGCGTCATGTCGAAGTTGCTCCGTCCTCGTTAGAAATGCGAACACGCTTGGGCGTCCTCTATTTCACTGCCCAGCGCAATGCGGAGGGCGAGGCAGAACTCAAATCCGTCCTCGAAATCAGCCCGCGCCAAGCCCTAGCCCATCAGGCACTGGCAAAATTCTATCGGCTCGGAGATCACGCTGCCGCCGCCCGTTTCCATGCTGGCGAGTTGTTAAAAATTCGCGGCGGCTCGGCTGCGGATTTTATCAAACTCGCCGATGAATGGCTCGCGGCGAACGATCCCAAACAGGCAAGAATTTTGTTAGAAAAAGCGGTGTACGACCAGCCGGATCAGCGCGAACTCACAGAAAAGCTCGCCATCGCCACCCGCCGCGACCCGGAAACCCGCGCTCAAGCTGCGCCACTTTTCCGGCAGGCGGAGTCCACCAAGCTCGTCGATGCGAAGACTGATCCCGCATTTCTCATCGAGTCCGCGGAGGCTCTCATCGCAGATGGCCAAACCAAGTCTGCCGAAGAACGACTGCGGCTCGCCATCAAAGCCTACCCCGCCGATGCGAAAAAAGACACCGCCGCCGCCCTCCGTCGGCTCGCCCAAATCTGGGAAACGGAACGCCGGAATGCCGATGCCGCGCGGGCCTTGCGGCAGCGGGCAGACGCGCTTGATCCGTGAGAATCGCAGGAAATCCTATGGCCGCAAAAGGCTTGCACAATGCCAAGCCCGGCACTAACTCCACTTCCATGAGTTCCGAAACTTCCCTCATCCTTTTCAAACCAGACGCCATCGCGAAAAACCTAACTGGCACCGTACTTGCCCGTTTCCAAGCTGCCGGTTTCAAAGTCCGCGGCATCAAGATGATGCACCTCAGCGATGAAATCCTCGCCGAGCACTACTCACACATCGCGGATAAGCCGTTCTTCCCCGCCGTGCGTAGTTTCATGCAGGAAACGCCAGTCATCGCCCTCGCCCTAGCAGGTGAAAACGTCATCGCTGCCGTGCGCGACCTCCTCGGCCCGACCGATTCCGTTGCCGCCCCCGCAGGAACCATCCGTGGCGACTTCGGTTTCAAAGATGGCGATGCAAAAATGCGCAACGTCTGTCACGCCTCAGACTCCGTCGAAGCCGCCGAAGCCGAACTCCAGCGGTTCTTCAAACAGGACGAAATTTTTCCCTGTTAGTCTGATCGGCACTACGCCTGGTCAACAATGAACATCCTCGCAAAGAACCTGCTCATTTTGGCCTCCGCTGGGTCTGGAAAAACTTTCCAGCTTGGCAATCGCGTCATCGGGCTGGTGGCGAAGGGAGTGGAGCCAGAGAAAATAGTCGCGCTCACATTCACCCGGAAAGCTGCTGGGGAATTCGCGGACTCGGTGCTGACGAAGCTGGCTACGGTGGCGAGTGATGAGTGCGCGGCGGCGGGGCTACGGCGCGAGTTGGCATTGCCAGGCGCGGATTTCAGCGAGGTGCTAGAACGGGTCGTTCGTGCCTTGCCGCGTTTCACGCTGGGGACGATGGATGGATTTTTCTCCAAGGTGGTGCGTGGTTTCCAATATGAGCTTGGGCTCACAGGCGGCAAGTTTGAGTTGCTAGAAGGGCCGCGTGCGGTGGCGGTGGCTGACGAGATGCTGGCTGCAATTTTGGGAGAAACTTTGATTGATCCCGAGGGCGATGGGTTTCTGCACGCTTTCCGGCGCGCGTCCTTTGGCAAGGAGCAGCAGAAGGTGATGGATGGGCTGCGGAAATTTGTGAAAGGCTGGCAGAGTTTGTATCGCACATCGCGCGGGGCGGAGTGGGGGCCAGAGTCATTGGCTGGGGTGAGATTGGAAGATTGGGAGGCGGAGAAGAATGTTCTAGCAGCTCAGGTCATTCGTGGGCTGGATGGAATCGACTATACGGATAAGCGTCAGAGAGCGGCATTGGAAAAGGTGATCCAGACGCTGATGGATCACTGCATCGGCAGCGGCAGTCTGGGTGGAGCTAGCAGTTTGTTAGCAAGCGTGATGACAGCGGCGGAGAGTGACAGTGGTCCTTTGGAGCTGAGGTTTTACAAGGACTTCGTGATTGGCGGGCCAGCGGGTGACACGCTGCGCGAGATGGTGCGGCTAGCGGCGCGATGCGAGATGGCCGCAGCATTGCAGCGGACTCGGGCGGTGCGCGAAGTGGTGGCGATGTATGATGCGCGGTGTGAGCGGCAACTGCGGCGGCGTGGTTTGCTGGGGTTCGACGACGTGAAAATTTTGATGGGTGAGTGGGTGAAGAACGAGGACGCCCGGCTGCGGCGGGAGGCGGTGGATTTCCGGCTGGATGCCCGCCACGAGCATTGGTTGTTAGACGAATTTCAAGATACCAGCCGTGCGGATTGGCTGGGGCTACTGCCGCTGGTGGACGAGGCGGCAGGTGACGGCGAAGGGACGATGTTTGTCGTGGGTGATCGCAAGCAGGCGATCTATGCGTGGCGCGGTGGCGAGGTGGGATTGTTCGATGAGGTGATGGCGCGGTATGGCGGGAGCTTGGAAATCGAGCCAATGGCGGAGTCTTGGCGTTCGTGCCCGGAGGTGCTGGTGCTGGTGAATCAAGTCTGCGGTGACACGGTGACGATGCGTGAACTCTTCGGTCATGCGGCTGCAAAGTGGGAATGGGAGAAACATTTTTCTGCGGGACCGCTGGCGATTCCTGCCAAGCGCGGTGAAGCGCGAGTGGAGGTGGTGGATGGGAAATGGGAAGAACGGCTGGAGAGATTGGCCGAGTTGTTAGCCGAGCTGGGTGTGGGCCAACGTCCGATGACGTGCGGGGTGTTAGTGCGCAACAACGATCTGGTGCGTGAGGTGGCGGACGAGCTGCGGGCGAAGGGTTTCGACGTGATCGAGGAAGGGCGGCGGGAACCCGCGAAAGATAATCCGGTGGGCATCGCGCTGTGGCATTTGCTCAAGTGGCTGGCGAATCCTGCGGATGTGTTTGCGCGGGAAGTGGTGGAAATGTCGCCATTTGGCAGCGTGTTGCGTGGGAAATTTGGCGAGGCGTGGCAGACGGCTTGGGAAGGATTGTTAGGCATTGTGGCTGCTTCGGGATTTGCGGCGATGGTGGAGGAGATCGTCGAGCCATGTTGGGCGGAGTGGTCGGACTTTGGTCGCCGCCGGGCGGGTGATGTGATGATGGCACTGGCTGAGCTGGATGCGGGCGGCGGTGCGAGTGCGCGGGAGGCGGCGGATTGGATCGAGCGGTTAGAAGTTTCCCAAAGTCCCGGTGTGGCGGCAGTGCAGGTGATGACGATTCATAAATCAAAGGGGCTTGGCTTTGACGTGGTGATTTTACCAGAGGTGCCGAATGACGGGATTCCGGCGACGATGCGCTTTGATGTGGCGCAGGGTGACGGATGGATCACTGAGACGCCGCCGAAGTGGGCGCGGGATTTGATTCCTGAAATGCGCGAGGCGGAAGAAGCATGGGGGGCGGAGCAGCGTTACGAATCTTTCTGTATGCTTTATGTCGCGCTGACGCGGGCGAAGCGTGGGCTCTATCTTTTGCTAGAGGCACCCGCCGCGTCGCAGGTACCAGACAAGCCGTCGCTGGCGAATTGGGTGGCTAGGTCTGTGGGCGCGGATGGCGGAGTGGGAATCGTATTTCAATCTGGCAGCATGGATTGGGCCGATGAGATCGCGGCAGCGCGACGGGATCAGATAGAAAATAGATTGCCTGAACTCACAACGGGCATTCCCCGACGCGAACGGCTCGCTCCGAGCATGGTGAAGAATGATGCGGAAACTCACACCCGTTCCGCAGGTGGCATGAGGTTCGGAGCAGAGGTTCACGCGGCGTTTGAGAGCGTGGGTTGGATCGACGAAAGTGTGCCGATTTTTCCTGATAGTGATGCAGGCTTGTTGGTGGCAAGCGTGCTTGAAACGCCGGAGTTGAGAAAATTTTTCGTGCGGAATTCTCGGCCCGTCCAGTGCCTGCGGGAGCAGCCGGTGGATGCGATGGTGGCGGGAAAATGGATGAGCGGCGTGATGGATCGGCTGCACTTGCATCGCGATGCAGCGGGCGCGGTGACGAAAGTTGAAATCATCGATTTCAAAACTGACGCGGTGACGGATGTCGGGCAGCTCGTGGAACGATACTCATATCAGATGCACGCCTACCGCGAGGTGATCCAGCGGGCTTATCCGGGGGCGGAGGTGGAGTGTCTTCTGCTGTCCACGGCTGTGCGTTGTATTATCGCGATTTGAGATCACGAAAAAGGCCGACACCCGTGATGGATGTCGGCCAGTTGGTTTTTGTTAGTCGGAAATCTTTTCTCAGTCGTTATCGTTGATGAAGACGGTGTTTTCAGGATTTCTGCCGATCACGGAGCCGGGCTGCGGGCTGCTCAAGACGATCTTGAAACTGCGGTTCGACTGATCGACTGCATTGTCGGTGATGGGGACGGTGATGAATTCTTCTGAATCGCCGTCTGCGAAGGTGAGGGTCCCAGCGGTAAGCGTGTAGTCCACGCCGCTGATTGCTGTGCCGTCCACCGTGGTGTAGTTGATTGTGGTGGCGCCTTTCGTGTTGCCGAATCGGGTTACCAAAATCTGGGCGGTCCCTACGTTTTCAAGGAACGGCTCTTGGCCTTTCGCGTTAAACTGGATTTGCGGCGCGGCGTTGACGGTGAACTTTGCTCCTTTGTCGAATTTGACGGTGCCGAGTGGTGTGGGGTTCTTGGAAGTGAACTTAACTTCGGTAACGCTCAGATAGACTTCACCGTTCGTCTTGGTTCCAGCGACGACCTTTGCACTCAGCGTGACTTTGCCGAAGTTTTTGAGTGTCTTGGTGCCAGTGAATGTTTCGTTGATGACCGTGAAACCTAATTTACCTTTTGGGTTGTTATAGATGCCCTCGATTAGGGAGCCGCTGCCAGGAGTGATGAAACTGAGAAAAGTGCTGATCGGAGTGCCTTTGGGAATTACGCCAGCCAGAGCTCCGGTGCCTGAGCAGGTGCCTTCCAGCTCGTAGCTGTAAGCTTTGGATGCGGTGAGCACCCACTTGCCGCTGGAGGCGTTGAGATCGAGGCCGGGGCCGAACTCGGCATTTTTTCCGCCGACTTTGAGGACGACGGTAGGGACGGCGAACGCGCTGACGGCTGCGAATCCGAGGGACGCGATGACGAGTGCTCCGGTGCGGGCGAAGCCTGATGTGTTAGGCAGGATGGTTTTCATAGGTGTATTTGTGTTAGTTTATGGAATCTCCCAGCGAGGGAGGAGGCGAGAGTGTAGGGTGAAACTCCGGGGAAATGAATTTCTCTCTGGAAATTAGAACCTATTTCACTTCGGGAGAGTTTACTTTCAGCCTGTTTCCGTCAAACCATTTCAAGCTCTCACTTCGCCCACTCGGCCTCGGCGAAACGGATGCTTTCGGTGACTTGGGGGACGTTGTTTTTCCAGTCGTTCTCATGCTCGATGGAGAAATGGCCTTTGAAATTTTGCTTTTTCAGCTCGGCGATGCAGGCAGCGACATCGACGACGCCTTTTCCAGCCGGAACCACCACGCCCTTTGGCCCCATTTCGGACTTGTCCTTGAGATGGACGCTGATGACGCGGCCTTTGAGAATGCGAATGCAGTCGATGGGCTTGAGGTCTGAGGTACACCAGTGGCCGAGGTCGGCACAAGCTCCGACGCGAGGATCGCGGCTTTCGACGACGCCGAGGATGTAGAGCGGGTGCCAGACTTTGTAGTCGGGCCGCGCCATGGAGCCGCCGTGCTCGTGGAAGGCGACTTTGATGTCGAATTCTTTCACCGCTTTTTCCCAATCTGCGACGAGTTCTGCGGACTCGGTGCAAACGGCGTAGAGTCCCATTTTCTTGGCAAACTCCATGATTTTCGTGATCTCAGCGGCGTTGCTTGCTTTCACCACGCCGTAGTTCACGGCGGAAATCCCGTGCCGCTTGCACTCGTCGAGGAGGGCCTTGACGACCTCGTCGCTGGCATTGTGGGAGACGACTTCACCGGCTGGAGAGTCCGGGCGGAGCTTTTGGCCGGGGTAAAACTCGATGAGCCTGCCGCCAGATTCCTTGGTCTTCGCGATGGCCTCGAAGGCACTGAATTGCTTGAACGTGTAGGCTTGGCAACCGATGGCGATGCCGTTTTTGTAGGCCTCCTCCGGGATCGGGGCGGCGGTGAGATTCGCGAAGAAGGCGAGACTGAGTAGGAGTGTGGTTCGGATCATGGGAGTGTGGTTTACGGCAGTCTCCGCATCGGTTTTTCCAAAGCAAGGAAAAGAGCGGTGGAGGAGAAGCGTGTTGTTGCCCCCTAAGCGTCTCCATTTGGATTTCTTCAACCGCAGATGGACGAGATGCATGTTTTTGCATCGTGGCCGCAGAATTCCGTGCGCCTCCTGCTTATCTATCGACATGTATCGTGCCAATCGCCCATCCGAATTGCCCGACTTCTACCTCCCCTTTGTTGGCAAGCTCGATGCTGAAAACCGCTGGGTGAAGCTCTCCAAGATCGTCCCTTGGCATCTTTTACCAGATGCCAGTGACTTCATTCACGATTCGGGCAGAGTTTTTTCATCGTTCATCCAAGACGAGTTGTTTCGAGACGTAGGGAATGGGATAGGCGGTGATCCAGACTTCCGATTTGAATTCTCCAAGAGGGATTTTGGGATTTCCTTCGGATTCGAATTGCATCACGACGGCGTCGATATTTTTTCCGATCATCTCGGGAGTGATTGGGAAAAAGTAACTGAAGTTGTCATCCGGGCGACTGTTGCCGGTGTCCCAGGTATTGGAAGGATAGCTCTTCGCACGTTGCGGCGCACCGACTGCGCCCCCATTGATCCGCAAGGAGGCGTAAGCCCCATCGCGACCGTGTTTTCCATTGCAGGGAATGACCAGATAGGAGCCCTTAGCTGCCTCGTCCAAGGTGAACGAAACACTCCAAGCACGCTTCGCGGGCGCTTTGGCGTAGTCCGCGAAGAGGTTCGTTACACGCCACGCCTTACTGTCCAAGGCTTTACCTTGGTCGTAGCCGATCACTTCGCCGACATTGACCGCCTTACCCGGAATCTTAAGGTAGCGCACGGCTTTGGCAGCAGGAAGATCAACGATGAGGCGATGCAGTTTGCGGGTTTCAAACTTTTTGGTGCCGGAGTAGCTGTCTGTTAAGAAACTGGCTTCACCCGGATTCTCAGGCTCGATACGCAGCGGCACGCGGGTCCAATTTTTCAAATCCACCGAGACAAACGCTTCCTCGGGTTTGAATTCTTGATCCACGTTCCGCATCACCCACTGGTTGATCGATGTTGGTTTGCCCATGTCCAGGCGGAAAGCACCGCCCCAAATAGCACCCTGTGACAGGCGGTAATAAGTGTCGGGATTGTCATCAAAAAGGTAGCGATCCCAGACACCGCGTTCCACCATCAGATCCTGCCCGAGAAACGCATCACGGCTGGCCTGCACCTGAGGAATCGCGGTGGGGCCAGAGCGGGCGATGGAGCGAACTTCCATGGCATTATTGTCTGCGGCGAAACAGGTCGCTTCATACAGAAACTCAGCGTCCTTGGGCACGTCCACGGATTTGAGATCGCCCAGTTTGCGATGGAATGCCTGCTTGAGCGGTGTCCCTGAGAATGAAACTTCGAGAGTCTTGCCCGCGATGAGGTCGTCGGCCGACTGCCCATCGAGTTTCGCCTTGGAAAATTTACGAGGCTGCGCGGGCAGTGTCACCTTCGCGGTGGTGCCGGGCATTCCCAGCAATTTGATGGTCGCAGGCTTACCCGGCACGTCGCGGACGACTTCATAGGTGCAACCGGCGACGCCCAACTCACGGGACGGCTCACTGGAGACAATCATCGCGTGGCTCCGGAAGGGTAGAACGGTGATGTTGAGAACTTCGCCTTTTTCGAAATTCCCAAGGATCGACTCGGATGGGTGCAAGCGCCGGACTTCAAAGGGACCGTTGCCGCCGATACCGATGCTCTGATCGAGCGTCACTTTGTAAGTGACAGAATTCCAAGTGTTATTTTGCAGTGTGAGAATGCGGGTTTTTTCATTACCGCGGGAGACCGCATTCGGGCCGTGGTTTTTTGCATCCAGAATCATTCCGCTGGGTAGAATGTCGCGATAGCTGCGAGTGAGATTGTAAATCCTAGCAAGCTTTGGAAACTCATCATCACGCAAAAACCAGGGGCTGCCATACAATTCAGGAGCCAAAATCAAATTGCGCGAGAGTGCCTGAAGCACCAAATCATCCTCCCAGAAATCCAAACTGGAAGACAGGCAAACGCCGTGATCTTCAAACAGACGCTCCGGCTTACCGGAGCCATCGGCTTTGACTCCTAGCGCGATGGCTCCCGCACGACCGTGAGTCGCCGTTCCTTCATTCCCGCGCCAAACGTCGATGTAGGCCTCACCCGCCCACAACCGGGTGGTGGTGTGAGCTTCGCCCTCACCAAGATCCAAGCGGTGGTTCAAGACGATCAGGTCCGGGCAGTATTTCCGACATTCCTTGAGCATTTTCACGAAAGCATCCTGCTTCTCCGGGCGCAACTGTCCGCAGACGGCATCGACTTTAAAGAGGTGGAAATTGAAATCGCGGCAGAGCTTGACGAGCATTTCGGTGCGGGCTTTTTCCTGTTCTGGAGTATCACCAAAGCCATCGGGACCGAGCCAGACACCGAGGCGGCAACCGAAAGATTTCGCCTTTTCGGCAAGCGGACCAAAGCCGTTTGGGAACTGCTTTTTGAATCGCTCCGAGTCCATGCTGCCGTAGCCACCGGGAGTGTCGATGGCACCCGCATCCAGCGCGTAAATGTCCAGATCCATTCCATAGTCGTCATGGAGCCATTTGAAAAACTCCAGATTCGCGAGAGTTTGCTTTTCGGTTGAACCCTCGTTCGTGTTATCGATCCAAGAGAAATAATGACTGAGCGAAGGAGTCGATTCATCGGCACCCGCCAGCGGATACTTGCCGGGTTCCTTGGCTTGAAGAACGGAGAAGCTCGAGATGGTAACCGCACAAAGGCAAAGCCAGTGGCGGAGGTCCTTGGCAGGAGAAGACTCAAGCTGGGAAATGGAAACGCGGGGAGGGGTATTTGTTAGCATGTGTATTCGGTGATGAAAATTGATACAGATTATTGGCTGATTTTGAGGCGGACAAAGGTCGAGGGGCCACCAGCCGGGATGGTAACTTTGATATGATCCGACGGGCTGCCGGGCGTGATTTCCACAATCCCCGCGCTGGTCGCCGGGATGAGCACCGGCGTCCAGCCTGTCAGGTTGCTGCCGTATTCTACGATCTGCACGGTGGCGGGTGATAGAGATAGATCGCTGCGCTCATACTCGAACACCCAATCACCCGCTGCTTTCGAAAATGCGGGCAGGTCGGATTGCGAGGAAACCATCGGTGCGCCGCCTAAGGTGAATTCCAACAGATTTGAAATGCCGTCTTTGTCAGGATCGTGTAGAGGTCCGTCGTTCACCCCCACCGTGAGTCCGTGGGCTGTGTTGGACGCCCAGACCTCGAAGGGTGATCCTGTGATGACCTGGCTCAATGCCGGGCAGCTGCTGGCGGAGTTGCCCGTGTTGCCCGCATAGGTGGCGGTAATGTTGTTGCTCCCGATGGATAGGCTATGGGTCGTGATGCTCGCCTGGAATGATGCGTCCAAGGCGTCCGTTCCTAGCAGCGTGGCTCCGGCGTAGAATGACACGATCCCTGTTGGTAAATTTCCGACCACCGTGGCGGTGAAGGTCACGGCAGCTCCAAGAGAGGCGGGATTGAGACTGCTCGCGACGGTGGTGGCGGTGGCGACAGTTCCGGGAGTTGCGGCACCGGGGATCGATACGTTGTCCATCGTCAGCCAACCCCAACTACCACGGTCCGAGTTGATCAACTCGAGGGTGTATGCCGCGTTGAAGTCGAGCGTGGCCAATTCCGCTTGGGTAAAGGTCACCGTCCTGAAGGTGTCATCATTTCCGACATCCCGAGGCTGGTTCAAGATGAAGACCCCATCGCTGACACGGCGCAAGGCCACACCTTTCCACCCACCGCCTGTGATCGCGGCAAATGGCACTGCCAAGTCGTTGGCCGGTGCAGTGGTTTTCGCGATACCCTTGGCAAGCTGCACGGTCAAATCTCCAGTGCCGTTGAGATAGAATGGGGGCGAACGCAGCCACAAGGTGTTGAGATGGTGGTCTGTGCTGCCACTCACCCAGACCGCGTTATTGTTAGGCACAAACAGTCCGTTGTTGCCCGAGGCAGGCAGCAGAGTTCCCGTAGAGGTCGTGGCGTTTGCCGCGAGATCGATCCACGCGCTGCCATTCCAAACCCGGTTGTTCCAGCCTTGAAGGGTCGCGTCGTTGAAATTGTAGGTCAGTGGTGCCGGGGCCACCGTGACGATCACGGTATAAGTCTGGGTCGAGCTATCCGCAGCGGTAATGGTGTAAGTCTGCGGGCCACTGAAATTTCTGCCAGTCCCCGAGGCCGGATTGCCGGTGGCCCAGGGAGAAGCCGTGTAAGTCGGCGCTAGGGCCGTGACATTGGTGGCGGCGGCCACGGTCACATGAATGTTATTCCCGGAGATGGTGGCCGCAGGTAAGCCCGGGAAAACGAAGGCCAAGATATCCTTCGCCGAACTCGGGATGAGTGGCATCACGCCGAACGATGCGGAATTCGCGCTTTCGCCCGAGGCGTTGTTGGCGGACACCACGTAATCGTAGCTGGTGTCATCGAGTGCTGTGAGATCGTTGTAATTTGCCCCGAGGGAAGTGCCGAGGGTGATGTAGGGGCCACCGTTGGTAAGAGCGCGTTTCACATGGTAGCCAGTGGCACCGGCGGAAACCGTCCATGTCAGACCGACGGAACCTACCTCGCGCACGGCGAACAAATTGGTCGGTGGGGGTGCAAACTGGCTGGTGATTTCAATCGTGAGGGCAGCAGAGGTGCTGGCCGCGTGGGTCGCATTTCCCACATATTTGGCGGTGATATTGTAGGAGCCGACCGCCAGACTGCTGGAGGTGAAACTGGCTTGGAATGAACCGTCCAAAGCACCGGTGCCGAGCAGCGTGGTGCCATCATAAAACCCCACATTGCCCGTCGGCGCGATGCCCGTCACCGTGGCGATGAAGGTCAAGGGTGAGCCGAGGTCGGACGGCGTGCTCCCGCTGGAGAGCGAGAGTTCGGTGCTGCTTGCCGGAAGGATGGTGATGGTGCCATTGCCGGAGAAATAGGTGTTGTTTTTGTTAGTCGCGGGCGAAGTGTTGGAGCCATAGGTGCCGGGGGCCAGTGGATCACCGCCGTTGAAGGTGAGCGCGGCGATGGCTCGGGTGCCGGTGAAATTCAGCGCGACCTTCGCTCCCAGAGTGATGTCGAGAGGACCAGCGCCCAGCGCGGCGGCCTTCGAACAGGACAAGGTGCCGCTGGTGATGCGGTTCGCGCCGGTGAAACTGTTGGTTCCCGTGAGAGCCAGCGGCCCTCCACCCACCTTGGTAAATCCACCGCCACCGCTGATGGCACCACTGCAAGTCAATCCGTAGGGTGCATTTACAGTTATGGTGCCGTTGAGATTGATCGCGCCACTCCAAGTCGCGCCCCAACCGTTGGGTGTGAAAAGCGTGCCACCGTTCGCAATCAGCGCATTGTTCGCGCTGACACGGTCAAAGCGAATGGTGCCACCGCTGTTGAGCGTGACCGGTCCTGTACCCACGGGATTGATGCAACTCGGGCTGCTTCCATTGACAAAAGTCCCCAAATGAAGTGTGCCGCCGTTGACGATGGTACCGCCGCTGTAGAGATTCGGGGTTAGGCCATAGAGTTGCAGGGTGCCGGGGCTGCCCTTGTTCACTCCGCCCGTGCCCGAGATCACGCCGGTCATGGTGATGGATCCACCGCCGACGCCGCCGAAGGAAGTCATGGCGGCCAGGTTGATGGGCGTGTTGATGGAGACCGGGTTCGCGCTGTTCTGATTGATCTGTGGCAGCAGCGAGCCGTTGGCTGCGGGAGATAGACTGTTGGTGCCGTCAAAGGTCAACGTCCCGGCAAGATTGAGTTGGTTGAATCTGAAATTGTTAGTCAAATCCTGGCTCGTGATGTAAGTGCCCGGCTTGTTGAAATTCAGACTGTAGGATGAACTTCCGGCGGCGTCAGGCGTGACCGCACCACCCGCTGCGTTCGACCAGAAAGCACCACTCCAGTTTCCAGCCACGGCATTTGTCCAGAAATACGACGTCGGCACACCGGCCCAGATACCGATGTAAACGGTGGCCGGGGCGGAGTTGCTAGTGCCATTGTTGACGAGGAAAGTGAAACTGTCCGAGCCGTTGAAATTGGCCGCCGGGGTGTAGGTCAGGTTGGGCGCGACTCCGGTGAGGGTGCCGTTAGCAGGCTGGGAAATGACCGAATAAACCAACGGTGTCAGGGCGACACCACTGCCGGTGAGAGTGACTGCTTGCGGGTTATTCTGAATCAAGCTCACGGTCTGTGTGTGGGCATAGGGCGTGCGATTGGCGATGCCCGTGCCGTCATAAAGCCACTCCTTGGCGATGATCGAGCCATTGATTCCGGCCAATGTCGGACCGCGCCACTTGAGCTTCGCCACGGCGGAACCAGTATTTTCATAATACTCCATTTGCAGCTCCACCCGCTGGCCCGCCGTCAGGCTGATGGGCGCGCCGTCTTTCCAACTCGTCGTCTGATCCACATAGTCATTGATCACCGGAACGCCATTGATGAACAAGCGGGCACCATCACTGTTGAGCGTCGAAAAGGTATAACTCCCGGTTTCCGGAACCAGCAACTGGCCGCTCCAACGCACGCTGAAAGTATCCGCACCGACCAATGCGTCCGGCGTGCCCGTGCCCCAGTCGAAATTCACTGCTAGATCGGTGCGGGTGAGTTTCAGATTGGTGAAATTGGTGTTGTCAAAATACTCACCCTTCAGTCCGGCGCCGGCGGTTCCCACGATAAGACTTACCGTGCCCGGCTCGGAAGTGGTGAGCGAGTCCGCCACCTTGAAGGTGAAATGATCCGGGCCAGTGTATCCGGCGGTCGGGGTGTAAATCAGATTCGGCGCAGTGCCGGTGAGCGTGCCGTGGAGCGGGTCGGTGACGTTGGAAAAAGTCACGACACCGCGGGGCGTCGTTCCAGTCAGCGTGATCGCCGTGGCAGTAGAAACGGGAGTGACGACGATTTGGGGAGTCGCCACGGCCACCAAGTTGATCATGCCGGCGGGCGAAGTGATCGCCGCCTCGATGCTGGCAATGGTGTTATTCAGAATCGTATATTGGGAGGATGTCGTCTCCCACGTGAGCGCATACTGGCGGAGGGCGGGCAGCGTCCATCTGGCCGAGTCACCGAAGGAGTTCATCACATTCAGGGCGGCGATCTGGAAATGATGTGCTCCCCAGCCATAGCCCTGCTCGACCTCCATCATGGACAGGGCGATGGGAATGGCTTCGGCGGGTTTGTATTTGGCCACCGCTTGGATGCCTGCGGCGCGCGCTTCGCCGTGCCACATGGTGTCTGCCAAAGCCTCGGTGGTGGCAGCCGCAAAAAGATCCGGAGTCAGCGCCTGCGCGTCCGCCAAGGTAAGATAGTTTCTGGCAAAATCGGCAACTCCCAGACGAGGGTTGGAGTCGGGTTGTTTCAAGCCAGCTTTGACCGCCGGATACAGCAGGTTTTTTGGAGCATTGATGGTGTATGCCGCGATATGATTCCATCCGTTGCCATAGACCGAATCTCCAAACAGCGCGAATGACAGGTAGTTGTTTGCGATCTGCACCGGATCGTTCCACACGATCACTTCTGGATCGGTCGCGTTGGCAGCGAAGGCAGTGAGCATCGTGTCTCGTTGCGCGCTGGCAACGGCTGCAGGGAAACTCCGCAGCGCTTGGGCGGCTTTGCCACGGACCCAGAGATCGGTATCGGATAGGCGTTGGCCTAGCGCGGTCAAAGCCCCGGTGGCCTTACGAGCGCCCAACGCTTGGCAGGCACCCATGCGCGTGCTCGGATCACTGCTCAAGGTGCCATCAGTGATCGAGGCGATCAGGTTGTTCAGCTCCGTGGTGGTTAGCGTGCGAGATGCCAATTGGATGGCTGCGCTGCTGCGCACCACCGGATCATAGGCACTCAAATCAGCGAGCAACTGGGGGGTGGTGAACGCAGGGCAATCCAGCTTGTAGGTCGCGGCAGCGATGGCGTCGTCCACCTTGGCAACACTCAGCGTATTGGCCGGAATCGCGTTTCTCCCGGTGATGTAGAGCCTTTGCAACGACACGCCAAACGAAAGAATGTAGGTGGCTGTGGGATTCATGTCATTGTAGCCGCACTTGCCCAGATAGCTGCCGTCAGCCGTTTTGCCACCACCGTATTGCTCCTGCCCATCATAGGAAAACGAGCCATCAGTCCGGCGGACCAGATCGTTGTGCCAGCGGAAATTTTCCATGTATTTCGCCACCGCCGTCGGCCCGCCGATGTTGGCACCCATGGTTCCCCACAGATAGCTCAAGCCTTGGCCGCTGTGACCGTATTCGCGGCCGGTGCATCCTGCCACCGACATGCGGGCGAAGTACTCCGCTTCCGCAGGGCGATTGTCCTGCAAGCCGAATAACACGGCGCACATCGAGTCCTTGCCATTCGAGGCGTGCCCACCCGCCCATGGTTCATGTTCGCCATAGGGGATCGAGCCCTTGTTCATGTAGTAACTGAAAAAGTCCGAGCCGCGCTGAATCGCCGGGTCGATCTCCGGGTCAATCGTTTGACCACCCGCCACCAATGCTTTTTTCCCCATGACGATGGCGATGTTAGCGGGAATCCCCGCCGCGTTCACCGGACCATAAGGAGTGACCGTGCCGTGCAGACTGCCATCGGGTCTCGGTGGCGTGCCGCCGTGGCTGAAAGTGCCGTAGCGACTCTGGCCCTTCGCGATGGCCACCGTGTATCGGTCGATACCTGCCAGGACGCTGGCATCAGGAGTGCCATCTGCCACGGTGCGAAGGTAATATTCACTGAGGAAAATGCTCATGTAGGACCAACTCCACGTTTCCTGGCCCCACGGCTGCAATGTATTACCCACCAATGAATCCGCGAAGCTTTTCAAGCGCGTCTGCACGATGGCGTAATCCTCATCGCCCGGAGCCACACTCGCCAACAACGCGAGTCC
Organism: Luteolibacter sp.; assembly: GCA_031414935.1. Taxonomy (GTDB): domain Bacteria; phylum Verrucomicrobiota; class Verrucomicrobiia; order Verrucomicrobiales; family Akkermansiaceae; genus Luteolibacter. The sequence goes on from JANOQR010000122.1 coordinate 21,720, forward strand.
GTTGATCGCGCCGCCATAGCTTTGGCTTAGAAAGTTAGAGTCGGCCTTGAGCTGACTGACGAGTTTGATGCGGGCATTGGCGAGAATCAACGCGGACTTCGGACAGGTATAGGGAGACGTGGCGGCGTAATCGCCCATGATGGTCATGGGGATATTCTCATCGGTAGTGACACCCGCGCGCCAACGCTTGACTCGCAGCGTGCCAGCCCCGGTTTTCTCCGCCACGCCGATCGCCACGCCGAGAGCTTTGCGGCAATCACTGGAAAAAAGCGGCACTTCACCACTGCTGCCCGCCATCGCTCCGAGGATCACATCATCCACCGCGAGCACGGCACTGGCCGGTGCGCTCGCCACCGTGACGAGAATCTGGCGACTCGGCGCGGTGATTAGCCCGTAATCTCCCGCATTGTTACCGTCGATGTAAATCCAGCCACGCAATCCGGTCGCACCGAGGTTATAGGTCTCCGTGTAGGGGCGTGAGCTGTATTCTTCGTCGCCTTTCAGCGCAGCGATCACCCCTGCTCCGGTGAGGTCCGGCGGTGCAGCGAGTGCGACCGAAGGAGGCGCTAACAGGAACGTCAGCGCAAGCGCCACACGAGTGAAATGGGTTCTAATAGGATTTTTCATACAAAAGGGAAAGGTTGCGGGCTTCATTGATTCCGAACGGTGAAGCTCCTCAGCCCGCATGAGGTGCCGGGCATCATATCCGCGACGCCCGCGGGAGTGCCTGCGTGGAAACCATCGGAGCAAACGGCCAAATCAGAGGCATGACCGAAATATTTCAGGGTGGTTTCCAGCGGATTAAGTCGAGGTGGGATTTTGATGAAACGTGGATTGTGAGAAGGTGATTCTCCGACACTATTTTCCACCCAAGTTGGTCAACACCCCAGACAAGTCTCGATGCGATCGGGGAGCAATGCGTCATTCAGCCGCAACTGGGTTTGCGGAAACACCAGTACCAAGTCGGCAAGACGGCTGCCTTGAGCACCTCAATTTAGGATGGAGGAAAATTGTCGCCGATTTGCTTCGTCAGTCGCCGATTTGCGCTTCGAGTAGCGCCAAGGCTGAGTCACCGCTTCGCGGGATATTTGTCGCGAAGTCTTTGCCAGTAGTCGGTCCAATATTCGTCGTAGTAATCGAGGGCTGCGGTTTCAATGAAATCGGATTTCACGACCGCCGGGGATTGCGCGGGGTCATAGCCTAGCAGGTGATCCTTGCCAGCGCGCAGTCTCGGTGAGACGAACCTCCACTTGCTGTCTCCCAGAACTTCTTCACATAGCTTGGCTAGGCCGGGGTCATACGCCTTGAGTTGATCGCGCGTGTGGATGTGATTGTGGTCGTGATCCATGGTCCGGTTCGTGTCGAACCAACACTGCACGCCCTCCGCGAAATACTCGGCCTGGTTTTTTCCGGCGTAACATTCCTTCTCACCGCCGAAGACGATGAGGACTTTGTCCTTTCCGGTGACTTTCACGGCGGAGTTGGTCGGCTTTTCGTTCACGAGGACGTCGCCACCGTCGAGGCAACGTTTGAGAAAATCGGCGGATTCCTTCGGAAATGCCTTCACCAGCGCATCGAGAAGGCTGACCGGCTCATCTCCTTTCACCCGGCGGAAACGCAGGGCGGCCAAGCCGTCGTTCCAGAGGCCGCTGGCTTTCGCCTGTTTGTAGGCTGCGGTTAGCTTGCGATTCTGATCTTCATTGAAGCCAGCACCGTCGATGACATGGCCGAACTCGTGGATGAGGATGCTTTCGATCTGCATGCCGCCCTCGTATTCCATGACATCCTCCTCGGCGAAAAGGACCGTGGAGCGGTCGTCAATCGTCGTCAGAAACCCGCGCTGCCGCCAGTTGTAGAAATCCAGCTCACGGCCAGTCTTGTCGCTCTTGAATTGCGGCATGTCGGAGGTGAGTTCGTCCTTAGCGACGAGAACGCAGAGCACCTTGCGTTGGCGGATCCGGCTGGCGACATCCGGCTGGATGGTCTTCATCACCATGTCGAACTGATAGGCGGCCTCGCGGATGGTGTGGTCTGACACCTGCTGCGAGGTGGCGATGAGGATGTCCTGGACCAAGATGCCCTTTTTGTAAAATGAGGGATCCAGCTTGTATTCTAGCGTTTGCGTTTCGCTTACGGGCCTGACCTCGTAGGCACTAACAAGTGCTGGCAGGATGACGAAGAGGGCGGCTTGAAGCAGTGCGCGGAACGATATCCTGATCATGTTTTTTTCGGGAGAATGTTTGGGATTTCCTTTTCGCGGACTCATGGGCTGCGATTTGGGAACTGTGAAAACGGAACATCCGAAGCGGATTGTTCACCGAAATGCGATTCGGAAATCGGTTAAGGATCTTCGAGAGGTCAATTCTCACTGCCGTATGCAGGATCGGAATAAATGCCAGTGCAAGTGACGACTTCGGTGGCACCGAGCGTGGTGGCCTGAAGGATAATGCGGTTGACAACTAAGCCGCGAAACGCATCAGTGTTGAATCAACTATGCAGCCGATCCGTCTTCTCTCCGTTGGTGAACAAACCGTCGAACACCTCCGCAAGGGAATCCAGGAAGGGCGCTGGAGCGTTCGCTTGCCGGGTGTGGTCCGTCTGGCTGAGGAATGCGATGTTTCCACAGGTGTCGTCCGTGCAGCACTCCGGCGGCTGGAAGTCGAGGGGGTGGTCACCGCTGGCGGTCTTGGTCGCTGCCGCAGGATCGTCCCACCTGAGCAGGGCGGCACCCCACTCCGCTCCTTACGGGTGGGGATTTTAACACACGACTCTATCAACGACGATCATCTCCTTTGGGAAATTCTGCGTGACCTAGAAGCGGCGGGGCACGTTGTTTCCATCGCAAAAAAATCACAGGGCCAGCTCAATCACAAGCTCCCCAGCATCATGCGCATGATCAAGGAAATGGAGGTCGATGCATGGATCGTCTCTGGAGGCACACGTGAGCTTTTGGAGTGGTTCTCCGCGCAAAGCACACCGACCATGGCCGTGTATGGGCGCACGGGCGGTCTTTCGCTGGCGAGAACCGGTCCAGACAAAACCTCAGCGTATCTGGATGCGACCCGGCAGCTCATTGCGCTGGGACATCGCCGCATCGTCCTCATTACTTTGGCTGGCCGGAGAAAGCCGGTCCCCGGGACTATCGAACGGCTCGTCCTTGAGGAAATGCGCAGCCACGGTATCGAAACCGGACCCTATAACTTTCCAGATTGGGAAGAGACGCCTGAAGGCTTCAACACCTTGCTGGAGAACCTTTTCCGCGCCACTCCGCCGACTGCGTTGCTCATCGACGAGACCCCGAAATTTATCGCGGCGATGCAGTTTCTCGCCCGCCGCCACATCGACGTGCCGGGACAAGTGTCACTGATTTCGCCAGATTTCGACAAGGAACTCAGTTGGTGCTATCCATCCATCGCCCACATGGAGTGGAACAGTGTGCACATCGTCCGCAGGGTCGTCCGCTGGGTGGCAGCGGTAAAGAAAGGCAATCCGGACCGGGAGACCATCAACGTCCCAGCGACCTTCGTGCCGGGAGGTAGTATCGGCCCGGCACCGCCAGTCCGACGTTAGAGTGACTCAGGGAAACCGCCGACATCTCCGCCGGGTCCGGGCCGTCACATATCCAGACAGCGGTAAAGGAAGGTGATGCAGGTGATGAAACTGGATTTGGCAAATTCAAGAAACACCTCCGACGTAGCATTCCCACAATCTGGATTTCCCCGAGAACTGAGCGTGCGCACGATTCACTTCGCGTGTTGTTGGTCCAATTGAAGGCAGATTTTCCGCTTAGGGTTGGCTGACTTTCAAACGAGCGAACTGCTGGTTTCCGCTAGTCGGGAGGGTGACTTTCACACGATCCGTCGGGCTGCCGGGTGTGATCGTCACGATGCCCGCGCTGGTCGCCGGAATGATCACCGGAGTCCAACCCGTGAGGTTGCTGCCATACTCGACGATCTGGGTGGTGGCGGGTGCTAGCGAGACATCACTGCGATCATATTCAAACACCCAGTCTTCACCCGATTTTGATAGCACCGGCAGGATCGCCTGCGAGGAAACGGTGGGTGCTCCGCCGAGGGTGAACTCCATGAGGTTGTGAATGCCATCGAAGTCGGGATCATTGAGCGGACCATCATTCACGCCAGCGGTTAGACCTTGCGCCGGATCACTTGCCCACGCGCTGTAGGCCGAGACGGGCGCGGCGGGTGTGGCACTGGCTTGGTTGGAGTTTCCACTCTGGCCCGCGCCGAGCGTGGCAGAGACGACGTAATAGTAGGTCGTGCCATTGGTGGCGGTGTTGTCGGTGTAACTCACTGCTGCCGCTGTTCCGATCACGGTGTAGGGACCGCCATCAGTTGTCGAACGCTGGATACTGTAGCTGGTGGCTCCGGTGGAAGCCGTCCATGTGAGTGTCACTTGGTTGTCGCCGCCGCCGGCTGAAAGTGCTGCCGGGATCGCGGGGCCGATGGGGACATCCGCGAAGGTCAGCGCGGGGATGGCGTTCGCGCCATAGAGCAGGCTGGAAGTGGCTTCACCGAAGTTCCAGAAGTTGTCATTCAGATAATCGAGGGTCGCGGTGGTGGCGGCGACGCTGTTTAGCTGGAGCGTGACGACATTGCCCGATGCGCTGCCGGAAGTGACTTTTCCGCCGCTATCGTCCACGTAGTAATTGGGTGTCGAGAAGCTGCTCCAGCTCATCGCTTGGTCGAAGACCAAGGTGATCGCGGTGCGGGCATTGCTGGTGAAGTAAGCGCGCTGCAAGACGGGTGCAGTGACGGGCGCACTTGGCACGACGCCGTAGAACCGCTGATTCGCCAGTGGCAGAGTGCGATCCGCCACATTTTCATAACCGACGGCGGTGAAATGGCAGCCGATGTAGCCGGGAACTGCCAGCGTGTTCAGGATGTCCATTTTGGAAAATAACAGTGGCAAGGTGCGCTGCACTTCACGCAGTTGGTCGCCCTTGGGTCCGAGCGAGCAGGGTTTCGGCATCACCTGAAAGACGATGTAACGCTCCAAGTTCGGGTAGTCCTGTTTCCATGCCGCTGACATATCCACGAAGTAATTTTGATAGGATTTGTAATCAAAGTCGCCAGTAGGTGCGTCCGCGCCGCTGTTGCTCTCGCCTTGGTGCCAGAAGACACCGCGGAGGCCATGAGTTAGCTTGGCTCCCACCACTCGGTTGTAGTGGCTGGCGTAGATCGAATAAGAACTGCCCGGATCGGCGTGATTCGCCGGATTTGCCTGGTGCTGGTCGATACGGGTGCCGCCCACCGCGCCGTTGATGATGCAAATGGGCATGTTGTGGGCCGTCGTCAGGCTGAGTGCCAGATCGTAGGCGAAATAGCCGACCGTCCATTGGGTGCCATTGCGGACGGCATTGCCCCAGCCGCCGCCGTTGTTTCCATAAGTACGAATCCATGGATCGGTGCCGGTGTTTGCTGGCAAGCTATCAATGGCTAAGGCATTCGATTGACCTTCGAAGAGATAGGCATCGCCGCAGACTAGGTTGGTCACGGTATTGAGAACCGTATCGTTGCCGCCAGTGGTGGTGCCGTAGGTCACCTTGTAAGTCACCCGGCCCGGAGCGATGGGGGCGGTGAAGGTGTAAGTGGTGCCAACAAGCGACTGGCGGTGGGTGGCATAGAGCACGTCTCCTCCGTCGGTGGTATAGACTTTCAAGAAGACGGCATCCGGGTTGCCGCTCTGACTGCCGTTGTAATAAATTTTTCCCATGCCCGAGTCATCGCGAGCGTAAAACTGGCCGGTCACTGGGATTTCGTTAGCTTCCGGTGTGCGAGCCACGTAGGGATCGGTGGCGGGTTCCGTGACTGTGATGGTCTTGGTGGCGGTGACGAGTGAGCCACCGTTGTTAAGGACCAGCGTGACTGTCATTGGACCGCTGCCTTGGGCGCGGGTCAGCGTCATGACGCCCGGCACGGTGGGCGTGCCGGTGGTGATCGTCTTGGCAGCGGCGACTCCGCCTACCGTCCAAGTGTAGGTTAGATTGGCGATGCCCTTGGCCTGCAAGGTGGCGAGGTTGGAAATGTCAGGCGTCACCGTGATCGTCTGACGGCCATCCCATGTCGAGGGGCCGGTAAGAGTGAATACTGGGTCTGGCAGATCCTCGGTGATCGTGATGGGGATATCCAAGGTCTGGACACTCGCTGCATAGATTGCTTTAAACTGAATGATATAGTTTTGCGTGCCAGTCACCCGCCCAGCGCTCACCGGCAGGGAGAACGTGTCGGTGGCAAGCACGGTGTCCACGCCGTTTCTTTTTTCGATCCAAAAGACTTTTTGAGCACCACCGGCTTGGGCATTCAAGGTGGTGGATGTGCCTTCCAGCAGGGTCGCGGAGGTGGGAGTGACGGCGAAGATCGAACCGGATTGAACCAGATTGCCCACCAGCGTTTGTTGGGATCTTTGGTTTTCAAACTCCATCTTGATCCAATTGGCCGAGCGGGTGACCTTCGACAAGCGCGCTTCGTCCATCTCACCGATGAAACCGTAATTATTATACCAGCCGCCCAAGCGCATGATGGAAGGCGGCACAATATCCACGGTCGCAGTGTTTGAGGCATCAAGCTCTCCGTCGATATAGAGGCGCGACACCCCGGGGTTTCCCGGAGTGTAGGTGTTCACCACATGATGCCATTGGGATGTCGATAGAATGCCAACACCCTGCACACCGGCGAAATTGCCATCGATCACGATCCGCGGCGGACTCACGAGACGGATCTGCACTTTCTTGCCTTGGTCCTCTCTCGCCCAGTCGAAGATATCGAAACCGCTGGTGTCCGAGCGGAACCAAACTTGGGTGGAATGCGCGACATTTCCCGATGGCAGGGACGTGAGGTTGTCACCGCAGTTGACGCCATTACCAGCGACGAAGGTGCGGCCTTTGCCGATGAGGCTGTTCGTCACGGTCGTGCCGATATTGGTGGGAGTGAGCGTGCCCACGGAGTCGGCCACGGTCTCGTTCAAGTGCATCACGCTGACGTAGCCGTTGGCGGAATTGAAAACATTGAGGCCGCTGGACTCGGTGGCGACGCCGGTTTTGCCCCAATACATTTTGATTTCCTGGCGGGCGTTGGCGCTGATGCTCGGGATCTTGATCCAAACGGCGGCGGTGCTGTTAGCGGTGTCCCACTGCTCGATCTGATAGGACAGCGGGGTGCCGCTCAACGTAGTGAAACGAATGTCACGGCCATCGGTTTGGGCTTGGGCGAAGTTGAAATTGCTCGCATTCAATCGCAGCAGCAGCGGGAAGTTCGTTTCCGCAGCACCGGAGGCGATGTCTGCACCTTCCGGGGTGGTCAGGATGAAAAACGACGCGCTATGCGCCCACGTTTCATAGGACTGCACGGCGACAGTGTAAACTTGGGTCGTGCCATTTTGGGCGGTGACGGTGTAGGCCACTGGATTGGTGAAATTCTGCGTGCTTCCCGATGCCGGACTGAGCGTCGCCAATGGCGATATCGTGAAGGTCGGCGCGAGACTGGTGACGTTCTGATTCGGCGGCACGGTCAGCGTGATGTTCGTCCCTGCGATGGTGGCCGGGCCGAGTGCTCCAAAGTCGCATGTTAGAATATCCTTGGCCGAGCTGGCGGGAGCGATGGAGACCGTGACGGTGTAGGCTTTGGTGGAGTTATCCTCAGCGGTGATCGTGTAGGTTTGCGGGCTGCTGAAATTTCTCTCAGTGCCGGAAACCGGATTTCCCGATGCCAGCGATGAAACCGTGTAGGTGGGTGAGAGGCTCGACACGGCGGTCCCGAATGGCACGGTCACGCTGACGGTGTTGGTGCCGATGGTGGTGGCAGGCAGTCCCGCAAACACGAACGACGTGATGTCTTTGAGGGTGAGAGCCGCCGCTTTGGTCACGGTCACTGTGTAGGTTTTGTCAGGAAATCCCGAGGCGGAGACGACGTAGTTGACCGGGTTGGTAAAATTCTGAGTGGAGCCGGAGGCGGGCAGGCAAGTGCCGCCGGAAGCCAGCGTGTAGGTCGGGGAAAGCGCGGTGACGTTGGTCGAGAACGGCACGGTCACGGTGATGTTAGTTCCGCTGATCGTGGTCGCTGGCAATCCCGGGAAAGTGAAACTCAGAATGTCGGTGGGATTGCTGATGAGGATGGCGGTGGCCGCAGAAACACTCGGATCGTTGGCCAAATCACCGACATAGCGGGCGGTGATCGGATGAGTTCCGAGTGCCAGGCTGGTGGTGGTGAAACTCGCGGTCGTGCCGCTTAATGGCTGAGTGCCGATGAGGGTGACGCCATCGTAGAAGTTCACATTTCCGCTCGGTGCGCTGCCAGCCACCGTGGCGGTGAAAGTGAGTGACGCGCCAACCGCAGCCGGATTGCTGCCGCTGGTGAGTGCCAGCGTGGTGGTGGTCACGGCGAACGCGGTGCCGCCTACTGTTAAGGTGCCGGTACCGGTAAAGTTGCTGCTGGTATTCGTCGCGCCGGAGCCTACGGCGCCATAGGTGCCAGCGGCTTGTGGGGTGACACCAAACGTCAACGCCGAGATGCGACGAGTGCCGGTGAAATTCAGCGCAACGGTGGCTCCTGCGGTGATGTCCATGGCACCGCCGCCGAGCGAACCTGCGTGCGACAGGGCAAGCGTGCCGCCTGCGACTTTGGTGAGTCCAGTGTAAGTGTTAGCTCCAGTGAAGGTGAGTATGCCTGCGCCGGTTTTATTGAAATTTCCCGTGCCGACCACGCTGGAGATCGGACCGGACAGCACCATGTTACGGGTGCCGCCGTCGCCGCTCGTATTCACATTCAGGTAGGCTCCCGAGGCGATGTCGATGGCATTGGGCACACCGGTGCCAGTTGAGAGATCAACGAGGGGGATCAGAGCGGCCGCGTTTAATCCAACCTCGGAGCGTAGGATTCCCGTGCCTAAGGCATTCAGATGTGAGATCTGCAACGTGTTGCCAGCGGTGGTGAGCTTGACTCCGCCGCTGAAAGTATTGTTAGCGGTGAGTGTCAGTTTTCTCCCGCCGCCTTGCACCGTGAACCCGCCCGTGCCGGAAACGATTTGGCTCAACCAAACGTCCTTACCGCCGCCGAATGGCAGGTTCATGATGACGTTGCCAATGCCGCTCAACACGAATGCATTCGGCAGAGTACCGGACGCGCTGTTGCCTTCAAAATTAATTTGCTGGAACGTGGAACCCGCCGCCACGGTCATGGGTCCGGTGCCCAGCCCGGTTTGAATGCCGAGCATGAAAGTGCCGCTGTTGACGGTGGTGCCGCCGCTGTAAGTGTTCGCGCCGGAAAGCGTGAGCGCGCCGCCACCGCTATAAGTCACCGACGAAGCCCCGGCCGAGCTGTTGACGATACGATTGGAAATGGTGGTGGCTTGGGCGTTGGCGGTGATGACCAACTCGCGGTTCGCGCCGATCATCAGGTCGCCCGTGCCGGAACTGGTCAAAGTGCCCGTCCCGGCATTCATCAGGCCGTTGAGGGTGGTGGCGAAACCGGCATTCGCTAGGGCACCACTGCCCGTGAAACGCAAGGTGTTGGCAGTGATCGGAGCGGTCAGGGTGGCTGCCGCGCCGAACGAATAGTTGATCGCCGGGTTGCTGACGTTTGACAAATCCGCAGCAGTCGCGGCGGTCTGGGTGGTGAAAGCCGAAATCGCGCCCGCCGTGGATTTCACGTAGTTCAGCGAAGTCGTGCCCCCTGTCGTCGCCCACGGGCCGAGGATGCCGGACGGGTCATTGGCGAGCGTGCCGAGGGTGGCTGTGGCATTGAAGTTGGTGAAATCCACCACCGCTCCGGTGCGGGTGAAGGTGCCGGCCACATCGAGGGTGCGACTGGCGGCGGCCTTCCAACTTTGCTGGCCTTGGAGGGTGAGGCCGGAGTTTATCGTGAGGTTTTCAGTGGCCGTGCTCAGGTCGATGCCGGATGCTCCGACAGTCAGCGTATTGCCTGCGGCGAGCATCACCAAGCCACCGGGGTTGACGATTTTCAAACCGAGCCAACTCAGGTCCGCGCCGAGCGCAGGGCTGTTAGCGGAAGTCACCGTGGAAGTCCACTGCGCGATGTCCGCATTACCCGGCACGACATCCCAGCTTCCTGCTAGGTTGAGCGCGGTGCTGTTGTTCTGCTTGGTGCTGGTGGCGGCGTGGGCGGATGGCGGCATCAGCCCGAGCACCGCGATCATGCCGGAAAGCGCCCACACGAAGCCTTGTCCCGGAGCACAGGTGGTCTCAAAAAAGGAGTGCGACGGACGTAATTTACCGAGCGATAGGAGTGTCATGATCTTGGTTTCTTGAGGTGGGAAAAATTGTTTGGAGCGGGAACGATCCCAAGTAAGAAGTGCGGGGCCGCTGACCTCCAATCAGCGACCCCGCTTTTCTGGAGAAAACCCATTAACTCCAGAAAATGATTTACGCTCGGTGGCGGCGAAGAAGTGCGATCAGCCCAAGGCCACCGACCAGCATCGCCCCATCAGGCCGGGGCATAAACGGTGAGGGTGACGAGAGACGAGCCTGCATCCGAGCACAACCGCCCGGGCGGTGCCGAGAGCTATAAAAATTTTAGGGAAGGAGTTTTTTGGATTCACGATTTTAGGGGATGAAATGATCGGGTTTTGTGGCCTCGAAAATTACACTCGCCACTTCAAAAACAAGAAGTGCGTGGTCGTGCGATTCATTTGTTGGGACTAACTGGGTGGAACGCTGGCCTAGTTTCGTCCGCGTTGATCGGATGAGATGTCGTTGGAATAGACCCCGACCTCGCAGTTTGGCTTGAGGAGGTGTTGGAGCCTGCCGCGAGGGTGAATGAAAAGCCGGGAGTTTGGCTCCCGGCTTTTTTGAATCGTTCAGCTCATGCAGAGCTTTTCTGGGCGGAGGGCGGTTAGAGTGCCTTCACCCGGACGAACAGTTTGCCGTCCACCGCAGGGTTGGTGACGGTGAAGGTCACAGTCTGCACGTCGCCGGCGGTGACAATGGTCTCTGCCGAGCCTGTATCCGGTGTCCATGTCACCAAGTCCGTGGAGGTGAGCACGGTGTAGGTGAGGCCGGTGGTGGCCGGTGTCGCCCGCCGGGTGTAGCTGAACATGCCCGTGGTCTTGTCGAGCAGCACGGTGATCGGATTGACCGATGAGCCACTGGATGGATCGAGACCGAAGGCGTATTCCTCCAAGTTTTTCAGGCCGTCATGATCAGGGTCGGCGGTGGAGAGCTTGTCACCGGCCAACGTGATGGCTGGAAAGCCGGCCATCCAGTCATCATAGTCGGTCGCCGTGGGTGCCGGGACCGGGATCAACTGGAAGCCGTTGAAGCCGACGCGGCTGTCAAATGGACCCACGGCATTCGTCACGGACATCGTGATATTGCCACCAGCGGACACTTGGACGTTTTGGAAACGCACGAAGTTCACTCCCGCGACCCAGGTGCTGCCATTGCCCGCTTGTCCGGTGTTATCCACCGGGATCGAGGAACCTGTCGAATTGGTATTGGCGGTGGACCATGTGCCGATTCCGCTGCCATTGACGTGGGCGGATGCGATCCAGAGATCATAATAGCTCTCTGGAGTCAGATTGGTGATCGTGAATGAGCCTCCGTTGCCAGCATTGTTTTGGAAAACACGGGCACTTCTACTGAGCAATCTGAGAGGTGCATTCAAGCCCCAGTCATCCGCACCATTGAGATTGTTGGTGGTGAGTCCTACCGTGGTCGCAGCACCCACGGAGTCGAACATGTTGGTGGCCGTTAGTAGAGCGATCCCGCCTGGGAACCCGTTCACCTGATTCCAAGTCTGCGTGCCGGGCACCGGAGGACCGGCGGGGCCCTCAAGATCCACTTCCGGGACGTCAGTCCCATTGGAAACCCTGAGATTGATGATCCCGGTGGCAAGCACGGCAGAGACGGAGTAGCTCCTCACGGAAGCTCCGTCGGTGATGGTGTAGGTCGCCGGATTAGAGACGGCAAATGTGGGCGACGGTGGTGCGCCACTGGTTTGATTGACGGTCCCGGAAGCAACTGTGAAATCGGGTGCTAGGGTTGCTAGATTGGTTTCCTTCGGCACCACGAGGCGAATGGTGAGCGCGTCATTGTTGATCACGCCGGGGTAGCCGGGAATTCCGAAACTGGAGAACAACGCGGTGGAGGTGAGGCTGAGCACGCCGGTGCCCTCGGTGAAGGTCCAGGTCTTTGGCCCGCTCACGAAAGTCCACACATCGGAAGATTGGGTAAAGCCGGCGACTGAGAACGATGCTCCGAAGGATTTGCTCGCGGTATCTACCAAGGTCCAAGAACCCGTGGCATTGGTGACGGCGCTGAGGTCGATGGTGAAGGTGCCATCCAAGGTGGCGGTACCGGCACCTGTGATTTTGGTGGCGGCACTATTGGTGACTGCCAAGGTCATCCCCGCGCTGCTAGGAAGCACCAGGGAACTGCCGCTGCCCACCGTGGTATTTCCCGTGTAGGTGTTAGAGTTGGTCAATGTCACCGTGCTCAGGCCGTCCACCGTGACCGCACCCGCGCCGGATATGACGCCAGCGAGGGTTTGATTGTTCGTGCTGCGGTAGTTCAGGACGGTCTTGGCACCGAGGGAGATCGCGCTGGGGTAGTTGCCACCGCCCAGGCTTCCCGTGCCGCGGACGTTCTCAGGCGCCAAGCCGTTTGCGGCATTTGGCCCGGTGAACAAGCCGCCGACCGTGAGGGTGGAGACACTGTTCAATCCGGCATTGGCGTTCACCGCAGAAATCGAGCCGGTGAAGGTATTGGCTCCGACGAGGCTGAGATGTGCCGAATTTCCCGTGTTGAACGAGACGGTTAGAGAAGTCGGGCTGCCATCGGAAGCGTTGGGAATGCCGCCGGTGAAGATCACGCTCTCGCGGTCGCCATTGCCGAAGTTACCCATGAACAAAGCAAGGGTTTTGGCACCGGTCCCGCTGGCGGTCACACTGCCGAAGGTGAACCGGGTGTCATTGTCGTTCACTCTGAGGGATACGGTTCCGGCACCGATGCCTGCGAGATTGAGCGGGCGATCTGTCGCTTGGTTGATGCGCGGCTCGGTGTTTCCCGTGAGGAGAGTGCTTCCGTTGAAGAGGTCGATGGTCGCGTCCGCACCCACCGGAGCACCCAAGGGGCCGTCCACGCCGGCGTTGGTGAGGCCCACTGTGCCGGTGATTCGCAGTGTGCCTGCATTGATCGTCGTTTTGCCGGTGAAGCTGTTCACATTTCTGATTTGCAGCTCGCCTGTGCCAGACTTGATGAGTGGTCCTGTGCCGGAGACGATGCCGCCCGCCGCGAGGATGTGATTTCCAGTCGTGGCGCTGAAAAGAGTGCTGGCCGGAGAAACGGTGCCCACCACCGTGATGGTGCCACCGGCATTATTGCTGAAGACGACATCGTTGCCATTGGCGAAGACCACGCCAGCGGTGGTGCCGTCGTTCCAGTTGGGAGAAGTTAGATCCCAGTTTCCAGATCCACCGGCACCGCCAACACCGATCCAGGTGTCGGTGATCGCTGATGCACTGGTGATTGCGAAGGCAACACTGGCAGAAAAAGCCGTGAGAACGTGATTGATGGAGACGCCCATCAGCCGGAATTTCATTGGTTTCATAGTTTTATGGGATGGATAGGATTACAAGGGAGTTGGGGGATAAATCGTGCGAAATATGCACGATAGAGAAAGCGTTCAGGAAAAATTTAAAGCAAGTCCGATTGCATTTCTGACTGAGTTTATAGACGCACCAGTTTGACTGCCGATTGATTCGGAGATTCATGCTCGGAAATTGGCTTTCGTCGCGGGCCAGGAACAGGGCGAGTGGCTTGCGGAGCTTGCCGGGCGGGTGAATGATCGAATCATGCTCGTGATGGGGGACTATTTCAAAGGAGCCCCGTGCGACCGTCGCAGGAAAAGCTAAATCATCCTAAATGGGAGAATGGAGGGCAGATTTTTAATCACAGATTTTCAGAGGGTTGTGAAAATTAACTGACAGAATTACCAATCATCTTTTGGGTGCGTGAAGGGCAAATGGCGCGGCTGATACAGACCCACGAAAAAGCCGGGAGTTTGGCTCCCGGCTTTTTGTGAATGGTTTAGCTTATGTTGCGCCGCACTTGGCGGCGCAGCGGCATCATGGTGCAGTTGGCGTAGCTATGACCCGCACAAACAAGGACGGATCGGTCAGAGGGACGATGCCACTGAGTGTGACTTCCACCGTTTGCACATCGCCGATGGTGCCGGTGACGGCTTGGTTGGCCGTGTCGTCTAATATCCAAATTGCCAGATCGGTGGAGGTCTCCACGGTGTAGGCGAGACCGGTAGTCGTCGGAGTGGCACGCCGGGTGTAGGTGAATGTCCCGGTGGCTTGGTCGAGCGGCACGGTGATGGGGTTGACCGATGATCCGCTGGCCGGGCTGAGACCGAAGGCGTATTCTTCTTGGTTCGTCAGGCCGTCGCCATCGGGATCGGCGGTGGACAACTTGTCGGCGGGAGCGGTGATCGATGGGAAGCTGGTCATCCAAGTGTCATAGTCACCGCCAGCGACGGTGAGCGTGAGCACGCCGGTCGTCTCGACAAAAGTCCAGGTCTTGCCGGAGTCAGTCATGGCCCAAGTGACACCGTCGCCATTGGGCGTGAAGTCCACGACGGTGAAGGTGGCACCGAAGGATTTGATGGCGGTATCGACCAAGGTCCAGGTGCCGGTGGTGACGGTCACGGCGGAGGTGTCGATGGTGAAGTCACCATTGAGAGTCGCAGTGCCGGCTCCGGTGACCTTGTTGGACGCAGAGTCGGTGAGGACGAACCGCAAGCCGCCGTTGTCGGCGAGGGTGATGGAACCAGCATTGACCGTGGTGTTGCCGCTGTAGGTGTTGATGCCGGAGAAATTCCACGGAGAGGATGAGATGCCGATCTTCGTCACCCCGCCTGAGCCGCTTATCGGACCGCTGATTTGATTTTTACCGCTATTTCCACTGTCAAGAATCGTGGTGCCAGTCAAGGTGATCGCCCCACTTAAATTGGTGCTGAATCCATTATTGTTGCTCAGTGTTGCGCTACTCAGGACCATATCATTTGCAAACGTGGCGGCGTTCAAATCGACTCCGGCGTTAGTGATGGTCACAGGTCCGGTTCCGAATGGTGCCGTGAAATGTGCCCCTTGCAGCAATACCGTGCCCGCATTGATCGTCGTGCCGCCGCTGTAGGTGTTCTCTGAGTTGTTGATGAACAAGTTGCCCGTGGTGGTTTTGGTCAGACTGCCAGCACCAGAGATCGCGCCATTTAGCGTTACTGCTCCGTTGCCAGAGCCGCCAAGGGTGGTATTGGCACTCAGCACCACGTTGCTGTTCACCGTGATCCCAATCGCGCTGTTCTGATTGATTTGCGGTAGCGTCGCTCCGTCGTTGGTGAGGACAACGGGCAAGCCAGCCAATGTCACCGCAGCACCACCGAAGTTAAGCTGGTTCATCATGAAGCCGTTGCTCAGGTTATTGGTGGCGGTGTAAGTGCCAGCTTGATTGAAGTTGAGCACATAGTTTGATTTGCCAGCGGTGTCCGGCACGTAAGTGATGGCGGCATTGTTCGTCCAGTTGGCGGCCACGTCCCAGTTGCCTGCGGTAACGACCCAATCAAATATCGAAGGAACCAAGTTGACGGTGATGCCAGACTGGATGCCGGTGATCGTTCCCGTCACCGTGTCGGTGGCGGCGATGTCGTGAGTGCCCGCAGTCGCGAAGGTCACGCCACCAACGAAGCTGTGGACGCCGCCGTCACCACCCACAAAGGTGTAGTTAGCGGGCAGGGTCGCGCCGCCGTCGGTGCTGGTGAAAGCCACGGTGCCGGTGTAGCCGGTGGCCGTGTTGTCATAGGTATCCTTGGCGGTGACCGTCACATCGCCGGCAGTGCCGACAAACTGTGGACTGGGATAGCCGCTCACCACCAACGTAGCGGCCGTGGCAGGATTGACGGTGATGCCGGACTGGGTGCCGGTGATGAAGGTGGTGGTATCGGTGGCGGTGATGGATTTCGCGCCGCCTGCCGCCGTGATCAAAGTCACGCCGCCGGGGAAGGTATGGACTCCGTTATCCCCGGCCACAAAGGTGTAGTTGCTAGGCAAGGTCGCCGCGCCATCGGTGCTGGTGAATTGAACTGTGCCGGTGTAGGTGGTGGCTGTCGCGCCGCCGCTCGTCTTGGCGGTGATGGTCACGCTGCCTGCAACGCCCGCAGTTGTGGAGCTTGGGAAAGCGGTCACTTGCAGAGTCGCCGCAGCGGTGTTTGGCAGGACGATGATCCCGGACTGGGTGCCGGTGATGCTTCCCGTCACCGTGTCGGTGGCGGTGATCGCTACCGTCGCTCCGCTCACGGTGTTGAGGGTGACGCTGCGAACTTTGGTGCCGTTGTCGCCGCCCACGAAGGTGTAGTTCGCGGGCAAGACGGCAGCGCCATCGGTGCTGGTGATGGCAACTGTGCCGGTGTAGCCGGTGGCCAAGTTGTTAAAGGCATCCTTGGCAGTGATCGTTACGTTGTCCGCCGATCCTGCTGTTTTCGAAGCCGGGAAGCCGGAAACTGTCAGCGTTGCCGCGGCGGCGGGTGTCACGGTGATGCCGGACTGCGTGCCGGTGGTGGCAGGCGTCCCGACTTCCGTCGCGGTGATGGATTTCGTGCCGCCTGCGACGGTTTTCAGAGTCACGCCGCTGGTGAAGGTTTTCACTCCATTGTCACCTGCGACGAAGGTGTAGTTGGCAGGCAAAGTCGCCGCGCCATCCGTGCTGGTGAATGTGATCGTGCCGATGTAGCCGGTGGCTGTGTTGCCAGCTCCGTCTTTGGCGGTGACTGTCACGCTATCAGCCACGCCCGCGACCTTTGAACTCGGGAAACCGGCCACCTCCAGGGTGGGCACAGAGATGGTGAGAACCACGTTCGTGCCACTCACCGAAATGGTGCCGACCCTGCCAGCGCCGATGGCCGTGCCAGTCACGCCCGGATACGGCCCGGTCGAAGTGATCGATCCAGCGGTTTGCGAAGCGATGGTATAAACACCGACTGCCAGCGGCGAGGCAGTGTTCACAGTGAATGGATTGGCATTCAGCACCAGTGTGCCTTGGGTAATAGTCAGTGCTGGATTAATGGCATTGTAATTCAGGGTCACTGGCTGGGAGCCAAGACTGACCGTTCCAGCAGCCGCACCCTTGATCTTGGCGGTTGTCGCCGTGCCGCTGGCACTCAAGCTGTTATTGCTGGTGAAGCTGTAGGCACTTTTGGCCGACACGTCGAAGGTCGCCCCGGCGGCGATGGAAATGAGTGCCACATTGTTGATCGAGCCTGCGGCACCCAATGCGATCACGCCCTGAGTGATCGTTAAATTCCCGTTGAAAGTGTTTGCAGCGTTGAGTGCTAGGGACCGAGGAGAAGGGCCGAGTTTAATCAAAGTGCCTGTTCCGCTCACCACACCATTGAGGGCGAGCGCACCATCCGTGGTTCCCACATCAACCGTCGAGTTTCCTGACAAGGCAACAGGGCCGTTCCATTGATCGTCAGCCCAGCCATTGCTGGTTGCCACCTTACCGCCGTTTAGCGTCAGGTTGCCGGTGATCTGGTTGCGGTCCATCGCCAGCGTGGCTCCGCTTCCCACCGTGACATTCACTGTGCCAGCACCGCCGAGTGGCAAGGTATTCTGTAACGAGCAGCTCACCGTGCCAGCACTGATCACCATACCGCCTGTGAAGGTGTTCGCTCCGCTAAGACTCAGTGTGCCGCCGTTCGATTTGGTCAGACTACCAGCACCGGTGATCGCGCTGCTGATGTTGACGGTGCCGGTATTGCTGCCGCCGAGGGTGGTATTCGCCGCGAGGCTGAGGGGCGCACTGATGGTCACGGCACTGCCCGAGTTTTGATTGATCGTTGGCAGGGTGGCTCCGTTGGTGGTGAGGGCGAGGCTGTTACCTGCGAGCGTGACCGTGCTGCCGAAGTTGAGCGTATTGACGGCGTAGCTTGTGCTCAAATCGTTGGTGGCGGTGACGGCTTGATTGAAATTAAGCGTGTAGGTTGACGATCCGCTTGCGCCCGGACGGAGTCCGTTGCTGAGATCATTCGTCCATTTCGCACTATCGCTCCAGTTGCCTCCGCTGCCGGTGGTCCATGTGAAAATCGAAGCCACAGATCCCTCGGTGACCGTCACTGTATGATTTTGGGTAGAACCATCCTCAGCGGTGATCGTGTAAATCTGCGGGGTGGTGAAGTTTCGCGTGGTGCCGGATGCCGGACTGCCGGAGGCTAAATTGGAAACCGTATAAGTCGGCGATAATGCGGTGACGTTGGTGCCAACGGGCACGGTCACGCTGATGTTGGTGCCAGAAATAACACCATCTTGCTGGCCGGGAACGAGGAAGGTAAGAATGTTTTTGCCCGTGCTCAGAGTTGGGGTGGCACTGACAACGGAGGAATACGCACTCGTGCCGAGGGCATTGGTCGCTCGCACCTTGAAGTCATAAGGGGTGCCATTGGTCAAGCCAGTGACGGAGTAGGACGTGGCCGCAGAGGTGGTGAACACCTGCTCCACAGTGGTTACGGTGTTGGTGACCGACACATCGCGGCTCGTTGCGTTCGTATCGGCAGCCCAGCTCACATTGACCGTTCCGGAACTCACGGGCGTTGCTGCCACACTCGTCGGCACTGCGGGGATGGTATTCGGAGCGTTGGTGAAAAGTTCTCCGATTTCTGCGGGGCTTAAAGCCCGGCCAAACACGAACGCCTCGTCCATCTTGCCGTTCCAGTTCTCACCAAGCCCGAGATTGCTACCAAACCCTAATTTTCCGGTGTAGGTGGTATTCCGCGACGACGGGACTGCAGTAGTGTTGATTGCTCCATCATAATAAAATTTTTGAGTCGTGCCGTCCCAGGTTATGACCAAGTGATGCCACGCGCCACTCGTATCGGGACCCGTTGCGGATTGGACGAAATTGTTCTTCACGATGGTCAAATACTTACTGGGACTGTCCGTTCCCAAGTAGCCCGACTGCGAATGGTCGTTCACGATAATCCGTTTATAGCCACCATTGCCGTTAGTGGTGGAGACCCAGCACGCGAAGGTAAAGGCATTGCCAATGGCCACATCATTATTGGTGCGGACACCTGAGCCGCTACCAGTGAAACTCAAACCATTGCCGAACTGGCCGGTGACGGACGTGGCATTTACCATCGTGCCGTTCGCTGCGGCGCCCAGGCTTCCGTTATTCGTCACCGTGGCACCGCTGATCGAGCCGGTGTCGAAGGTGTAGTGGATCAAGGCGTCTGTCGGGATCGCTTGAGCGCAAGGTCCTGCGCCCAGCCATAGTGCCGCTGCCATGGGCACAGCGAGGGCGAGATGTTTCAGGGTGCTTGAGATCGAGTTGATAACGCAATGTGGATTCATGGGGATTTTTGGTTAGTTCAAACTAGGATCGGCGGTCTGGTACGACTACCACGGAACTTGAGAACGCAAATTTCTGCTGAATCGCAATTGGAATTTCGGCGGCAACTGAGGCTAGAAACAACCTAGTTTTCCCAACTTCAACGAGATCGACGGTCAGCCTTGGAGCTTGGTCCCTGACCAGACGATTGCCCGGGTTTGAATTCTCCAGTCCCGGAGCGCAGCAGGTGGGATAGAGGATGAACTACTGACTTACTTTGAGACGCACAAAGCCCTTGGTGCCCAGTGGCGCGAGTGTCACGACGACGTGATCGGTTGCTCCTTGGTGGGTGATGACCACATTGGTGGCGCTGTTCAGCGGGATGGTGACCGGCGTCCAGCCTGATAGATCGTCGCCGTATTCGACGATCTGGGTGGTGGCGGGAGGCCGCGAGGCGACGCTGCGGTCGTATGCGAAGGTCCATGCTCCACCGACTACGGGAGCCTGGGTGGGAAGCTGGGACTGCGAGGCAGTCATGGGTGCGCCGCCCAGGGCGAACTCCATCAGGTTTAGAATTTCGTCGTGATCCGGGTCATCCGTGGGACCGTCGTTGAGGCCAGCGGTGAGACCTTGTGCGGGGTTGGTGGCCCAGCTTTCGAAGGGCGTTAGAATCACGGTCGGAGGCAGCAACGACATCATCGCCAAGCCCATGCTTTCGCCGATGTTGAAATAGCTCTCGCCGCTCCAGTTCCAGTGGTAGCCTTCGCTGCTGGTGCCGAGCAAAGTTCCGTAGTCGAATTGCGTCGTTTTCACGGTAATGACCGTGCCTGCAAATTCCGGATGTTTCACGGGGTCCCCAACATTGCGTTGGGCTTCGATCAGCGAACCTGGACCAGTGGGGGCGTTACCCATGCCGGTCTCACCAATCACCACGGGGAGATTTGGCACACTAAACTGGGTGCGGAGGTCTTGGATCAAATTGGTCATATTTGCCTCATACTCTGCCGTGTAGGTCGCGTTGATGCGGTCATTGAATCCTTGATGCCAACCGAAGCCACTGATTTCGTAACCTCCACCCGTGTATCCGGGGTAGTAAGTCGGAAGGTCTGCAAGCACTTGGTTCACCCGCGCCACGATGCTGGTGTAGAACGGCCCGACCACGCCTCCGCGCGCCGCGACAGCACCGGGCGGACGGAAGTCCACGGCCAGCGATTTGCCGCCCCACGCGATTTTGATCAGCAGCACGGGATCGGCAAGTTGACTCGCCGCGACTAGGCCGAAGCCATACTCGGGGCCGATGAGTCCTTGGCCTCCCAGATTCCCGAAATTGGCATCCAGCATCCCGGTGCGGCCGGGTGCGTTAGGCTCGCCGGTGTAGGTGACCCATACGTCGCTGCGTTTCAAAAACCCGGGATTGCCCTGAGCGGTGGGATTCGCAGGGTCTGCCAGATAGCCGTATTTTTCCGGGTTGCGGTTGAGCATGTTGCGCAGGCTGCCGAGTCCGCCGACCAGATTGCTGATGGCGGCATTGTTTGGATCGCGACCGAGTTCGACCTGGCCCTTGCCCACCATGTTCGATTGGCCAGCGAGGATGAAGACCTTCAACTTGCCATTGCCCGCCGGTGGATTGACGGTTTGGAAATAAGCTGTGGCCGTGCGACTTGGCAGATGCGTCGCGCTTCCTAGGTAACGCGCGGTGATGGCCCGCCAACCGGCGGCAAGCGCGGTGGTGGTGAGAGTCGCCTGACCGGAACCGTTTAACGCGGTGGTGCCCAGCGGAGTTATGCCATCATAAAACTCCACGCTGCCAGCGGGTGTGCTGCCTGCTACCGTGGCGGTGAAGGTGACTGACGCAGCGTAGGCGGATGGGTTGACGCCGCTGGTGAGGGCCAAGCTGGTGGTGGTCACCAGCGTGCGGGTTTCCACCACGGTCTGGGTGAGATTGCCGGAGCTGGAGGCATTGCCTGCGTTGCCGACGTACAAAGCGGAGATGACATGGACACCGGTGCTGAGGCTACTGGTGGTGAGTGTCGCTTGGAAGGAACCATTCAGCGCACTGCTGCCGATGAGTGTGAGTCCGTCGTAGAATTGCACATTTCCTGTTGGTGATGTGCCCGCCACGGTGGCGGTGAAAGTGAGTGATTCGCCGCCGTTCGATGGCTCGTTGCCACTGGTCCGCGCGAGGGTGGTGGTGGTCGCGCCAGTGATTGACCCGATGGTCACGGTGCCAAGACCGGAAAAGCGGGCGTCGTCCTTGAAGGTCGCGAGCGAACGGGAGGAGCCGTAGCTGCCAATTGCCTGTGCCGAACCCGCATTAAAAGTCAGCGCGGAAATCTGCCGGGTGCCGATGTAGTCGAGCTGCACCTTGGCTCCGGTGGTGATGTCCAATGAGCCGCTGCCCAATGCATCGGATCGGGAAAAAGCGAGCGTGCCGGCCTGTACTTTGGTGGCACCGCTGTAGGTGTTCGCCCCGGAGAGTGTCCAAGTGCTGAGGCCAGCCTTGGTAACGCTGGTGGCAAGCTGGCCGACGGTGCCGAGCACGCTGTCACCGATGCTGCCGCTGATTTCACCACGACCCGGATTGGTGCCGGTGCCATCCGAGTTTCCATGGGTCAGGATGAGGGTCTTGCGATTGTCCACTCCGGCGGTGCCAGGGCTGGAAACGTCGCTGGTGAAGTTCAAAAGCCCGCTCTCGCCGCGCGTCGTGGGGAAGCCAGTGTCCGTTCCATTTTGGGAAATCGTCGCGCCGCCGGACGTTCCTGCCAGCTTGATGACTCGGTCGGTCGTTTCTCCCGGGCCGTCATAAGACAGCGTGCCGCCGGTGCCACCCGCGCCGAGTGAGATGGTCCCGTTAGCCACGGTCGTTGGCGCACCCAGGCTGCTGCTCGCAGTGCCGCCGCTGATCCGGTTCAGCGATGTGGCTTGCACAACGCCAGCCTGCACGCTCACGGCGCCGGTGAAGGTGTTCGCTCCAGTAAAGCGGGTCGGCCTGACCGATCCGCCGAGTTTAATCAAACTCCCCGGCCCGCTCACCACGCCAGTGATGAGGAGTGAACCATCCGTACTGCCGACGTCGATTGTTGAAATCCCACTGAGTGCAACAGGTCCAAGCCAAGCATCGTCACTCCAGCCATTGCCCGTCGCCACCTTGCCGCCGTTCAGTGTTAGATTACCGGTGATTTGATTACGGTTCATGGCGAGAGTGCCACCGCTTTGGATGGTGACATTGACGTTGCCAGCACCGCCGAGTGGCGAAGGGTTCTGCAACGAGCAACTCACCGTGCCACCGCTGATCAGCGTGCCGCCTGTGTAGGAGTTCGCGCTGTCGAGATTCAGCGATCCACCATTGGACTTGGTGAGCATCCCAGCACCGGCGAGCGAGCCGCTGAAGGCATAAGTTCCCGCAGTGGCGCTGACGGTGGTGGATGCCGGCAACACCCCGGCGGCGATGGTGATCGTGCCACCAGTCGTCTTGTCGAAAATCGCATTCTTGCCATTGTAGAAAAGTGAGGTCAGGCCGGACGACTGCCCTTTCCAGTTGGCGGCGTTCAGATTCCAAGCTCCATTACCGACGAGATCCCACAGCAGCGTTGTCTCATCCGGGGCGACCGACACCGTCACGGTGTAGTTCTGGGTGGTGGTATCCTGCGCGGTAATTGTGTAGCTCTGAGGGCTGGAAAAATTCCTTGCCGTGCCAGAGGGAAATGACGCGTCTCCCGTGGCGAAGGAGGAAATCGTGTAGGTGGGCACGAGATTGGTCACATCGGTGCCAAATGGCACGATCACGCTGATGTTGGTGCCAGAAATGGCTCCGTCTGGCGCACCTGGGATAAGGAAGGTCAGGATGTTCTTGGCCGAACTCGCCATCGGGGTGGCACTGACTGTGGAGGAATACGCACTCGAGCCGAGGGTATTGGTTGCCAGCACTTTGAAATGATAGAGCGTACCATTGGTCAGGCCGGTGACGGTGTAGGATGTGGCTGCTGAGGTCGTGAACACCTGCTCGACAGAGGTTAGCGTGTTGATGACCGACACATCGCGACTCGTTGCACTGGCATCGGCAGCCCAGCTCACACTGATCGTTCCCGAACTCACGGGGCTTGCCGCCACGCCGCTAGGCACTGCGGGGGCGGTGTTCGGAGCGTTGGTGTGAAGGCTTTGGACTTCTGCTAGGCTCAAAGCCCGACCGAAGACGAAAGCCTCGTCCATCTTGCCGTTCCAGCACTCGCTGTAGGCACCACTGTTACAGCCAAATCCGATCTGCGTGTTCAATGCAGTCGGACCTGATTGGCCAGTCGTCGAGACGAGCGCGCCATCATAGTAAAATTTTTGCTCCGTGCCATCCCAAGTCATCGCCAAGTGATGCCAAGCACCACTCGTATCAGCAGAAGTCGTGTTGTTGACAAACTGGTTTTTGACGATGGTCAGATACTTGCCGGGATTCGCATTGTCGGTGCCAAGATAACCCGACAACTGATAGTTGTTCATGATGATCCGACTGAAATTGTTGTTGGCGTTGGTAGTGGAGACCCAACACGCGAAGGTGAATGCATTCCCAATGGACACATTTCCCGTTGTGCGCACGCCAGAGCCGCTGCCGGTGAAGCTCAGACCATTTCCGAACTGGCCGGTGACGGACGTAGCGTTTTGCAGCGTGCCATTCGCCGCGCTGCCCAGACTCCCGGTATTCGTCACGGTGGTGCCGCTGATCGAGTCGAAGTTATAGTGAATCAAGGCGTCTGTCGGGATCGCTTGCGCTGCTGGACTAGCGCTCAGCCATAGTGCCGCCGCCATGGGCACGGCGAGAGCGAGATGTTTCAGGGCATCTGATATCGAGTTCATAACGCGGCGTGAATTCATGGTTTTTTGTTGGTATGAAAAAGGCGGGTGGTCTGGAGGATTTGACGAAATTCAACCGTGCTCCCCGCGTTGCAGAGAGAGCAAGGAGGGAATCAGAAGGTAGATCGCGCGGTATGCACTCTCGCTTTGCAGAAAATAGGGGATTCGCCTCGAAGCAAATTCAATCGCAATGCGAACTGATGCGCGAAACCTACCAGTCGATTTGATCCTGCTTGGGCGAAATCGAGCGTCTTGATACGAAGTCCGAACTGCTTCAAAAGCCGCCCGGGTTTGTGACGTGAAAACGCTCGACAGAATGATTGATAATTTTCGGAAGTGATTTCTGAAACGTAAATTGTTCATCCCGCCTGCTCATTCATGATAACACAAGCCGCTTGGAAACCTCGTGCCATGCGTCAGCTTTCGCTGCTCGCCCTTTTTTTACTCCCCATCGACCCAGCGTGGTCTCTGGATAACCCGCCTTGGGGCAATCTCAAAACCGAGGTCGGCCCGGATGCCGAAGTCCCCGGCTGGTTCATCAATCTGGGCATCACCGGTGCGCGGGCGATGATCACCAAGGAGGAACCGACAAAACTCCAAGTGATGTTCGTTTTCAAGCAAAGCCCCGCCTTTGGCAAACTGGAGGTGGGCGACAAAATCACCGGTGCTAACACGCGTGCTTTCATGACCGCGCACAAATTCGGCTACGGCGAGGGCAAATTCGGCTACCAAGGCCCGATGATGGACTTCGCCAACGCCTTGGAGGAAAGCCAAGGCAAACTGGCCGGCAGGCTGGTGCTCGATGTTCTGCGCGGTGAGCAGAAGCTCCAGGTGAACTGCAAGTACCGGTGACTTACGGCAGTTTCTCCGAGACCTATCCGTTTGAATGCAAAAAGAGCGACCTTCTGCTCAAGGAGTCCTGCGACTGGCTCAGCAAGACACAACTCCCCGACGGAAGCTGGAGCAGCCGTCCCCACATCAATGCCTTCGCCGCCATGGCTTTGTTAGGCAGTGGCGACATGCGCCACATGCCTGTGATCACGAAGGCGATGAAGTTCATGGCAGAGCGCACTGATGGGCAGAAATCACAAGGCTTACCCACATGGGACTACACCCTCTATGGCACCGCCCTGGCAGAGTATTACCTCATCACCCGTGAAAATTGGGTGTTGAAGGAGCTGGAAGAAATCAACCAATGGCTGGTGCAGGCCCAGCAAGGCAAGATCGTGCCCCCAGAGCGCGAGCACATCGCCGGTGGTTTCGGCCATGGTTTCTACACTCCGGGGGCGAACGGCTACGGCGGGATGAACATCACCACCGCGCAAGCCATGACCGCTTGGTCCTTGATGGAACGTTGCGGACTCAGCGTGGATCGCGCGCGCCTCGACGCAGCCCACGAATTCATCGCCAAAGGCACTAACACGATCGGCTACGTCTGGTATGCCGATGGAGTGGGTGGAAATGGCTACGCCGACATGGGCCGCACCGGGGCCTCTGCCGTTGCCCATTACGTGGATGCCGCTGGCAGCGCGAAGTTCACCTCATTTTCCAAACTCACCGCCCAATGCATCGGTAAGAACCCCGACACATTCACCGATACCCACGGCTGTCCATTGTTAGGCTTGGTCTGGACCGGCCTAGGCGCGGCGACTGATCCCGCCAGCTTGCGCCTGCTGATGGATCACAACCGCTGGTCGTTCAGTCTGAGCCAATGCGCGGACGGCAGCTTTTACTACCAACCCAACCGCGACAACAACCCGCAGGACTACACGGCAGGCCCCCGTCTTGCGGCCACCGCCGCCACGGCACTGGTCTTGTCCATCAAGGAGAAAAAACTCCAAATCACCGGCGCACCTCCTGTTCTCCTCCCGCCGATTGCCAAGCCAAACTAACGAGATGAAAAACCCCACAGCAGCGCATCTCATACCGCTTTTGCTATACCCCATCAGTTTGGAAATCGAACTAGGCTTGAACTCCCTTATCGCAGCCGAAAACTGGTGTATCGCGCGTGAAGCAGTGCGCCAGACAGCCTAGTTTGCCACAAAATAATGATCGTCATGACAGTTCACGAGCTCGAAGATCTTCCCGATATTGATGCGACTATTCTGCTGAATTGAAATCGATGGCAATTTTGAACCTCCGAATTAACACACAAATACATGAAAAGTAATCAATCAAGCCTCTCCTCATGGGGGCTCTCCCTCGCAGCGGCCTTCACTTTCGCGCAAGCTGCGAATGCTGTGGTCATTAACTATCAAGTGACCTTGCCCGGTTCGGCGTCTCCCGAATCAACACTTTTTGGCCCATCACTCCATGCGGCGGGTACGGAGCGCTGGAACATCGACCAATGGGTATCTACCTCACCGACTATCACCAACATGATCGACAGCACAGGGGCCAGCACCGGTGTAGGAATCACCGAAACCGGATTCGATGGTGTGGATGACTGGAACTCCGGAGCCGCACTGACGATGATCCATCGATCCGCCTCCGCATTCTACAACGGCCCGGGAAATTCTGCTTCATTCACGATCACCGGACTCACCGTCGGTGCTAGATATGATCTATACATCGCTTCCGCCCACACGAGTAACGAGCCCGTTGCCAAGGGGGTCGGTGAATGGTCAACTACGAATGTGAACTCAACTGGCCCTACGGTCACGATGAATAACACCAATACCCTCGCAATGCCTAACAATCAGACGAACGGCAGCACTTGGGTTTCTGGAGTCAACTACGCATACTTCCAGGCTGTGCAAGCGGACATCAACGGTAAAATTACGATGACTGAGCACGCCATCAATCCCAACCTAACCGACAGCCGTATCGGTTTCAGTGGTTTCCAATTGATTTCAGTGCCGGAACCCACCTCCGCGTTGCTGGGTGGCCTGGGCTTGCTCGCTCTCCTGCGCCGCCGCCGCGCCTGATGGCTCACGGGTAATTTCTCGATACCATTCTCTAGGTTTTAAGGCCGCTGGTGAAAACCAGCGGCTCTTTTTTCGCAGCGGTATAGGGAAAAAGCGAAAATAAGGTCGCCACTCCTCAGATGGTGAAATCACATATCTGGATGCAGGTTAATTTATCAAGAAACCGGGAGGGCCATACGTCATTCCCAGTGGCGGTGTGGCATTCGATGACTTTGGTGATGTCGAGCACGGCACTGCATTTCCATAAACTGCGCCGCGCTCGGGGTAAAATCCTCGCCGGTTCTCAATCCCATGTTGCTGTTTGAGGGCTTCCCTAGCGGTGGAATCGTTCTTGGGTCATCTTTGGTAGATGTGTTGAAAGTTACTTCGCGGTCTCGCCACCCTTGGCGGAAAAGTGAGACGCGATACTCCGCAGCGGTCGCCGGAATCGCGAGAAAGGTAGCACTGGCCAGAGCGGCAAGCACATGACGGGGCAGGGGTGGTGTGTTCATCAACTTCAGCAAAAGAAGACAGATGGACACAAAAAGAGGGAAGATTTAGCCCCTTCCTCTTTCTGGACTATTTAAAGTCAATCTGATCGGCACTCAGATTCTGCGGCGGCGCAATAGGCAGAGGACTCCCAAGCCGCCTAGCAGAGCTGCGGATGGCTCAGGAACGATGCTGATGTTGTCGAAGATCAAGCCGTTACCACCACCGACGAAGAGTCGTGAATTGGTGCCGTCAAAGCCGTTGTTCGAACCGTCCACGATGTAAGTTCTCGCAGGGTCGTAGGTTCCGTCATTGCCTAAATCAAACATGAATGTCGCCTGCTTCGTCGTAGCATTCCAGTCCATGCGGATGCCGTGGGTCGCGATGGTCAAACCGATATTTGAATGATGTATCGTGTTCGTGCCATTATCGCGGCTCTGGAGATTTCCATTCGTCTCATCATTGCGCACGGCCATCACGAGGTGCTGGCCCGTTGTCGGCTCACCGAAAAATCCGCTATTGGCGTTGGGGCTACCCATTCCGAGGAAGGCAATCGACCACGCGTTGTTAAGATTGGGTACAAATACGTCAGCTTCAAAGGTGAAGTTGATGGTGCTGTAATTTGTGTCGTTGGTCCCAAGAAAGATGCGGCTGTTTGACCCAGAAGTGATCGTGAAAGCACCAGTGGTGGTGGTGGTCGGCGAGCCGTGGCCCGTGCCCAACACCAGATTGGGAGCGGCGGTGTTGTCCGAAAAATCCTCAGTGAAAAGTATCGCGCCGTTGGACGAGACCGTGAGGCCTGCGATCGCTGCGAAGATAAGGTTTCGTGTGCTGCGTTTCATTTTGTGTCTTGTTCTGGGTTGATAGTCCTATTTCTGCTTCAGGGCATGATCTTAATCGGTTGAAAAGAGGCTTTGCATTAACTTGATTCCACAAAAGTGAACACGGACCCGAGAGCCGACCAAATCTATTTTATCCCGCAACTAGGTCGATCATCGGCCCAGTGAATGAGCCGTTACAGGGAACGGAGATTTCAACACACGGATCGAGGGAAGCGCGCTGCAGGGCCTGATACACAGGTCGCCCGGATTCGCGAAAAGCCGGATTGAACGGCCTTGACGGGAAGTGTCGTGCGATGATTTCAACTCTGCGCCCAATCACCCCGGATTTTATGGCTCATCTGTGACTTGAGCGGCTCCGGCGTGAGGATGCTGTAGGCCTTGGGGTCCCAGACGACTTCCTGCCCGGACTTGATGGCCATCAACGACAGATGACTGAGAGCATCGGAACGAACCGCATCTTCGATGGGCGCAATCGAAGGCGTGCGCTCGCGGACGGACTCGACGAAGGAAGCATAGTAGTTGTTCCGATAAGGCACACGCTTGTCGCCCTCACATTTTTTCATTTTGAGCCACTCCGGATTGCTGGCTTCTGAGCCATCGCGGCTCAAACTGACCCAGCCTTTGGGACCAAAAAACGTGGTGCCATCACCCGGGACATTTTTCCGGTATTTGCTCACGATGGGTTGGGCGTATTTGGTGCTCATGAAGTGCATGGGAAGCCCACCGGCGAATTTGATCTGCACATCCCAGTCCGCGCAGTTGTTAAACAATGCATCGGGCGTGGGAAACTCTCCGGTGCCACGGAAACTCACCGGGCCTTGCTGGTCGTATTGGTGACCCCAGATCGCAACATCTAGCGGATGTGCTCCCCAGCCTGCGATGAAGCCTAGCGAGTAATCCGAGCAATACCAAGATGCTGCGCTGGTAATCCTACTCGCGCTGCACGGCTTCATGGGTGCGGGTCCGAGATAGAGATCATAGTCGTGCCCGGCGGGCACCGGAATTTCCTCAAGCGAGCCGCCGCCAGCACCCGGCGGTGCCCAGACCTCGATGCGTTCGAGATCGCCGATGTAGCCGTTGAGTACCAGCTCGATGCCGCGCTTGAGTAGTTCTTGGCTGCGCTGCTGGGTTCCGTATTGAAAAATGCGCTGATGCTTCTGACAAGCCGCCAACATCGCACGGTTTTGGTCCAGCGTGAGACCTAATGGCTTTTCAATATAGACATCCTTGCCGGCCCGCACGGCTGCCAGACCGATCGGGACATGCCAATGGTCGGGAGTGGCAATGACCACCGCGTCGATTGACTCGTCGGCCAGCAACTCGCGGAAGTCATTGTATAGCTTCGGGTCGTGGCCTTGAATTTCTTTGACGCGGGCACCACGCGCTTCGCGCCGCGCCTGGAACGGGTCGGCGATGGCGACGCTCTTGGCGCCCTTCACTCCGAGGAAATTCTGGAGCAAACCGCCGCCTTGGCCGCCGACTCCGATGTGGCCGAGTCGGATGGTCCGGCTGGGAGAGGTCTCCTGGCCCAGCACCCGGCTGGGGATGAATTGCGGTGCCACGGCTGCGGCAATGACTCCACCGATGAAATTACGGCGGCTGTTGAGATGATTTGAGTTCATGGGGAAAAGTGGTTGGTGTTAAACATTCGCCCAATGGCGGAGGCGTTCGGCGGAAACTTTGACGGCTTCCTCGCCGGCGATTTCCAGCGTAGTGGGGCCGTCGAAGCCTTGAGAGAGCAGTTCCTTCACGATGGCCTCGATGCCGACGATACCAGCTCCTAATGGGATGAGACCCATGCCGCAGCCGAACTGGGTGCCGCGCTTCGGCAGCCATTCCTCCGGCATGTCTTTCCAATGCACGTGCTTGATGCGCGGGCCGAAGGTTTTTACAAATTCCAGCGGATCGCCGCCGCCGAGCCAAGAGTTGCCGGTGTCGAGATTGATGCCCACCGTTTCCTCGTGGCCGAGGGCGTCGAGGATGCGCGACATGCCGTCCACGGTGTCGGTGAGAATTCCGTGAGGCTCTAGCAATAACTCGATGCCGAAGGTCTTCGCCCAGCGGATCGGTTCGTGAAGCTTCTCGCGGATCGAGAAAAGGCGCTGATCGTCGGTGAGCTGATGGCCGAAGTCCGTCTTGGGATCTCCCTCGGTGGTGATGACCTGTTTGACTCCCAGAAAGTGGGCGAGCTTGATGGCCTTGATGATTTCCGCCGTGGCGTAGCGGTCCGGTGATGTGGGATCCAGCAGGTTCGCGTGGGCGCAAACGCTGGTGAGCGTGAGATTGAATTCGTTGACCATGTCGAGAATGGTCGCCGGGTGGGAATCCAGGCTGAATGAGGCGGAAAATCCGTATTCGGTGCCAAGGGTGGCACCGTCGTGGTTGTCCGTGAGATCCGCGTAGTCGAAGCCGAGTTCGCGGATGAGTTCGAATTGCCGCCGCATGGGCGAAAACGGTTGGATCAGGGCAAAGCAGCCGATTTTCATAGGAATGTGTGGTGGTGAGTAGGAGTGATGAAACTGGATCAAGGCTTGGCCGGAGCGGCGAAGAGACGCCAATCGTTCTCGATTTGCTCGGCGGTCATCGGATTGGAATGGATCACGATGCGGTAGGTGAATTTCACGGTTTGGCGGGCAGCCAGCTCCAGTGGCTCATTGAACAAAACGGCCGGACTGTAGAAGAGCAACTGCGGGCTTTCATACAAATACCACGGCGAGGGCTGGCGGATGTTCTCGGGATGATCAAAGACGGCAATCCCCGCTGTAGCTCCTGATAGATCGAGCCACCGCGCGGATTTTCCATTGCCCATGGAGCCGCGGGTCGCGCCTTCACTGGTGCGGAAATTCCAGCCCGTCACACCCGGCGGAAAGCGGAGCGACAGCCCCGCATAGCCGCCATAGGAAGCGCCGCCCGGCTGATTCGGCGGCAGCGTCCGATCCAGCTTCACGGGTGCATCTCCCGCAGTGAATTCGCTGGTCCAGTCGATGGCATATTGCCCGGCGGCATTCGGCCGCCCGATCGAAAGGCGGCGTAGCTCCGTCATGACGGCAGGTTGCCCGGGCGGGTGGTAGCTGAAGCGGAGCTGGGCGCGCGCGGTGAAGTCATCGCCCGGCTCGATGGTGGCGTGCGTCAGTTCTGTCTCGCCCTCGCTTTTCCGGCTGGTCGGGTCCTCCTCCCAGTAGTTCAGGCCGTTGATAAATTTCCATGACCACCAAAGACCGCGATGCCACGGATGATCGGCAGGTTCAAATCCCGTCAGCACCTCGCCATCGACGGTGGCGAGCGGGTGAAAATACGATTTAGGCTGCTTCGCATCGAAGACGAGCCGCCACACCGTTTTTTCGCCATTGCACAAGGCCAGGCTGGTGTCGGTCTTGAGCCATTTAAGCACGGGACCCTCGGCATCCGCTCCCGGCGCATGGCCCGCAACAAGGCCGAACAAAGCCGCAAAACCTAAGACTGCACGAGAATGGCGTTTCATCACTCCGCCATCACTAGCACTCTTGAAGACAAGATACTTGCAAAATTTCCCACTGGTAAATACTGCACTCGGCAGTTTCATGAACAAGCGCACCACCTTCCGCTGCAATCGAGAGCTCTTCCACGCCGATACCTGCCAACCGCTGAAAGTCGCAGCCAAGCAGGGAGACGTGTGCCTGGCCGCGCTAGGACGTGGAAGCTATCCCGGCGAACGGTTGCCGCGCCATGACATGAAGGAGATCTGCATGGTCGGCTACTGGGATGCACCGCGTGACCAAAACTGGGGCCTCGACTGGCATTGCAACGAAGGAATCGAAATCGGCTATGTTTCTAACGGTAAACTGCCTTTGAGCGTGGGCGACGCGTCTTATCTGGTGGAACCCGGCCACCTCACCATCACGCGCCCATGGCAGCGCCATCGGGTGGGCAATCCGATGGTGCCCGCCAGCCGCTATTCGTGGTTGATCCTGGATGTCGGGATACGCCGTCCTAACCAGACATGGCATTGGCCGTCTTGGCTGCTCTCTTCCAAAAGCGACCTCAAGCAGCTCACCGAGATGCTCAGCCAGAACGAACAAACCATCTGGCGCGCGGATCGCAAGCTCGGCACATGCTTTGAAAAGTTAGACCAAATCGTGGCCCAGAAGGACCGGGATGCGAACCATGCCAAGCTGAAGATTCTCATCAATGAACTCATCCTCCTGCTGGCGGAGATGCTGGTGTCCAGAAAACCTCGTCTGGACCAGTCCCTGTCGAGCAGCGAGCGGACGGTGCGCCTGTTTCTGGAAAACCTGAGCCACCGCTGTGATGAGCCATGGACCCTAGACTCGATGGCGGCACACTGCGGACTTGGAAGGACGCATTTTTCCTCCTACTGCAAAAAGCTCAGTAACGCAGCTCCAGTGGATTATCTAACACGAGTCCGCATGGAAACAGCCACCCGGCTCCTAACCGCCCACCCAGAACTGAGCATCACGGAGATCGCATTCCGCTGTGGGTTCCAGTCGAGCCAGTATTTTTCCAATGTCTTTCGCAAACAGCATGGCCATTCCCCGAGGCAATGGATCTCTCAATCCAAGCGTATGCGATAGAAAAGTTGCACGGCAGCGGCAGGCGCGGCGGTGTCGGCCCACTAGAGTCGGTGCCCGTCAGTGGCAGAAAAAATTATCCAACTACCTTGTTTACCCGCCAGTGATGGTGGAAGTGGGCTCGAGATATTCTCCACCCTCGGCAGACGCCACGCTTTCTTCTGACAACGATAGTCTATCTATCTACCCGGTCGCTCAGCGCAACATCCACCCAGATTTATATGATCGTCCGCCCAATCGGATGGATGGACAGCGACAAGCGAAAATCCCGGAAGCCGCCGCGCCGGGAATCGACAAGTGCGGTCAAGACCTGGCAGCCATTTTAAAAGTCGCGCAGGTCAAAAGCGCCCCCGAAATGGGCGTCTTCCGCGAGAAAATGTAACCGCGCTCAGGCCGTTACTGTGCGCTCGCCGTGCGCTGCCGCTCACGGCACCTTGCCCGTCTGGAACTTGCTCCACCCGCTACTAAGAGTGCTGCCACCGCCGTCACACTCGGCGAGAAATTTTTAGAACACCGCGTGGAATTCTGCGAAGGTCGCTTGGTCATCGTGCTGGCAGACCCCATCACGCTCCGTATTCTCCATCTGACTCTTGTGGTGGTCCGTGGCTCTTACGGAAGCTGCACCGATTTCCCGGCCGCATGTCATTTTCATCCTGCTGACGATGTGGGCTTGGGCGATCTCGGCTGTTATGGCGGAAAAAAGGCACCCACGCCGCGACCCCGGACCTCGCGAAGCGTCTTGCGGCGTCCGTCATCCGTCGGCGGCAATCTCTACTGGTCGCAAACGGCAGGTGATGGCACGGGTGTTTTCTCGTCCCTGCCAGTGTGGATCACTCGGCTGAGAATTTGAACGTCATCGCGTGCTTGTAGGTTTCTCCGGGACGTAGCACTGCGGATGGGAATGACGGCTGGTTTGGCGCGTCTGGGTAATTCTCGGTTTCCAGGGCGAAGGCGGTCCGGTAACCATACGCGACGCCACTTTTGCCAATGGCTTTTCCATCCAGAAAATTTCCACCATAAAACTGAATGGCGGGTTGGTCAGTGGAGATTTCCATGACTCGCCCGGATTTGGGATCCTTGACGCGGGCTGCGAGTTTCATGCCAGCCGCTTTTTTAAGAACCCATGCGTGATCGTAGCCGCCACCAAGCTTGAGTGCCTCGAAATCCGCGCCGACTCTTTCTCCGATGGCGGTCGGTTTTGTGAAATCCATGGGTGTGCCAGCGACGGGGTCGATTTTCCCGCTTGGAATCAAGCCGGCATCGGTGGGAAGGTAGCCGTCTGCATTGAGCATCAGGATATGGTCGTTGATCGAGGTGGTCGGGTCGCCCGAGAGATTCCAGTAGCTGTGCTGGACGATGTTGAGGACTGTGGGCGCATCGGTGGTAGCTGTGGCATCCCAGTGCAGGATGTTGTCGTCGCCGAGGCTATAGGTTGCCTTTATGGTTAAATTTCCAGGGTAGCCTTCTTCTCCATCTTTGGAAATGTAGGTGAACTCGACGCCGTTATCCGCCGTCGGTTTCCCTGACCAGACGACTTTGTCGAAGCCCTTCAATCCGCCGTGCAGGTGGCACGGAATGCCGCCGGGATCGTTGTTGGTGGCGAGTTTGTATTCCTTGCCATCGAGAGAGAACTTGCCGTCTTTGATGCGATTTCCAAAGCGCCCCACGGTAGCACCAAAGTAGGAGGTATTCGTGAGCCAGCCTTCCAGGGTGTCGTAGCCGTGGGTGAGATCCGCTATTTTTCCAGATTTGTCCGGCGTGGCCATCGACACCAGAATCGCGCCGTATTCCGTCACTTTGGCGACGAGGCCGGTCTTGTTCGTGAGAGTGAAAATCCTGACTTTTCTGCCATCTGGCATTGTCCCGTAAATCTGCTCTTTGATTTCATTTGCCTGGCTGCTCTGAATCGCCAGCAGGGAAATAGCTAAGGATGAGATGACTGAGTGAACTGCTTTCATGGGTTGATGCCGATTTGATGGGTGATTCAGTGAGTCGGAAGAGGTTTACTTTTGAAGTGGGGGGTGATGACCACGGTCACGTCCGTTCCCACGGGCGGGACTCGTTTGGGAAATGCGAACCAGACCACGCCTTGTTCGTCTTCGGTGGTGGGGAAATTGACCATCGCATATGGATCGAGCTTGATGGAAACGATGTCTCCAGAGAGGTCGGGGATGAATTTCCCCTCGTAGAGGCTTGATCCGGTGTAGAGCCATGGCCCCGGCGCTAAGGCAGTGTCCTTCGCATTGTCCCGGAGCCACTCGTTGATGGGAACGCGGCGGGTGGTGCCGCTGTCACTCCATTCCACTTCCATGGTGATGCGGGCGGCAGCTCTCACGGGGGAGGAAACCTCCGGATAGAGACCAGTCGGGTGGCCCGTTTCATTGATCTGGGAAAATAGCTCGGGCGATGGTGGATAGCGAAGCAAGACGAAGGCGAGATTGAGATCGGTGGGGACGATCTGCGTGACGAGAAGTGCTTCGTGGGCTTTTCCCTTTTGGAGGATGAGTATGTATTCGATCAGTCCTTCGGCCATGTTCACCTTGGCGGGAAAACGGATTTCGCGGTTTTTTCGGTCGAGAACGACGCCGCCGATCTGGTAGCGGGTTTCATCCAGCTTGGTCACGGTAGGCTTTACGAGTTCTGTGGTGGCGTCCTTTGCCGACGGTTGCACCGGCTTCACGGGTGCAGTTTCCTGGGCAAGGGAAATTGAAATGCAGGCGGGGATGACGAGGAAAAAGCGAGTTATCATTTTTTTGGTGCTAGAGGGAATGACAGATCTTCCATGGCCGGGATGTCGATCAGCCCGAGAGCTGGAACTTGGGGAAACAGATGGGTAATTTGCCGCTAGATACGTGTCACGACGCCGATGGATGGCGCAATCGGAAAATGTTTGGCTACTGATGCGTTTAGAGTCCGGGTTTGGCGGAGCCAAGCCGCAGGTGACCGCGCTCAAAAAGAATCAGATTCCTGTGAACATGAATGGGAAGAAGATCATCGTGCGGATAATTTAGAGAATCCTTGTCACTTCGGCAGCAAGGTCAGCATGGCTTTGCCCAGAGCATCACCGACGAGGAAATAGGTTTCCGCATTTCCGAATTCGTGATGCTCATGTCCGGGATGGGGCGAATCCTCGGGTTTGCGTACGAAGTCGATTGTTTCGACCAGCTTGACGGTGCCTTTGAAGTTCGGCTTTCCCGCTGCGTTTTTCTGGGCTTTTTTAATAGTCATTACCAGTTCTGGAATATCCGTATCGCCTTTCATCCAGCTACCAGTTAGGTCGCCGATGACGACTGGCAATTTCGGAGACTTCAAGTCCTTGCGCACATCTTGAATCAGATTGACCAAGTTCTCTTCATACACTGCCGCCATTTTGGCATCACAGAAATCATTCCACCCATGCCACCAGACAAATCCCGCGATTTCATAACTGCGATCATGATACTTGGGGAAGTTCGTTTTTAGATTTTTGAGCGTATTGTTAATCTCTGAGATCATCTTCGTGTAGTAGGGGCCAACTTGTCCGCCGGAGCTGGGCGGACGGAAATCCACATCTAGGCTTTTACCGCCCCAAGCTGTTTTAATGAGAAGTACCTGATTTTGTATGCCATCACCCATTACATGGCCGAACTGAAGTTCTGCTCCGAAATGATGGTCGTCATTGTAAGCCGAGTAGCCGAGACCGAGCGGCCCGACTTCTAAGTCTGCTTCGTCGCGTTGATACTGGATCCACACATCATCCCGCGTCACCCATTTTCCATCAGAGGTCTTGAGGTGTTTGTAGATCGGAGCCTTTACTGGATCATTGTAGAGCATGGCGAGCGTGCCTTTGCCATCATTGTAATCTTTGCCCGTGAGATCGACTACGGCTTGGCCCTGCATGTTCGATTGCCCGGCGAGGATGAAGACTTTCAAAGGTTTTGCCTGTGCGACCACCACAGGCGTGATGAGCAAAAGTGAAGCGGTGCATAATAGATGTAGTTTCATAGTTTTTTGGGTGAAATTAAATTGGGCGGAATCGGCCCAAAAACTTAGCATACTTGCTGCATGATTATGGCACTGGTTGCTTCGCCAGGCCGATTTGAAATTTTCTGCCGCCATCGCGGGTGGCTTGGAAGTAGAACCAGTAATCCTTTCCGTTCCGGATAATGTCTCCATGGCACAATGATCCCTTCGCAAACTCAGGAATGTTGATTTTGGTTTTTCCGCAGTCTGTGAAGGGTTTCGCAAGGTCTTGGGTGGTATATGTTTCGTAGTATTCGCCATTGCCTGAAAATCCAATGCAACCGAGCATGGTATAGCTCGGACCATCTTTGATCACAATGCTACCTTCGCCAACGGCTCCGGTGGATATGGGTGCGGAGGACCAAGTGAGTAGGTCAACGGAAGTCACATATCGAATGATATCTCCACCCGAGGTATGGAAGAGATAGTAGG
Source organism: Luteolibacter sp. (assembly GCA_031414935.1). Taxonomy (GTDB): domain Bacteria; phylum Verrucomicrobiota; class Verrucomicrobiia; order Verrucomicrobiales; family Akkermansiaceae; genus Luteolibacter. The sequence goes on from JANOQR010000122.1 coordinate 59,149, forward strand.
TGCCGTTCTCTTGGAAAATATACGGATCATTGCATTTACCAAGGTTGAGCACAGGATTGCCGGGGTGCTTGGTCCACTTGCGTAAATCGGTGGATGTGGCATAGCCGATGGCGACTGGTGACTTTGTGTTCTTGCCAGCGTAATACATGTAATAGACGCCATTCTTCAGGGTCGGCTTGGCTGGTGCTTGAACTCGTTCTTCATCCCATTCCCCAGGCTTGCCCTTGGGGATGGCCAAGCCCTGATAAGTCCATTTGAGGCCGTCGGGCGAGGTGGCGTAGTCGATCCTTGGCTCGTCCTCGCCGCCAGTGCCGCTCTCCTGCCACGGGTTGGCGCTGGTATAATACATGTAGTAGGTGTTACCCACCTTGATTACGGATGGGTCTTTTGCCCAGTCGTCTTCTGGATCACGGTAGATGGGCGATTCCGTCGCTGTCCATTCGGCTGTAGTGACTCTTCTTTCCGGATAGTCTTCT
>JANOQR010000123.1:0-3047 GCA_031414935.1 Luteolibacter sp.
GAAATGGCGGGTGTCATGGGCGAAGACGAGGACGGGTTTGCGCGTCGAGCCAGCGAATTGTTTCGCGTAGGCGATGAGGCCACGGACGGCGCGGCTGACGTTGTAGAAATTCATCGTCGCAGTGCCGGTGCAGGGATGCTCAGGGCGCCCGTTAGGCCCGCCATTTCCTTGCTCTGCTAGGGTGACAACGCGGCCAATGGTCCGCCCGCGCAGGCCACCAGTGCCGAAAGCGAGGGTTTTGAAAAAACGGTCGTTCAGTTCATCCCACTCCCCGGCGTCCGCGAGTTCTTGGATGGCTAGCGGAGCGATGGCGTTGGTCGTCCCATCGAGCAGGGCGATGATGTTAGTTTTCGCGGACGCAAGTAGGCTACCATTGGCGACTGCGGCGGTGAGAGATTCGGGGAGGTGGCTCATTGACGTGGGATCGTAGGAAAATTCGCGGGCATGGCAATCTTCGCAGCAGGTGAATTTTTTGAGCGGGATGCGATATTACCAACGAGCTTCTAGAAGCTGATTTTTGAGTGTGTTGAGAACGTGATCGCGATTTGAAAAACCTGTTTGCAGTAAAAAAGCATCCAGTGTGGAAATCACTGTATTGCCCTCCTGTGCGACGAAGATCCAGCCCCGAAGCCGATTGCCATCCACAAGCAGGTTATTTTCGACGATTACGGCGTGCTCGAAGATGCGTCCTTGAAAACCGTAACGTCGTCCTAACTCAAAAACACTATTGGAGTCGAATTTTTGCGTCGTGGCGATGAATGGATTTTCCGCGATTCGCTTACAGATGTCGGCAGTTGAAAGTTCACAGTTTAACAGAATATCGAATCGTGCGGTATGCATCAGTTGGCTTGGGGTGGTGACATCAGAACTTGTTAGTTTGAGAGGAATGGCGACGGTTTTGAATAGATCAGTGACATCGATAGCGTGGTGGGTGCCTGCGAGTGAATTCAGATGCCGGGCTACGACACTTGCGGAAACGAGGCGTTGATGTGAGCCGATATCCTCGCATCGCCGAACCACCACGACATCGCCTTCGATCAGATCTTCTAACTGCGGGCCAGCGAATGTTTGTAGCACAGCTGCTGTGCCGTGGGAGTTGCAGGAAACGACATTAACGAAGCGCTCTCTGCGGATCGCAGCCGGATTGACTCCTGTCATAAACGGGACGCCAAATCCTTTTTCACTCCCCTGAGCACAAGCGCCGACTAATCGCGGCAAATGGTCGTAGTAATCCCTGAGTGCCCGAGCGGTGCCGCTCGCAGCGCAGTCGAACACGTAGTCCACTAAGGATTCGATTTCGGATAAAAGAATGCAATCCGCGCATCTTTCGCGTGTGCAGATGACTGCGCCAGCGCGACGCAAGAAATCGAGATCCGCAGTCTGCCAAGGTTGGATTTGGTTTTTGAGAACCCACAAGGTATTGATGGAGAGCAGTTCTTTGTTTGCCAAGAGGACATTCGCAAGTGTCGTACCGATGTTTCCGGCTCCAGTGATTAGAACATTCATGAAGCCAATGGAAATCACTCCTGTGGAGAACTGATGATGAGCCGATGAATTTCACATGAACCTGTAGCGGCGACTTTGATGCTTCAGGTGCATGATATTCGGTTTGAAGGGCGATCTACCCCAAACTTGTTGTCGGATTAACTCAGTTGCCGCATCCCGGACTTCCGCTTGACTTGTGAATCACGCCGCTTGAAAGAACTTTTATGAAAACGCTCCTTTGCCTGTTGGCCATCTTGTTTTGTTCCACTCGCTCCAACGCGATCACGAAGTATTCCTTTCCATTTTACCTCGATGGCGATCTGACTTGGAACATCACTCAGCCGCAGTGCGGGTTCAAACTGAAGGGGGAGCTGCAGAATGTGAGTGCTACTGGAACGGGTTTTGTCCGGTTGGTGCTGTGGGCGTCGAAGTTTGAGTATCCGCCGACGGTTCCGAATCAGGCGAATGCCGTCATCGTCGGTGAGTATCTGCTAGGCTCGCTCGGTGCCGGGTTTCAATTTGATGATTTCACGGTCAAGACCCGCTCTGAATTGCCGACGCTGAATGGCACCTACAACTTCACGATCGCAGTCGTGGAGTATGTCGGCGGAGTGAATTACAACCGATTTCTCATTAGCGGCGGTGCTTACGAGCTGGTGAATGGCGAGTTTGTCGGGCAGGAGAAATGGCCGCTGCCAAACAAGACGGTGATCGACCCGCTGGATGGACTTTTGGGTGGCGACATCTTTGACCTAACGGAAAAAGCAACAGGAGAGAACAACCGTTTCCCGACCTCTTGGCAAAAGAAGACCAAGCTGACTCTGCAAAGTTTGAGTAAAATTTCCTATCAAAACGACAACCGCAAAGAGACGGTGAAATACAAATACTCGGTGTCCAAGGCTCTCTACAATGGCGTCGCGAAACCATGCGGCAAACTGATGATGACTTACAGCCAGAATAGCAAGGTGACCTACACGGAGACAGTCTATCTGTTTTTCCAAGGGCGAACTGGTGGCTCCTATCGCAGCGTGGTGAAAGGATTCCTCTTCGGCGATGAGATTGGCAAATCCAACACTCAAGGCTCCTTTAAACTGAAGTGATGATCCGCCTTCTCAAGAGCGCAATGGATCGTCGGGCGGCACTGCTGAGTAAAACTAACAATGTAGTTCGTCTCGTCGATGGTGCTGGTGACGGGTTGCCGGGACTCATCCTCGAGTCTTACGCGGGCCGTTGGTTGGTCTCCACGACGGGAAGCCAGCTAGCGCCGGAGTTTCGCGAGTGGGTGCGAGATCAGGGCGTTTCTTGCTACTGGAAGCGGCTGGACCAACATCAGAAAGAATCGCCGACACATCTATCAGGATCACTGGTTTCCGAGCCGTTTCTCATTTTAGAAAATGGCGTCGCATCCGAGATTTCGTTTCAGTCCGGCTACTCGCAGGGCATTTTTCTCGATCAGCGGGATAACCGAGCTGTGGTCCGCAAGCGAATGGCTCCGGGGCTGAAACTGCTCAATACCTTCGCCTACACTGGGGCGTTTTCCGTCGCTGCGGCGATGGCGGGCG
>JANOQR010000124.1:0-31609 GCA_031414935.1 Luteolibacter sp.
CCGGCAACCCGTGAATTTCTCCTGCATCCGCATCAAAGTGCGGAACTTCTCCTTTTCGGCAGTCCCAAGCACGAAGCGACGATCCACCACTCTCGAAATGACGTGGTAAAAGATGGGTTTCCCCATGGATTTCCGCCACTCAGCTAACCAACGTGCTCTTCTGCTCATTCGGGAGAGTTACCGAAGTGGAGCGTAAAAGGCAAGAACAGATTTTTATAGAAGGACTGTCCTTTAATACAACACGCTGATATTTGTCTTTTTTGTTGCCAACCCTGAATCGTTTCCTAGCATCTGAAATATGCCTTTACGCGCTACAATCATCATAATCACTGCTAGCGCAGCACTTCTCAGCCTCAATTCTTGTTGCTGCCTGTAAAATACCCAAAATCTGCCTCTTTCTATCCATAAATTACCTTTCATGAAAAACCTCTTGCTCTTCACTTCACTTCTGGCTGTTTCCTTCAGTTTTTCTTCTTGCTGCTCCATGTTCGGAAATCTAAATCAAGGTGCTGGATACACCACGGAAAGCCGCCAAGTCAAAACCTGCCATTACGACACCGTGACCGAAGAAATCGTCACTCACGGTGACGCGAAAAGCGGCAAAGGTGGCATGGTCCAAACCATCGAGAAAAAAGTTCCTCGTTATCGCACCGTTGAGAAAAAAGTTCGCATTCCTTGTGGCACCTGTGCCCGCTTCTATTGCCCGAAAAAAGACTGCTGTGGCAGTACTTCCGAATCCACACTGCGGATGGCTAGTGCCCAAGGGTCAGTTGGTAGCCCGAACATCGGCCTTATTCCGTCCATGAAACCACTCCCACTCGGCCCAGTTCCAGTCACACCTTGAGTTAAATTTCATTCATTTCCCCTAGCGCGGAGGAGTCCTCAGCTCCCCGCGCTTTTTTGTTTTTAAATCTCTCCGTAAAAAGGCTGGAAATCACCGCATCATTTCCCATTCTCAATCCGAATCACTCCCTACCAAAAAACATGTCTGTGAACATCGAAATGCCTAAACTCTCGGATACCATGACCGAGGGAACCCTTATCAAGTGGCATAAAAAAGTCGGCGATAACGTAGAAATTGGCGATATCCTTGCAGAGGTCGAAACCGACAAAGCAACCATGGAAATGGAAGCCTTTGACGATGGCACCATCACTAAAATTCTCATTCAAGAAGGAGAAAAAGCGGCCATCGGCTCTATTCTTGCTGTCCTAGACGGCGACTCCGCCACTCCAGCACTGACACCCATTATCCAAGCTCCGATCACAACACCATCTGCTACCGTTACTCAGAACACTGCGGTTTCTACTCCTATCCTAGCAAACGGTTCTCGCATTAAGGCTTCACCGCTTGCCCGTAAAATCGCGACGGAAATAGGCTTAGATTTGAAGAACATCATCGGCTCCGGTCCGGCTGGTCGCATTGTAAAAAGCGATGTCAAAGCCGGGGTGGATTCATCTAACAAATTTGTAACGCCATCTTCCGAAGCCACAGCCGCAGCGGCACTCGCTGCCTCAATTAAATCAAAAGCCGCAACTCCGGTTGCTGCTCTAGCACCTGCCGCCACTGCAATTGTCCCAGTGGCCAAAGACGGCGACGAACGCATCGAACTCAGCTCGATGCGCAAGATCATCGCCTCACGTTTACTCACTTCTAAGGTAACAATTCCCCATTTCTACCTGCACCTCGAAGTAGATGCCGCCCCGCTCATGGCCCTACGCGCACAAGTGAACGCTCAGGCTGAGAAAACTCATGGTAACAAATACTCCGTCAACGATTTCATCCTCAAAGCCGTAATCAACGCAACTGAGACCGTTCCTGCCGTCAATGCATCCTTCGCGGGCGATCACATCGTGAAATTCAAGCACGTCGGCCTCTCCGTCGCCATTGCCGTCGAGGACGGTCTTGTTACTCCAGTCATCAAACAAGCCGAGTCAAAATCTCTCCTCGCCATTTCTCGTGCCGTCAAAGACTTTGCCGTCCGCGCTAAAGACAAAAAGCTTAAACCTGACGAATTCGACGGCGGCACCATCACCGTGTCCAACCTCGGAGCATGGGGCATTGAATCCTTCGATGCCATCGTCAACCCACCACAAGCCGCGATTCTATCCGTCGGAGCTGCCATTGAAAAACCAGTCGTAAAAAACGGCCAAGTCGTGCCCGGCATTCGTATGAACCTTGGCCTTTCCTGCGACCATCGCGTCGTGGATGGCGCAGTCGGAGCTGCTTTTTTGGCAGAGATCAAGAAACTCATTGAGCAGCCCGCCCTGATGCTTCTCTGAGCCTAAACAAAAACATTCTGAACTTTCAGTCGGGCAGGTCAGCAAGGTCTGCCCGATTTCTTTTACCCATCTCTTGATGATTTCTTTATTTTTGAACCTATAAGATCATCTTCTTAATAGTGTGAATAAGCGCTAAAAACCGATGTTCCTCATCTCTACTAAGCGGGTTCCACGGCAAGAATAGGTTGGGCAACACCCTGCACGACCTCACAACAATGTTGGATTTTTCATTCGGCACTAAACTTAGGCCCGATCATTCAGAGTTTATTCCCAAACTTTTGTCAGGTTTTTAGAAATGGCTTTGAAATTACGATAAAATGCTCTGGAGGATTTTTCCTTTAACGTCCGTCAGACGGAAATCTCTGCCCTGAAAGCGATATGTAAGCCGCGTGTGATCGATTCCTAGAAGTTGCTGCATCGTGGCGTGGAGATCATGCACATCCACGGGATTTTCGACCGCGTGGTAGCCTAGCTCGTCGGTGGCACCGTAGCTGATTCCGGGTTTCACTCCTGCGCCAGCCATCCAAATACTGAAGCCTTTGTTGTGGTGATCGCGACCATTGCCTTGAGACATTGGAGTCCGACCAAACTCCCCGCCCCAGATGACGAGCGTGTCTTTCAGTAGATCTCGTTGCTTGAGATCTGTGAGCAAAGCCATACAAGCACGATCAATTTCTTCAGCTTTGTAAACAATGCCCTGCTTGACGTCACTATGGTGGTCCCAGTCTTTGTGATAGAGCTGAATGAAACGCACGCCACGTTCCGCAAGCCGACGAGCAAGCAGGCAGTTATAGGCAAAGCTACCGTCACCCGGCGTGCAGCCATAGAGCTTAATCGTCGATGCAGATTCCTTCGAGAGATCCATCAAATCAGGTACGCTCGACTGCATTCGGTAGGCCATTTCATATTGAGCGATGCGCGTTGCAATTTCGGGGTCTTGGACCATCGCATTATGCTCAACATTGAGGGCATTGATTGACTTTACGACATCCAGTTGCTTACTGGTACTGACACCCGGAGGGGAGTTGAGATACATCACCGGATCGCCTTTCCCGCGTAAATGCACACCTTGGTAGCGACTTGGTAGAAATCCGCTGGCCCACTGCCGAGCCGCGATTGGCTGGTTCTGACCACCGCGACCGTGCGAGGTGAGCACCATGTATCCCGGTAAATTATGTGCCTCGCTACCAAGACCGTAAGTGGTCCACGCACCCATGCTAGGACGACCTGCGATCTGCGAGCCGGTGTTCATGAACATGTGCGCGGGATCGTGGTTGATCGCCTCGCTGGTAACTGAGCGGATGATACAAATTTCATCTGCCATCGTTCCTAGCAATGGCAATAACGAGCTAAACTCTTGCCCAGATTTTCCATATTTCTGGAAACCGTGTTGGGGAGCGAAGCAGTTCAATGGTTTGCCTTGCAACTGCGCGATTTGCTGCCCTTTGGTTAGACTTTCCGGCATCGGCAGGCCGTCCATTTTTGCGAGCACAGGTTTGTAGTCGAAGGTCTCCAAATGCGACGGTCCGCCAGCCATGCTCAGGAAAATCACTCGTTTCGCTTTCGCTGCAAAGTGAGGCGAAGATAAGATTCCCGGTAATCCGGCAGCTTTAGATTCGTTGCCTAGCAGTTGATAAAGAGCGGCTGCTCCGAAACCATAAGTGGCGCGACTAAGAAATGCACGGCGGTGCATGTGTGTGAGAGATGTCATAGAAAGATTTAAGACCGAGTTATCAATTCATGAAGATTCATCATCACGCGCGTCACACTGATCCACGCAGCGAGTTCTGCCGCGTCCACATCTGCCGTAGGCAACATACCAACCTTACCTAGCGCGGTTGCGGCTGGCAGATCGGCTTTGAACTCCGAGCGATGTCTATGCAAAAGTGCGAGTAACGTAGCTCGTTCGCGATCCGTGGGCGCACGTTGTAAAACTTCGCGCCATAGCCAGTTTAAGCGAGCCGTTTCATCACCCCTCGCTTCCTTGAAGACACGTATCGCCATTGCTCTGCTAGATTCGACGAAAGTAGGATCGTTAAGCAGCGCGAGTGCTTGCTGAGGAATGTTGGATTTTGTCCTCTCCGCCGTGCACTCCTCGCGAGTGGGCGCATCAAATGCCAACATCGATGGCTGAAGAAACATTCTCTGCCACCATGTGTAGAGACCGCGACGGTAGAGCGCACCGCCAGAAGAGACATCCCACTCACGAGGTGGGAAATTGAGATTTTCCCAATAACCCTCTGGCTGATAGGGTTTCACGCTGTGACCGCCGATCATCGGAACCAACAGACGCGAAGTAGCTAATGAAAAATCTCTAATAAATTCAGCATCCAATCGGTAACGACTCTGTCTCGCTTGCTCACGGTTCTCGGGATCTTGCGCGAGCATTTCAGGCGTAGCCACCGAACTGAGCCGATAAGTCTTACTCGTCACCATCAGTCGGACCATGCTTTTCACGTTCCACTTTTGTTCCATTATTTCCGCTGCCAGCCAATCGAGTAACGGCGCATTCGGTGGCATCTCACCTTGCAGGCCGAAATCTTCCAGTGTCTTACTCAAACCGATGCCAAAATACAGTTTCCAAAGCCGATTCACCAACACGCGCGAAGTGAGCGGATTGTCCTTCGCAACAATCCATTGTGCGAGATCCAGACGGTTCGGTTCGTGGCCTTCAATGTTAGGTTTCGGTAAATAAGACGGAAATTCTGCCTTCACTACCTCACCTGTTTCATTGAAGAAATCGCCACGCGGCAGGACTCGAACTGTTCGCTTATTCGGCGTCGATTTTGTGATGATACAATAAGTGGTAGCGTCATCCGCCGCCTTGAGCTTCGCATTAGCATCATCCAATTGTTTTTTAATCGCTACAAACTCAGGCACATCTTCTTTATATGCTTTTAGAATTTTCCTGACATCAGGATCGGTGCGTTGCGCTATCGGTTTCGCGAAAGCTTCTTCCCATGGCTCATTTTTAACCGTTTTGATTTTTTCCGCTCCCCATGCTTCGACGCGCTTCATCAATTCGTCTGAGCGATCATCGTATGCGGTTTGAAACTTCTTCTGCTTCTCTTCGAGCACTGCTAATTTTTTCTGTTCTTCGACGCCAACAAGCGGGATGCCTTTTTCCGGGGAGGCGATGATACCCTCCTCAATGTCTGCGAAAAACGCACCGATTGAGTAGAAATCCTTCGCTAGCATCGGGTCATATTTGTGGTCGTGGCACTGAGAGCACATCCAAGTTTGCGCGAGCCACACCGTCCCGACGGCGCGCACGCGGTCCTGCATATACCGCGCTTCGTAGTCTTTCGCCTGCGCCCCACCTTCGTCCGTCGTGAGGATGAGCTTATTAAAACAAGAGCCAATTTTTTGTTCGAGAGTTGGGTTTGGTAATAGATCACCCGCTAAATGCTCAATCGTCATCTGATCGAACGGTTTGTTCTGATTAAAAGCCGCAATGATATAGTCGCGAAATGGTGAAACATTGCGTGGTTTGTCTGAATGATAGCCCGCGCTGTCTGCATAGCGCACTAAGTCTAACCACCACACCGCCATTCGCTCCCCGTATGCGGGTGCTGCCATCAAACGATCCACCAGTTTTTCATAAGCATCCGGCGCGGAATTTTTCATGAATGCCTCCACCTCATCGGGCGGTGATGGGAGACCATGCAAATCCGCATAAAGACGACGAATCAGCGTACGCTTGTCTGCTTCAGCCAGTGGTGTTAGGCCTAATGATTTTTGCCGCGCACCCACGAGCGCATCGATGGGATTTCCTACTGCACTATCGACCGCTGGTTTCACTACGGGAAGGTAAGCCCAGTGTGCCTCGTATTCCGCGCCCTGTGCGATCCATTGGCGGATTAGCTCCTTTTGATCTTTCGATAAACTTTTGTGAGTCTTTAAAGGCGGCATGATTTCATCCTCCTCAGTTTCATAAATCCGGGTAATCAACTCACTCTCCTCCGGTTTACCCGGCACGATGGCGACGGCGTCTGACTTCGCTGGCTTCATCGCCTCCTCGCGGATGTCGAGGCGCAGCTTGCCTTTGCGCTTATTGGCATCGGGGCCGTGGCAGGTGAAACATTGATCTGATAGTAGTGGACGGATTTGCCGATTATAGGAAATTTTTTCCTCCGCTCCATGAGCTAGAGTCACACAGGCAAATACTAGCAGAAGCGGATTCCTAAAAAATGACATACAGTGAGAAGGTTAAGACGATTGGCGGCACTCGTTGGACGCGGCGATATACGCCTCGAAAGAATGGGTTTTTCTCAACTGCGGCGATGAAAAAGAAGAAATGTCATGCTGCTCACTAAAGTATAAAATCGCGTCTTGGAATAGAACACAGACTCAAACGGCCCGGACGACAAAGGGCGCAAGGGTGATCTCCTACTCAGCGAACTCGCATGCGCATAGAAAGGCGGCGAATCAGGCGCTCCAGCAAATGTTCCGGGAAAACCTGCGTTAAGCGAAATCATCAAGCACCTCCACACCGACAATCCAGACGAGGTCATGCCGCCTCCCGCCACGGCCAGTCCGGCATGGAAATTTCCGATGAGCTGCCCTACCTATCAGAAATCGTCGATGACATTCCCCTGATCCGCTCCTGCCACACCGATCAATTCAACCACGCACCCGCCCAAACCTTTTTCCAAACCGGATTCGCCGTCCCCGGTCGTCCGAGTATCGGCTCCTGGGCGACTTATGGCCTCGGTTGCGTCACCAGTGATTTGCCCGCCTTCGTCGTTCTTAGCACTGGCAGTGGCATCAGCGGCGGTAGCGGACTCTGGTCTAGCGGATTTCTTCCCAGCATTCACACGGGCGTACGTTTCCGAAATCAAGGCGACGCCATCCTCAACACCACCAACCCCGCAGGCGTCGATGCCACGCTCCAATGCGAGACCATCGGCCTTGTTAGTAAACTCAATCAAAAACGTCTCAACGCCACCGGCGATCCCGCCGTGCCCTCCTTCGCCCGCGCATGTCTGTTAGGCCGCCGCATGATTGAGCGTGGCATGCGTTTCGTGAACATCTTCCATGAAGGCTGGGACGCTCATAGCGACATCGTCGAAAATCACAAAAAAACTGCAAAGCTACCGACCAAGCCAGTGCGGCACTCGTCATCGACCTCAAACGACGATTATTGTTAGATAAAACTCTCGTTGTCTGGTGCGGTATCAAACCCGGCCTCATTTACGGTGCCACCGACGATCTCGGCTACAACATCACCCAAGACCCCGTCCACGTTCACGACATCCAAGCCACGCTGCTCCACTGCCTCGGCTTCGATCACGAACGCCTCACCTACCGCGCCCAAGAACGCGATTTCCGACTCACCGACGTGCATCGAAAAGTGGTGAAGAACATCCTCACGTGAGCTGATATACTTCGTTTTACAACCTCCACGTTATCACTCGAAATACGACCTGCGCCTGAGCTACTAACTCGGAACCTTTTCGGGAAAGCGTCCTTTCCGAAGTGGATATGCTGGCCCGCAAGCGCGTGGTTTCCCACCAATTCCAGCAGATCCGTGAGCTATGAATCCATTCAGGACCTCTCCACTTTTACTCAGACGCGGACACGCGGGTAAATCCATGTTGTAAGTGAAGGGGATTCCACTAATCCCTGCTTCCAGAAATGGGTAAGAGCTACACATACGCACCATCCGAAACCGAGGCGCAAACCTGCGTCATGGAAGAGAAAGGAATTCAGAGGGAGTTCGAGGATGTGATGGAAAGACGGGTCCCGGTATCCTACGTCGATGCATTAAAGCAGCGTAAAAATTATGTTTTCTCGTTTTTCTCTGGATGCGGGTTTCTTGATCTCGGATTTGAGAAATCGGGCTTTGAGGTGGTGATGGCCAACGAAATTTCCTCCGAATTTACCGAAGCGCATCATTATTCCAGAAACCGGATGGGAATGATTGGCTTACGAATCTGATCGGCGATTATCTGGGAATTAAAACCTTCTGACTGCACCGGCCTTGAATTGTTGGCCGGGTGATTTCCAGGTAACTTTGTTAGAGTCGCTGGTTAGCAGCTGGGTTCTGTTTCTAAAATCGCTAGCGTTTCTTCTGTTCTCCTTTGAATACTCTCTGTCGCAAAAGTCTGACAATCGCGATAAACCGCGTCCAGATGGGCGACCAAGTGTGAGCGGAGTATCTCATTCAATCGAATTCCTTCGCCATGGCTCTTTCGGAACTCGAAGATTTTTTGACGACTTGCTAATAGCTTCTCGCCGCGCTCCACTTCATTCGGCCAAGTCGCACGCCAATACGCACAATTCATGCATTTTGGCTGGCACCGAGTCCCGTCGTGGGAGAGGAAAGATTCCCACCCAGTTTGAGCCAAATGCAACACGATGGCCTGGTCATCACGCCGTTTCTCGCGGTTACAACGAACACATGATAGGGCGACATTTCCCGGAACATGTAGTCCAGCTCGGAACCTGTTCATCCCATCGAGGTGTTCGACCGCAGCACGATCAAGCTCCAATGTCCTGCCACAGTATAGGCATCCTGTCCCAAATGTCTCAGATACGGATTGAGCGTATCGGGCATCCCTTACTCCTAGGCCTATTTTTGCAGAGATTTTACGGCTCACTTCGTGGAGGAACATGCCTACAAGCTTGTTTGCCACATCTGATTTAGCTCTCATCGACGCCCCGCCGAGATGTTTTGAAACATCGAAACTCATTGCGACTCCTTTCGCTTTGGGTTTCCTGAAATTTGGTCGGTTGATCCAGAGAGATCCAGTAACCAATTAACGTCTGTTTTGAGGGCTCGGGCGATACCTTTGAGTTCGAAATCCATTACGCCACGAGTGCCGATTTCGATTTTAGTAATTGCCACTCTGTCCAGCTGGATACCGTCCGCAGCCAGTCTTCCAGACAACTGATCCTGAGTCAGGGGTGGCTTGAACTCGATTCTTGCCAAGCGGATGCGCGACCCTGAAATATTTTTGATCCGTGACGGCCTATCAGTGGGCTGTTTCATCGAAAATTTTTTAACAGACGATCATTCGCCAAGTGTTCGATTATAGAACATTTGTGCTTTCGTTTGCTCAGGACATAGGCATCAGGCGGCGACATGCGCAGATTCAGGTCGCGCTGCTTCTGATTGGCAGACAGCTAGGATTCCGAACCCACATTGCAAGAAACGACCATTCGATCATCTACAAAGACATGCCGATTGGAGAAATGGAGGGTGTCATTGAGGATCTAAACCAAGAGAAACTGATCTCTAATTTCGAGGAGGCAGTGAAGGCCCCGAAGCTCATCGACTGTGTGTGGTTCCGAAACGGTCTCTGTATGCCGGCGGTGATCGAGATAGAACACTCGACTGGAGTTCTTAGCGGGATGACTCGTATGCAAAATTTCCAGAAGTATCTTCCAGCGTTCCCTACCCGCTGGGTCATCGCGGCACCGGACGAGGATCGCGAAAAGGTTCTCAGGGACACCTTGGCGGTTTGCTGGTCGTGGTGAGACTGGAGATTCAGCCAGACGTCGGCGGGCCAGCCGAAGTAGCGTTCGAGGCGTAGGGCGGTGTCCACGGTGAGAGAGCGCTTGCCTTTGACGATCTCGTTGATGCGGCGGGGCGGGACGCCAATATCCTTGGCGACGCGATATTCCGAGAGGCCAAAGGGAATCAGGAAATCCTCGCGGAGAACCTCGCCAAGATGGATGGGAGCGTGTGTTTTCATGTTGGTTTCAGTGGTGATCGACGATTTCGACTTCATGGGGTCCATCCGTTTTCCAGCGGAAACGGACGCGCCATTGGTCATTGATGCGGATGGAGTGTTGGCCTTTCCGGTCGCCCTTGAGCGCTTCGAGGCGATTACCGGGCGGGATGGCGAGGTGGTTGAGTTCGGTGACGGCGTGAACTTGAGCGAGTTTCCGTAGGGCGGCACGTTGGATGTCCGGCGGGAACGACCGGGTTTTTCGTTCGTCGAATAAGAGGGCGGTTTGCCTGCAAGCGAAGGAGCGAATCCTAGATAAAAGAATATGAACCACGAAAAACACGAAGGCTGACAAATGAAGAATGAGTTAAGGATCGGTTCTCATTCGCCCCCCTGGGTGCATCATTCAAATCTCCCAAACGCTTCAAGTTTCGTGTCTTTTCGTGTCTTTCGTGGTTTCTATCTTCCTTCTTGGGCTGCTACCCCGCACCTCCACGCGATGACGTTATTTCAAAAGGTTGATTATCGGGTAACTTCAATTTCTCCCCCCCAATTACAAATGACCAACAACTCCCCCCCCAGGGTTGTGATGCATCGCGGATTGAGCCTGCTCGAACTGACGGTGGTTATCGCGACATTGCTTGCCCTCGTCTCCGTGCTTTTCGTCGGCTCACGCGCTTGGAAGCGTGGCAGTGACCGAACGTGCTGCATCATTTCCCTGCGAAACATGCAGGTCGCCACGAGATCTTATCAGAATTTATACGGCTACCATTACGGCGGTCGGCCTTACGCGGACAACGGCACTCAAAACATCGCCGATCATCTCTACGCGAAGGGCTACATTGAGAAAACTCATCACGATCAGAGTCGAGGCCAAAAGAATTGCCAGGCAAACGGCACCTACTCATGCCCGGTCCCAGACATTTTCCCTGAGGAAGGGAAACTCTACATGGAGTGCTCGCTGTCCGCCTTGGAAAATCATCTCCCTGCGGCTCACGGCGGCTGGTAATTGCCTGCTTGGCAGCGGCTTGATTTCAGGTGATGGATGAAACGTCACCATGCACTATCAAGAGTCGCTCGATTGGCTGTATTCCACCCAGATGTTCGGGATCAAACTCGGACTGGATGGCCCGCGCCATTTACTCAAAGAGTTCCTCGCCTATCCGGCGCACGGCGTGACGGTCATTCACGTCGCCGGAACGAACGGTAAAGGTAGCACTTGTGCGATGATCGACAGCATCGCCCGTGCGAGCGGCAGACGCAGCGGGCTTTTCACCTCACCGCACCTCATCGACTTTCGCGAACGGATCAAGGTCTCCGGCGTCGAAATTCCCGAGGAAAATTGTGCCACGATGCTCACCGAGCTGCGGGCGTTGTGCGAGCGGATGGAAATGCACCCGACGTTTTTTGAAATCGCGCTCGTGCTCGCGATGCGTTGGTTCCGCATCCGTGAGTGTGAAATCATCGTCCTCGAAACAGGCATGGGCGGGCGGCTCGATGCGACCACTGCCGTCCCCGCAGATATTTGCGTCATCACGCCGATAGGGCTCGATCACATGCAGTGGCTTGGAAACTCACTGGAGGAAATCGCGATGGAAAAGGCCGGCATCCTCGTCGAGGGAAAGCCCGCGATTTCTGCGCCGCAAGAAGCCGCAGCCCAGTCCGTGTTAGAAAAGGAAGCAAACGAACGCCGTGCGCCACTGGAGTTCATCACCGAGCCGCTGTTGGGCTACCCGATCGCACTCGCGGGTGAGCACCAGAAATGGAACGCCGCGCTGGCGGTGCAGGCATTGTTTCGCGCGGGTCTGCCCCTCAATTCAGACACCGTCAGCTACGGCTTGAGCCAGGTGAAATGGCCCGGGCGCTTTGAAATCATCCGTCCCGGCGTGGTGCTAGACGGCGCACACAATCCCCACGCCGCCGAGGTCCTCGCAACGACTTGGCGGCAACAATTTCCTGATAAAAAAGCGACCTTGGTTTTCAGTGCAGTCGGCGGCAAAGACATCGCGGGCATTCTTGAATGGTTAGCACCGCTCGCATCGCGCATCCTCATCTGTCCCGTGGATTCGCCCCGCGCAATCACGACTCACGAGCTTGAAGGCTACCTGCCAGAAAACGCTCCGCCGCACGAGTTGTTTGAGTCCTTTGAATCTGCCTTTTCCGCTGCATCGAAGCACAGCGACAGCATCCTGATCGCAGGTTCACTCTTCCTCGTCGGTGAAGCCCGCGCACATTTAACATCAGAGAAATATCAACCAAGCTCGCAATAGCCACTGTAAATTTTTTTAGAAACGCTGTCTTTTATCGTGACGCTAGCAGCTACTATCTGCATACAGACGACGCAGGTTAGCGAAAATTTATCTCTCCAACTATTGCCGCCGGTGAGTCCCTTACCGTGCAACAAGCTAACCTGAGGCAGTATCAGGTATTGCTTCTATTTTCTCCCCAAGATTCCCCATGAAACGTTCCTCACACTTGATCCTAATTTGGGCAGTTGCCATCGTGCTCGTCCTCCTCGCCATCGTCTTTCTGCGACCGGTCACGCAACCTACTAAGCCTGTAGTCTCAAATGACCGAACGACTCTGAAAACTGCCGCCAGTGGAGTTGGAAATACCAATACTTCTGTACCCGCTCCCGCTCCCCCAGCTTTTCTATCCCAAGAGGAAGAGGCGATTCCACAACCGCTTGAAAATGAGTTCCAAAAACGCCTGCTCGACCCGGCAGTCACCCTCGCCACCTCCGAGGCGCAGGATCCACAACAACCCACTCGCCGGATCAAATCCCGCTTGCTCCACACTCCCTTCAAATACCCTCACATCCGCAGCGACGAGACGTGGGATGAGACTCCCGGTGGCCCTCGCCTCGTGCAGCGGGAGCTTTACGTGGCAGACCATGTGATGGTGCGTTTCCCGGAAAAAATGACCCGCTCTGACGTCACCGCATGGTGCGATGCCCGCGACTTTCTTGTCCGCAATCGTTTGAAAACCGAAAACGTCTATCTCGTCGCCACTAAGACCGCCACACTCAGCAGCACGGTTCAACTGCTCGAGACCATCCGCAAGAATTTTTCCCCGGACGATGGCGCGGCAGTCGCCGAGCGGGATTCGCTCGTTTTCCCGACTCTCACGCCCAATGACCCGAGCTACGGCCAACTTTGGGGCCTCCATAACACCGGACAAAACTCCGGCACTCCGGACGCCGACATCGATGCGCCCGAAGCTTGGGAGTTCTCCACTGGTTCCGCCGATGTCGTCGTCGCCGTGATCGATACCGGCGTCGATCACAACCACACCGATCTGCGCGACAACATCTGGGCAAATACCGCCGAGATCGCTGGTAACGGCATCGATGACGACGCAAACGGCTTCATTGACGACCGCCAAGGCTGGGATTTCTATGCCGACGATAACGCAGCACTCGACGAAAATAGCCACGGCTCCCATTGCTCCGGCACGATCGGCGGCACCGGAAACAACGGGGTCGGGGTCGTCGGGGTCAGTTGGGATGTTTCGATTGTTCCCGTGCGTTTCCTTGGACCTTTTGGCGGCTCCACTTCGGACGGCATCGATGCGATCAACTACTCCACCACTCTAGGCGTCGATCTGACATCGAACTCATGGGGCGGCGGTGGTTTTTCCAGCCTCCTCGAACAAGCAATCATCAATGCAAACACCGCCGGAATCCTCTTCGTCGCAGCCGCAGGAAATGATGCGGCCAATAACGACAGCTTTCCAAGCTATCCGGCGAGCTACTCCGCACCGAACATCATTTCTGTGGCTTCCACCACCTCCACGAACGCCCTTTCCAGCTTCTCAAACTACGGCGTCACCAGCGTGGACCTCGCCGCACCCGGATCAGACATCTACAGCACCGTGCCCAATAACCTCTACGGCACCAAAAGCGGAACTTCCATGGCCACCCCGCACGTCAGCGGCGCACTCGCGTTGTTGCGCTCCATGGCACCCGGACTTGATCACCTCCAGCTCAAACAACATCTCCTCACCAACGTCGATCTCATCCCCTCGCTGACCTCGAAATGCGCCACCGGCGGGCGTCTCAACGTCGCCAAGGCCGCCGCGCTACTTGCCGGACCACGCATCGTTCCCACCATCGCCCGAGTCGCGATCACATCAGGAAATGGCGACACTTATTTAAATCCCGGCGAACAAGGTGAGTTCGTCTTTATTTTCCGCAACATCGGCTCGGAAAACGCCACCGGCGTGAGTGCCACACTCAGCGCAAACACCAGCTACCCGGGCATCACCCTGAGCAATCCGCTTCTCACCATCGGCAATCTCGCTTCCGCCGCCAGTTCTACTGAGTTTCGCATTCCCTTCACCGTTGATGCCACCGTCGGCACGCCCACGCTCGCCGAATACACGCTGACGATTACCGATTCGTCCGCCAACACATGGCTCACCCAGCAAGCTCTCAGCGTCAGCACTTCTACCACCGTCACCGGGCGCGTGACCTCGGTCGCCGACGGCTTGCCAATCACCACCGCGCTCGTCAGTTGGATCGGGCCAGTTTCCGGCTCGATCAATGTCGATGCTTCAGGAAATTTCTCCTTCATCGCCACTGACGGTGCTTACAGCGTTACCGCCTCCGCGCCGGGCTTCATTTCCGTATCGCAAATCTCCGTAACCACGCCGCCTTCACCCGCTCCACTCGAACTCCAGCTAGGAGTCCCGGATCTCACGGTCTCGCCGCTTTTCATCCAGCAATCGATCTTTGCCGGCACCACTTCCAGCGCCACGCTCACGCTGCGAAACCAAGGCTCCGCGCCGCTCACCTGGACCGCCGTTTCCAAAATCGGCTCATCCAGCGTATCCTCGCCCGCCGAACTGCAACCCACAGACGCGCCCAGCCTCATTGGGAAAACCATCGGTAACATCGGAGCCACCTCGGGGATCCTCTCAGATTTCACCACCCGTGGAGCCACCATCGTTCCGGTTACCTTGCCACTCGCCGCGGATGAACTCGATGGCATTGACGTGCTTATTATCGAAGACGCCATCTCCTCCGCCACCCCCGCCGATATCGCGCTGATGCGGACTTGGGTGTCGCAAGGTGGCGGCTTATTCCTCACCGCCGACAACTTGGCCTCCATGGGCAACGTCAACGCGCTGCTCCAGTCATCCGGCATTCAGGAAACCAGCCTCAACACCTTCATTTCAGCCACCATCAACTCGATTTTCCCGCACCCATCGACTGCCGATGTGACGTCGCTTTCCCTCTCTGCCTACGGCTCATCATGCACGCTCACCGCCCCAGCAGTGCCGCTGATGCAGGACTCCAGCGGACGGACCATCGGCGGTGCCACGACGCTGAATTCAGGCCGAATCATCGCTCTAGGAAATGAAATCGACGCCTCGATCTCGACGGCGGGTGGTCGGCTATTCGCGAATCAGGCCGTGGACTGGCTCGCCAAAACGGTCCGCTGGCTCAGCGTCGCCGATGGTGCGGGCGTTCTCGCGCCCGGCCAAACTCACAGCTTGGTCGTGCAGCTCGACTCCACTCGCCTCAACGCAGGGATTTTCAACGGTGAAATCATCATCCTTTCCAACGAACCCGGCGCTCCCCGGACCGTCGTTCCCGTCACCTTGACCGTCATTGGCTCGCCCGCCATTGCCGCGAATCCCACCAGTCTCGTGTTCCCGAGCACCTTCGCCAACGGAACCAGCCAACTCAACCTCCGCCTCGAAAATCCCGGCACAGACACCCTCAACATTCCTTCCTTCACCTTCAACAACGCAGCTTACAGCACCACTACCGCCACCCCACTCAGCATACTTCCCGGCGGAAATGTGGATATTCCTGTCCGTTTCTCTCCGCTGGCCGCGGGCAATCACCCGGCCACTCTTTCCATCGCCAACAATTCCCCAAGCAGCCCGACTTTGACCGTGAACCTCTCCGGCTCCGGTATAAACGGCCCAAATCTCAGCATCAGTCCTGAATCATTCACCCTGACCTTACCGCTCGGATCACGCCTGCTCCAACCGCTCACCATCACCAACACCGGCGACTACCCGCTCGACTGGTCACTCGATCTCGCAGCCCAGCTACCCGCGACTGCTGAGGAGGACGCGCTCAAGAAACTGCTCACCAAGCTCGACGCGAATTTCACTACCATCACCTCGCTCATTCCGAACCGCTATGATTTCACCGATGGTGTCACCGGCTCCTCCATTACCGACGGCGGAGGAGACATGTATGACGGCGGAAATTACCTCACGACCAACCTCAGCTCCACAACCATCAGCTATTCAAATGGAAAAATCACTGCCAATTCAGCCAGCCTCGGAGCGACGGGACGCTACTTCACCCGCAAGCACCCAGGACTCTTCGTCTTTGCCGCAGAAATAGATGGCATCTCTGGCTTCAATATCAACGGCAATCTCGGTGCAGATGGCTCCGGAACCGCGAATGGCTCCGTGCTCCGTCAATCGACCGGCGGTAAATCCTACATCGGCTATGTCAAGCGCGTCTATGGCGCAGGAAATCCGTCCGTTAACCACCTCATCATCGTCGAGGATAGACCGGGCGTTAGCCGCACCTTCTCGACGAATACCAACGACGACATCCACGCAGTCACCGGGCTTTCCGGCAGCCGCCAGCTCTTTCACCTCGTCTTCGCTAGCGCGAACGGCGGCCTAGTTGATGACACGGCCTGCACCGCGATTATGCAAGCCTTCCTCAAAAACGTAACACCGTCTCTGCCATGGCTTGGATTCGATACTATCTCAGGCACCGTGGCTCCTGCATCTCAAAAGACTCCCAATCTCATCTTCGACACCACCACGGTGAATCCCGGCCAATACGCCGCCACTGTGAAACTCACCACCAACGACCCCGCCAAATCCATCGTTTCGATTCCCGTCAGCCTCACCGTCACCTCGGCACCCGTCATCCAAGTGCTACCCAACCCCGTAAATTTCATATCTGTTCCCAGCAACTCCGCCTCGCAACAGTCCTTGGAAATCCGCAACGCTGGAGATCTCCCGCTGATCCTCTCCACCGCGTCTGTGGCCGGTAATCCAGCTTTCTCGGTAGCTCCGCTCGACACCCCGGTCCTAGCTCCCGGCGCAAGCACGCTTTTAAGAGTCTTGTTTTCCCCCACCTCGACCGGTCTTCACAACGGCACGCTCAATTTAGCAAGCAACTCACCAATTTCTCCAGTTCTTGCCATTCCACTGAGTGGCACCGCCGTGTCGGCGGGCATTATCCGAGCAACACCGACGAGTCTGGCCCTCACCGTTGAGGCTGGTCAGACAGGAACTCTCCCTCTCACCTTGCGCAATAACGGCAATTCAACGGTAACTTGGACTTCAAGCTCACAGGCCAAAGATCTGTCTTCAACTCCCGATCTACGTGGCCTGTCCGTCGCCCTCATTTCGTCCTCCTCCAGCAGCGTCACCAACGTTCAAGCCAGCCTCACATCACTCGGAGCGACCACGCAGTATCTCTACTACTACACCATCACTCAGGCTGCCCTCGAACCTTTCGACGTCGCTGTTTTCGACAGCAATATTGAAAATCTCGACTCCACACAGATGGCAGCACTGTCCTCATGGCTCGCAAAAGGCGGGGCACTTCTCGTTCATTCGAGCAGTTCGTCCAACACGGATCAAAACGCATTGTTTGCCTCCTTTGGTATCAGCCTTGCATCCGTCTCAAGCTCTACCAATACGCCTTGGACCCCTTTCGGAACCCATTTCCTCACCAAAGGAATCACCTCAGTCACTCATGATTACTCATACAACCGCATCACGGTAACCGCACCCGCCGTGGCACTTCTCAAAGAGACTGGCTCGAACGTCAGCGCCGCAATTTCACAATCGAATCAAAGCCGCGTCGCCGTGCTTACCGGTGCCATCAGCTCGTTCACAGGCGATAACTCGTTGTTCTTCGGCCGCACGGTCGCATGGCTCGGAAATCACGTGAGCTGGCTCTCCCAATCTCCCTCCAGCGGGACTTTGACCGCCCTCGCTACTCGCGACACCCAAGTCACCTTCGACGCCCGCGACCTCTTCGCAGGCACCTACACGGCAAATCTCATGGTCGAGTCCATCTCGCTCACGAACCCCTTGCTCGTCCCCGTCCGCATGACCGTCACCGGTACGCCAGACATCGCCATCCCGTCACCGCTACTCGCATTTCCCCAGACTCACGTCGGCTATCCCAAACAGTCCTCCTTCTCCATCGTCAATGAAGGCACCTCCCCGCTTCTGATCCAGTCGATCTCCGTCCCTCATCCCGACCTCACCGTCATCACCGGGCTGCCCGCCGTCGTCGCCCCGCGTCAATCTGTAGCCATCATTACGGAATTCCGCCCGACTTCCAGCCACCAGCTCTCGGGAAATATTGAAATCACCAGCAACGATCTCGACACCCCGCTCATCAGCCTGCCCGTCACCGGAAATTCCATTGTTCCTCCCGCAATCGTCGCCCCGACAACTCTACAAATGACCGCCGTCAGCGGCCAAACCGCCACCAAACCCATCACCATCGGCAACACCGGCGGCTCAGACTTGTCATGGTCGCTCGAATACAACACGCCTGCCATCGATACTCCACTCGAAGCGACTCTCCCACTCCTCGACCAATCCGCTTCAGCCATCAGCGCGTTGATCCCAGGAAAATACAGTTTCACCGACGGTGTGACCGGCACCTCGATCTCCGACGGGGGATATGACATGTTTGATAGCGGGAACTCACTCTCCACCAATCTTAACACCTCCGCCTTCTTGTCCTATTCCGATGGAATCGTCGCCTCCAACTCCAACATTCTCGGCGCAGGCGGCCGCTATTTCACCCGCAAATACGACGGGCTCTTCGTCCTCGCTGCCGATCTCAACGGCGTAAGTTCCTTCAAAATCTCAGGCGGTCTCGGGGCCGACGGTTCTGGCTTTGTCGATGGCTCTTCCCTCGCCGTCACCCACCGGGGAATCGCTTGGCGCGGTCTCGTCAAGCGAGTTTACGGCGCACCCGGCACGCCATCCGTCGATCATCTCATCATCGTCAGAGATCAGCCCGGCATCACTCATACCTTCCCCGCTGACACAAATTCTGACCTCCACGACATCATCGGCCTTTCTGGCACGGACCGTCTTTATTATCTGCTCTATTCCAGTTTCAACGGCAGCTACATCGGAGACGAGGAAACGACAGCGATTATGCGCCGCTTCCTCGACTCCATCGGTGAGAAAACTCTGTGGATGACCGCCACTCCATCTGTCGGCACCACGTCAGCAGCAAGCAGTTCCGAAATCTCGATCCAAGCCGATGCGCGCCGCCTCTACGCCGGCACTTACCAAACCACCCTAATCGCCAGCCACAACGACCCCGCCCGTCCTACCCTGTTCATTCCCTCGACGCTCACCGTCACTGGCTCGCCGAAAATCCTCGTGGATTCTCCATATTTCACCTTCCCCAGCACCATCGTCGGCTCGTCCAAGACGCTCGATCTCATCGTCCACAACAGCGGCACCGACATGCTCGTCATTTCCGAAGTCCGCCTCACCAGCCTCTTTTCCACGACCCAGACCTTCCCGCTCCAAGTGCCGCCCGGCGAATCCGCCGCTATCCCAGTGAGCTACGCTCCGTCCATGCTCGGCTTAGAATCAGGCATCGCTACCATCGTTTCCAACGCCACAAACACGCCCAACCTCTTCGTTTACCTATTCGGCATCGGCGTGCCACCCCCAAGAGCAACCGTCGATCCCACGGCGATTCAAGTCTCCATGGCTGCCGCCACTTCCCGCGAAGAATCCCGGCCGATCACCAACTCCGGCCTCACCAACCTCCACTGGAGCGTCGGAATCGACTACGGCCAAGCGAATCCGCTCGCCAACCAACTCGACTTTTCCGGCCTGAAAGTCCGCGTCATCAGCGAATCCAGCTCCGCGAAATTCACCACTCTCATCACCGCGCTGAACAGTCTCGGAGCGGATGCCGGAGAAATTTACTACACCACTTTTACTCCAGCCATCCTCGCAAACACCGATCTTCTACTCATCGACGGGTCACTCAACCTCATTTCCGATGCTAATCTCCTAGCGATCAAAAACTGGGTATCCGCAGGAGGTGGCCTGCTCGCGACGGACCCCGGCTCCTCCACCACAGATTTCAACACCCTCACCCTCGGCTCAGGCCTCGCCTTTGAAACCATGAACGGCGTAAGCCCTCCGTCACTCACCGATATCCGCTACGACATCACCACCGTCGGCGTCACTTCGCTCGACGCGGGCGGATACATCTACGGCAAAATCCTCACCACCGGCACCGCGAAACCGCTCGCCGCCTTGAGCAGCAATCAGCTTTACGCAGGTATCGGTTCGCTCGGCAGCGGTCGCATTGTCAGCGCAACTGGAGACCTCGCCGCCAACTCCTACATCACCAATGCTGGAAATCTCCGCTTCGTCACCAACTCCCTCGCATGGCTCGCAGGCCGCGTCCGCAACTGGGTCGAACCCGTCCCGACCAGCGGCGTCACCGGAGTCAACGCAAGCTCGCCGCTGAGCTTCATCTTCGACACCACCGGCCTCATTCCCGGCACCTATTTCGCAGATGCCGTCGTAAAAACCAACGATCCCGCCCGCGCAGAAATCCGCATCCCGCTCTCCCTCCAAGTCACCAACTCCGCACAGATTTCCACCAGTGTCAGCACCATCGACTTCAGCCCCACCATCGTAGGCGCGAGTTCGGATCGCTCCTTGATCCTTAAAAATGTCGGCTACAGTCCGTTGACCATCTCCTCCGCCAACGGAACCGCTGGATTTGGCATCGCCACCCCATTTCCCATCGTGCTCGATCCTGGAAAAAGCGCGACCCTCAAAGCCACTTTCGCCCCCGCATCCGTCGGCCCGCACTCAGGCTCCCTCGTCGTGAGTTCGAGTTCCCTCGCTCATCCGCAACTCACCATTCCGCTATCCGGTTTCGGACTCGCCGCACCCGCGCTCGTCGTTCCTTCGCAAGTCAATCTCGCGATCGTCACCAACACCTCACAAAGCCGCACTCTCCCCATCGGTAACACTGGCTCCGGTCACCTCACTTGGCGCATCGCCGACAGCTACGTCGCTGGCAAACCCCTCACTTATCCACCCAGTCTGACCGGCGTCAAAGCAGGCTTCCTCACCTCCACTTCCAGCTACTCCACGATGCGAACCAAGCTCACCAGTTACGGCTGCTCCATCGTCAACGTCGCCGCTCCAGTCCAACAAGCCACCCTCAACGCCATCAGCATCCTCGTCGTCGATGACAGCTTCAGCAGCACCCTCGTCGCCGCCGACTACTCACGCATCCGCGCATGGGTCGAAGCTGGCGGCTCCTTGATGCTCACGGCTGAAAACCTCACAGTGCTGCAACCTTTGCTCAACGGCACCGGAATCAACCCCGTTTACCAATCCCGCAGTGGCTCACCCGCCACCACGCCGTCACTGCACCCTGTCACCACCGGTGTCACCTCGGCTCTCGCCTACTATTCAGAAGCCTATTTCACCCTCACTGGCTCTGCCGTTCCACTCCTCTCATTCGACGCCACCAGCATCTATGCCGCTGCCGCGAAACTCTCACGCGGCCAAATCATCGCCATTGGAAATGAAGCGTTTGAAGACAACAATTTCACCTCGGGCGATGGCGAACGTTTCGCCGTCCAATGCCTCACTTGGCTCTCCAACCGCTTGCCATGGCTAAACTCCGTCCAAAACGCCGGCAACGTCCCACCCGGCGGCTCCGATTCAGCCACACTTACCTTCAACTCCACCAACCTCGCTCCCGCCACCTACCTCGGGACCTTACTTTTGGAATCCAACGACCCCACCAAAACCACACTCCAGCTTCCGCTCAGCCTCACCGTCACCGCCAACGCCAACGCTGCCAGTTTCGCCCAATGGCAATACGACCACCTCACCGGCCCGACGGGCCCAACCAGCGGATTCTCTGACGACTGGAACCGCGACGGCCTCGCCAACGGCCTCGAATTCTACTTCGCCATCGATCCTTCAAATCCTCATAAACGCCATCACCTACCCGCCATCGCCCAAGACGACGGCGCACTCATCTATCGCTACACTCGCCTCAGCTCGATGCCGGACAACCTACTTCACATTCGCCACTCCACCAACCTTTCCTCCTGGACCGACCTCTCCGCCGCCGCCCTCGGCCAAACCTCCACCAGCCGCACCAATGGCGACGGCACCACCACCGTCGAACTCCGCTTCCCCAAACCCGGCCAGCGCGGCTTCTTCTCCTTCATCCTCGATTCCCCCTGATCACTTCGAGGAAATCACACGCACCAACGGCGACGGCGATAGCTCATCGATCTGCGCATTTCTCAGTCCAGCAATCGTCGCCATCGGATCTAGGCGGTTGAGCGGCTCTGCGGTGTAACCCGCGCCGATGTCCACCCCATCGCTAGCCCGCATTTCAAAATGCAGATGCGCCGGATAGAAACCGTTCGCCGTCCCGACAGTGCCGATTTTCCCGCCTCTAGCAACCAGCACTCCGGGACGAACATCCATCCGATGCAAGTGGGCATACATCGAGTGCAGTAGCTTCCCGTCCACCGTCTTGTGCGCGATAACGACCGTTTTCCCCCAGCCCGGCGACGGCTCACCCGCGTAAAGCACCAGCCCGTCTGCCGTGGAAAAAACCGGATCGCCGAGGTCCGTATTCATCCCGCCGATGCCGTTCAAATCGTCGCCCGTGTGATGCCCGCCGCGCTTCACATTCATTTCCCAAAATTTCTGCGCGTTATACACCAGCCCGCGATGCTCAGTGCCCATCGGAGGATCGAAACGCGTCGCACGCGGGATCTGCGCCATCTGCCAGACACTCGGTAAATCAAAACGATGATCGATCTCACCCACCATCGGCATCGCAAGCGGCGAGTCAGCAAACTCATTTCCCCGCGACCCCGCCAATTTCCACATTACAACTCCCACGCAAGCCGCCGTGAAGGTGAGCGACAGCAGAATAGAAATAGGAGACGACCGTTTCATCACGCCGCAAATCCTCCCGCCGGATGCGGAAACATTCAAGGTCAGGGTTCTCACACAGGAAAATGAAGAGGATCTTTAACCAGAGATTGCAGGATTTACGAATTAGATGGAGTGAGTTTCGTTCATTCTTCTCACCTCAATTCTTAATCCGTAAATCCGAGTAATCCGTGGTTAAATCTTCTCTTTATCTCGTTGCCGAAAGCCTCTTGCATTCAAGACCGTCGTTTCCGCCTTTCCATCTTTGACAATCCGCCATCGTCGCGACAGCTTCGCGCCGCGATCCCGCAAACTCCTAACTTTTATGGCCTACGATCTCATTGTCATCGGTGGCGGCCCTGCCGGCTACGTCGCCGCCATCCGCGCAGCTCAACTCGGAAAATCCGTCGCTTGCGTCGAGTCAGACCGCGCTGGCGGCACTTGCCTCAACTGGGGCTGTCTTCCCACCAAGGCTCTCCTGAAAAACGCAGAGCTCTATCACACCCTCGCCCACCGCGCTGCCGAGTTCGGGTTTAAAATCGAAGGTCTCAGCTACGATTGGAGTGCCGTGATCGGTCGCTCGCGGAAAGTGTCTGACCGCCTCGCGGGCGGCATCGAGTTTCTTTTCAAGAAAAACAAAGTTGATTACTTCCGCGGCATCGGCTCGGTGGAAGGCACGGGAAAAGTCGGCCTCATCGCGAATGACGGCACACGCACGCTGCTAGAAACCAAAGACATCCTCATCGCCACTGGCTGCAAATCACGCGGCTTGCCCACTTTTCCCTTCAACGGCACCAGCATCATCGGCTCGAAGGAAGCGATGATTCTCCAACAGCAGCCCAAGGAAATGATCATCATCGGCGCAGGTGCCATCGGCGCCGAGTTCGCCTACATTTACAACGCCTTCGGCACCAAGGTCACCCTCGTCGAAATGGCCCCGCGAATCCTCCCGGTGGAGGACGATGAAGTCGGCGACGCGTTAGAAAAATGCCTCATCAAGCAAGGCATCCGCGTCCTCACCAACACCAAGATCACCAGCACCGTGGACAAAGGTTCCTCCGTCGAGATCACCGTCGAAGGACCGAAGGAAAACGGCACCATCAGTGCGCAAGTCTGCCTCGTCGCCATCGGCATCCAGCCAGTCCTGCCCGGTGGCTCACAGCCCGCGCTCACCGATCGCGGCTATATCCAAGTCGGCGATCGCTACGAAACCTCCATCCCCGGCGTCTATGCTGCAGGCGACATCACCGGCCCGCCATGGCTCGCCCACGTCGCCTCATTCGAGGCCGTGCAATGCGTCGAAGGTCTCTACGTCCCCGGCCACAAACCGCGCAAAGTGAACAATTTCCCCGGCTGCACTTACTGCCACCCCCAAGTCGCCTCCGTCGGAAAAACCGAGCGCGCTCTGAAGGAAGAAGGCATCGAATACGTCGTCGGGAAAATCCCGTTCGTCGCCATCGGTAAAGCCATCGCCTCCGGTGAGCCAGACGGTTTTGCGAAACTCCTCTACGGCAAGCAACACGGCGAGCTGCTAGGCGCCCACATCATTGGCGAGAACGCCACCGAACTCATCGCGGAAATGGGCCTCGCCCTCGATCAAGAACTCACCGCCGAGGAAATCCACGCCACCATCCACGCCCACCCGACCATGAGCGAGGTCATCCACGAAGCCACCCTCGCCGCCGAAGGCCACGCAATTCATTTTTGAGAAGTTCTGGGTTTCACCGAAGGGACTGCTCTTAAGTGGTTGCTGCGGCTCGCGGCAACCACGTCCGGCATTCTGAAATCCTCCGTTATCCCACAAAATCATTGGATTTTTCGAGATTTCGTGCATTTTTCGTGCATGGCCACCAAGACCATCACCCTCGAACTCGACGCTTACGAAAAGCTCCGTGCCGCGAAAAACCCCGGTGAATCCTTCACTGAAGTCATTCGCCGCGCCGAAATCACCGATGCCCCGCTGACGGGCGCCAGCCTGCTTGCCTACCTCACGACTGGCGGTAGCCGTGTTAGTTCCCGCTACCTCGATGCGGTGGAAGAAGCCGCCAAACACGATCCAATCCCCGACGATCCATGGGCCTGATCCTCGACGCCTGCTTTATCATTACCGCAGAGCGCGACGCCCGGCGCGGCGTGGCAGGTAGTGCCCACAATTTTCTCACCGCCCACGCCAGCGAGACCTTCCACATCACTTTCACCGTCGCAGGCGAACTCGCCTGCGGCCAATCCGCCTCCGCCCGCCGTGATTGGGAAAGCCTCTGTCGCCCTTATCCCATCCTTCCGTGGACCAAGGAAATTTCATGGCACTATGGAGAAATTTACCGCGCCCTCGCCGCAAAGGGCCAACTCATCGGCGGCAATGACCTCTGGATCGCCGCCACCGCTCTCGCCCACGGTTTTGGAGTCGTCACCAATAACACCCATGAATTCCGCCGCGTGCCAGGTCTGACGGTAGAAGAATTTTAAAACGTCGGGCATCACCTGTACACCCTCACCATCCGCCTACCCGACGACAAATACGCCCGCCTGCGCGAACTTGCCCGCCGCCGCACCCTCGCTGCACGTGACTCCGTGAGGAAAGATCTCGTGTTCCTTGATAAGCCGGATGTGGCGTTTGAGGATAAAATGAAATAGCCCACTCCTTCCCAGTCTGCGTCCAAATCAAAACTCCATGAAAAAGCCCACTGCTAAACCCAAACCCGTAGCTTACCCGGCACTGCTGAACGGTATCGGCACTTTGGTCGATGAATCCCGCCACGCCGTCGTCCGCGCTGCAAACTGCTTCATGACCGCGACCTATTGGGAAGTCGGTCGGCGCATCGTGGAGTTTGAGCAGGGCGGAAAGAAACGTGCTCAGTATGGTGAAGAGTTGATGGACCGTCTCGCACGTGATTTGACTCAACGGCTTGGGCGTGGGTTCTCCCGGCCAAATCTCAGTAGAATCCGAGATTTCTACATCTGCCATCCCGTGCAAGAAATTTGTTCGACACTGTCGAGCGAATCTTCTGCCCTCATTCGTTCGACGCTGTCGAACGAATCGAGCGCACATGGAATTTCGCAGAAAGTGTCAGCAAAATCTTTCCCCGACTGGATCGAATTTCTCCGTACCCTCGCTGCCCGCTTCCCGCTCCCATGGTCGCACTACGTGAAACTCCTCACTGTGAAGGAAGAAAATGCCCGCCGTTTTTACGAGGAAGAAGCACTATGCGGCGGCTGGAGCGTCCGCCAGCTCGACCGCCAAATCGGCTCCCTCTTCTACGAGCGCACTCTGCTTTCCAAAAACAAAGCCACCATGCTCCGCAGGGGCGAAAAACAGCAGCCCGGCGACGCCCTAACCGTGGATGAAGCCATGCGCGACCCACTCGTCTTTGAGTGCCTCAATCTCCGTGACGAATACTCCGAAACGGACCTCGAAAACGCGCTCATTCACCACCTCGAAACCTTCCTGCTCGAACTCGGCGGCGACTTCAGCTTCGTCGGACGCCAACGCCGACTGCGGGTCGGCGGAGCATGGTATCGCGTGGACCTCATTTTCTTCCACCGCCGTCTGCGTTGCCTCGTCATCATCGACCTCAAGCTCGGCGCCCTCGATCATGCCGATGCAGGCCAAATGCACCTCTACCTCAGCTACGCCCGCGAGCATTGGACACACGAGGACGAAAATCCACCCGTCGGCATTATCCTCTGCTCCGCCGCCGATGCCGCCCTCGCCCATTACACCCTCGACACCCTCCCCAACAAAGTCATGGCCCGTGAATACCAACTCGCCCTCCCCGCCACGAAAAAACTCGAAGCAGAACTCGCCGCGACGAGGAAGCGGCTGGAGCTGGCTGGGAACAGCGGGAATCTATCGCGCAGACTCAAATGAGCACTCCAAATACAGTATTTAAATTCTGCACCGCAGTAGGTGGGATAGCGATTCTGCAGAATCGGTCATTATTCATCACAAGCCCGCTGGACCTGAACGACCCATTCGAGATGCGTCCCGCTTGGACTGACGCTCACGCACAGCGACATCACGAAGACCAAGAATTGAGAAACAAGATGATGGCGGGAAGGCCGATTCATGTTGAAGCGGAAGACGGGACGCTTGCGCGCATTTGCAACATGCCACAGTTTGAAGAACAGCCACTCGTTCCGGTCGAGCATCAGCTTGGTATCGCAGACAGGCACAACGAAGGAGTGTTCCGCCTGCTGCACGAGCACTACCGCGTCCTGAGTTTCTCGACGGGAATCCTCGACCTCGAAAAAAGCCATGATGTTTCAGACGAACACACCACGCTCATGTGGTCGCATTATGCGGAATCGTTTCAAGGTGTCTGCCTCGTGTTTGATTCCACAAAGTTTGAAAACGGGATAAAAACGGGAGGATTTCCTGTCGAATACTCACCAACGCGAAGGAGTCTCCCGGCGAGCTTTTACGATGTCTATCAGAGCGTGCCGGCGGAGAAGGTTGAGTTCGGCGGGGTTCGATTCGAGGCGGATTTGGACTCGGGACTCTTGTTGATGGAGCACAGTCGGGAAGAAATACTGCGAGACAACCTCATCTCTTTTCTCACGGAAAAGTCCCCCGCTTGGAAATATGAGCAGGAGGTCAGGATGATTTACGACCTTTCCACGATTCAAGCTTCGCCGCACTACGCAGACCCAAAATTTCCCTGTGAACAATGCAAGAAGGAGAAAAAGACGTGGGAAGATTGTAAAAGCCCTACCTATCGCGACGCGCTGCGTGTGCCTGCCGAGGCAACGTTGGCTGTGATTCTTGGAACGGATATCAGCAAGGCGGATGTCGTGGCAATTTTGAGTGCGCTCGACAGCCCTGATTTCGCGCACGTCCGCGTTTACTGGTCTTCGCTGCACGCCGACAAATACGTTCTCCAATACAACCGGGACGATAAGGATGCCGGGAAAAGGTATTCGCTCTTCATGCAAGAACAGCACGAAAGGCAGACCGCGCAGGCAAAAGGCCATGTGCGCCACGATACTGAAATGACTCGTTACATCGCCGCAAAGAAAACCGTCAATTACGTGCCCAAACCGAAGCCATGAAACCCAAACGCCCATCGAAACCCAAAGCCCTCCAGCCCGCGAAGCCAGCCGTGTTGGGCGTTCGCGAGGCGACTTTTCGCGAAGTCATCGGTCTGATTCAGGATGCCCGCGCTCGGGCGTTGCGGGCGGTGAATACCGAGTTGGTGGAACTCTACTGGCAGGTCGGGGAGTTTATCAGTGGGAAAATCGAGACCGCCGCGTGGGGCGAGGGCGTGGTGGAGGAATTGGCGCGGTTCATCGCGCGACAGCATCCTGACATCAAGGGGTTCACGCGCCGTAGCTTGTTTAGGATGCGCCAGTTTTTTGAAATTTATCGGGGCGACACAAAAGTCTCACCACTGGTGAGACAATTGCCGTGGACTCACAACTTGCTCATCCTCTCGAAGTGCAAGCGCCCCGAGGAGCGCGAGTTTTACCTGCGTTTGGCAGTGCAAGAAAAGTGGGGTAGTCGCGAACTGGAACGCCAACTGAACGGAGCCTTGTTTCAGCGGGCCGTGCTCACTCCGCCAAAAGTGTCAGCACTGCTGACATAATTGCATCCCGCTGCCGCGAGCGTGTTCAAGGACAGCTACCTGCTCGATTTTCTCGACTTGCCGGAGGGCCACTCCGAGGGCGATCTCCAGCGCGGGCTTGTCGCCAATTTGAAGAAATTTCTCATCGAGCTGGGACGGGATTTCGCCTTTGTCGGCGAGCAGTATTTGCTGCAAGTCGGCGGGCGGGATTTCCGGCTCGACCTGCTGTTTTTTCATCGTGAATTGCAGTGCCTTGTCGCCATCGAATTGAAGATCGAAGAGTTCCAGCCGGAGCATCTCGGCAAACTCGAATTTTATCTCGAAGCCCTCGACCGCGACATTCGTAAGCCGCACGAACGTCCATCCATCGGCGTGCTACTGTGCGCGACCAAGGACAGCGAGGTGGTCGAGTATGCCCTGAGTCGCTCCGCATCGCCCGCGCTCATCGCGGAGTATCAAACGCAACTCCCAGACCGGACCTTGCTGCTGCGGAAGCTGCACGAGTTCTATGAACTGGCGCAGTCGCCTGAAGATGTCGCCATGCCGAAGCGCAAGCCAAGGAAGCCTCAAAAATGAATCCCAAAGCCATCCAGCGCGGAAGCCCGTGAGCGGCGTGCTTTCGTAAACCATCGCGGACGAGTGCAGATCACGAATGCGATCATCCGAGCTGACTGTTTGCGATGTGGAGACACATGACTGACGAAAGCTCACGAACTCCGAGATCTTTCCACCCGCGATACATCGACTTGTGAAATGGCGTATGGCTCGGCTCATTGCAAAAGCACTTCCTTGCCGTGTCGGTCACTTTTTCACACTTTCCAACGGCAAGACCGCTTTGCCGTTTCCCAAAAATTTCCCATCTATGAAATTCAGCATCCTCGCTTCAGCCCTAACTTTTTCCACAGCCCTCGCCGCGCCGCCGCGTGGTTCGCTGCCGCTGAGTGCTCCTGAATGGCCGCAGAACTACCGCTTGCACATTGAGTTGGCCGAAGCGGGCGACGCCAAAGTGCGCTTGAGCGATTCGGTCACGGTCGCCCTCTCGAAGGCGACGAATCACGACATCGCCGTGGAGCATCCTTCGCATGGTGCACCTGTGTTGCGCGTTTGGTCCGGCGGGAAATTGGTGCGCGGGCCGGAGAATGTGAGCGGGTTGGCTGAATCCATCGCGCAAGATTTTCCCGCCGCTAGGTTAGATCTCGGTGCGGATTTCACGGCAGTGACGACCTTTGAATCCAAGGCGGACGGCGTGCTTTTCTCCAAGTGCGCGGCGACAGGAAATTGGTCACCAGGTGCGAAGTCCTTATTCATTCGCGGAGGAAAGCTAGTCTATGACATCGCCTGGCTCGGAGAAATGAGCGGCGGCGCAGACCTAAACGACGGTCAGCCACATACCGCCGCACTAACGGTTCGCAACGGCACCGCGCACTTGTGGCTTGATGGCAAGCAAGTCGCAGAGAAGGCAAATTTCACCAAGCCAGACGTGGCCCAACATGTTTTCAAAGTCGGACGCGCTGCCCCAGACTTCGCGCGTGATTTCGCTTTAGGAAAAATTTCTAACGTCCGCGTCTGGTCGCGAGCACTGCCGGATGCAGAGATCGCGCAGCTCTTTAAAGCCGATGGAGCGGGAGCGAACACGCCAGATTTCACCCACGTTCCTGCGAGCGGTGGCGGCAAGGCCATCATCGAAGGCGCGAACGTAAAAGAAGCCTGGGTCCAAGCGTTAGAACTCAGCGATCACTCCACCATCGTCAGCAAGTGGAACGCAAAATCTCTCCGCGAAGGCGCGGAAATTTACAAAGCCCTCTGCGTCGTCTGCCATGGCACGATGGAACAACCCGGCTCGCTGCCCACGGCCCTGCGTTTCGGTGAAGGCGAGTTTAAAAACGGCGCAGATCCTTACTCGATGTATGAGACTCTAACCAAGGGTTACAACCAAATGATGCCGCAGCCGCAATATACGACTCGGCAGAAATACGCCGTCATTCAATCCATTCGCGAGACTTTCCTAAAGCCTCACAAACCCGCGCAATACACCGCGATCACACCCGATTACCTCGCCACGTTGCCCAAGGCTCTCACTCAAGGGGAAGCGGAAAAAGAAGACAACTCCGTCCCGCCCTACAAGCGCATGGATCTCGGGCCGGCCCTGTTTTGGACCTATCAAATCGCGCCCGACAACATCGCACAAAAAGGCATCGCCATCCGTCTCGACGACGGCCCAGGCGGCGTCAGCAAAGGCCGCGCATGGATGATCTATGACCACGACACGATGCGTATGGCCACCGCGACTACGGGCGACTTCGTGGACTGGCGCGGCATCGCTTTCGATGGTAGCCACGGCTCGCACACCAAACTAACAGGCGAGCAACATTTCCTCAATCCCACCGGGCCGGGCTGGGCAGTCGATGATTTCGCAGACCAGCGCACGCCGATGAAGGATGGCAAAAAATACGGCCCACATCCTCAGTTGAAGTTCCAAGGGATGTTCGTCCACGGGAAGCAAGTCATCCTCGCCGCCAGCATCTACGGCACGAAAGTGCTAGAAACTCCCGCTTGGCTCGAGAACGGAGCGACACCCGTTTTCACCCGCACTCTCAACGTGGCAGCAGCAAAGACGCCGCTAAAATTACGCGTCGCACCGGAGACGGTGAATGTAGTTTTAACTGGCGATGGCAGCTTGAGCAAAGATGGCGGGTTTTGGATGGCCACGTTGCCCGGTGGAGCGAAGTCACGTCTCTGCATCTCGCGCGCCGACTCGGCATCACTCGCCGCGTTAGTAAAAACCTTACCACCACCACCCGACTTAACTCCCCTAACACTCGGCGGACCCTCACGCGAATCGCAAACCGCCACCACCACCTCCGTCGCAGGAAAAGAAGATGGCCCATTCATCACCGACGACTTCCCACTGCCTCACGACAACCCGTGGCAAAGCTGGATGCGTCCTGGTGGCTTCGATTTCACACCCGACGGGAAATCCGCCGTGGTCGCGATGTGGAACGGCGATATCTGGCGCGTGGATGGCGTCGCCGAAAAAGCTCCCGCCACTCTCACATGGCGCAGAATCGCCAGCGGACTTTTCCAACCACTCGGCGTGAAATTCCGTGGCGATGA
>JANOQR010000125.1:0-7176 GCA_031414935.1 Luteolibacter sp.
CACAGCTCAAGCTCGTGCCCGTGCGCTTCGAGGTCTATCGCGGCGAAAGCTCCCGCATCCGCGCCATCTTCGGCCGTTTCACCGATCTCATCGAACCACTCTCGCTCGACGAAGCCTACCTCGATGTTTCGCACCTCCAGAGCAGCGGCGAAGTCATCGCCCGCGAGATCCGGGCCCAGATTTTCGAGGAAACTCGGCTCACCGCGTCGGCTGGAATTTCCTCCAATAAGCTCATCGCCAAGATCGCGTCTGATTGGCACAAACCGAACGGCCAGAAATACGTCGCTGAGGACGAAATCCCTGCATTCATGGCTGCGCTGCCCGTCGGACGCATCTGGGGCGTGGGGAAAAAAATGCGGGAAAAGCTCAGTGCTCTCGGCATCGAATCTTGCGCGGACCTCCAGGCTTTCGATCAGATCGAACTTGCCCGCCGCTTCGGAAAATGGGGCATCGAGCTTTGGCAACTCTG
Source organism: Luteolibacter sp. (assembly GCA_031414935.1). Taxonomy (GTDB): domain Bacteria; phylum Verrucomicrobiota; class Verrucomicrobiia; order Verrucomicrobiales; family Akkermansiaceae; genus Luteolibacter. The sequence goes on from JANOQR010000125.1 coordinate 470, forward strand.
CCGTGGCATCGACGAGCGCCTCGTCTCCGCTGACCGCACGCGCAAGTCGGTCAGCAGCGAAACCACGTTTTCCGAAAACATCGAAGTCCTGCCCGCGCTGATCCCGCCGATGCGCGGGATGATCGATGGCTTGCGCGAAGATCTTGCGAAATCCCATGCCGACCGCGTCATCCGATCGCTGGTGGTGAAAATGAAGTTTTCCGACTTCGACCGCACCACCGCAGAGCGTGCGGGCCACGTCATTGATCCTGCTGTCTTCGAGGAACTGCTGACGGAAGCCTGGAAACGCGGCAACAACCGTGCCGTCCGCTTGCTAGGAGTCGGCGTTCGATTTTCCGACCCGAAGGAAATCGAGCAGATGGAGTTTTTTGGTTAGGTGGAATCTCGGCCTTGCCTCACCTGTTGCGGCACTCCATCGTGGGCGCACGCTAAAAAAGCGATAATCACCATGAAAAAACTCCTCCTAGCTGCCACCTCGGCACTGATCGCGCTGGCCCTCCCCGGATGCTTGCAAAACGAAACTACCATCCACCTCAACAAGGATGGCAGCGGCACCCTCGTCGATGAAACCATTTTAGGAGCGCAGATGCTCGCCATGTTCGATCAAATGGCTGCGGGCTTCGGCGGCGGTGGCGCGGATAAGCCCAAGGAAAATCCCCTCCAGCAGATGTTTTCCGAAGACAAGGCGAAGAAACGCGCCGCCGAACTCGGTGAGGGCGTCACCTACGTGAAATCCGAGTCACTTGATAAAAACGGGGCGAAGGGAGCCCGCGTCACCTACGCGTTCAAGGACATCAACAAGCTCAAAGTTTCCACCGGCGACGGTATGCAGAGCATGTCCAAGATCGGTCCCATGGCCGATGCTCCGGCACCCGCTGTGAAGAAGCAGGAGCCAGTTATTTTCACTTTCGCCGATGGAAAACTAACCATCAAGATGCCGGAGCCTGAAAAACCCGCCGCTGTGGAGGCACCTGCCGCCGAAGGCTTCGGCAAGCCAGACATGGACAGCCCCGAGGCCCAGGCGATGATGAAACAAATGATGGGCGACATGAAGATGAGCCTTAAAATCGTCTGCGATTCTGGCATCGCCGAAACCAATGCTTCTAATAAAGACGGCGACACCATCACCCTCTTCGAGATGGACATGGGTAAGCTGATGGAAAACCCAGACACCTTCAAGAAACTCAGCCAAGTGGACCAGAAAGACCCCGCCGCCGCCATGGAGGCGATGAAGAACCTCAAGGGCGTGAAAGTGGAGATCCAGAAGGAAGTCACGGTTTCCTTGAAGTGAGGAGCACACGGTTTTCTCGTTGGGCTAAAACCATTGATCCACTCCAGAAAAAGCATCGCATCCCAATGGTTTCAGGCATCTGAGGCGTTGGGAGATTTCATGGGCATCCGCTACGGACGGATTCCTGATGGAGCAGACGCCGTGGAATGGTCATTCGTGTCGCACTGCGATTGTGATGGGATCGGTGGATTTGCGCGGCTCTTGCGGGAGCGTGGACTGGAAATTGGCGCGTTACCGCAGACGAATCACCCGTGCCGTGGAGTGATCGGCCCGCTGTGGAGGCTTTGGCGGGCGAGTCGTGAGGCGCGGAAATGCGCGGTGCGTGGCGATTGGAAACGGCCCGAAGCATTCCGAGCTGGGCTATCCGAGTCGGTGGCGTGGCACCTATTTTCCGAAGCGGAAACCCTGAGCATTCGCGAAAGGTGCAGACGCGATGGAGTCACGGTGAATAGTTGTTTGCTCAAGCACTTGGACGCCGCCGTCCGACCTGAAGTTTCCAAAGCGGATGCGAGGATTCCGTGGATGGTTCCCGTCAATCTGCGCGGCGATTTCAATCACGCCGATGATACGGAAAATCATGTGAGCAGCGTGGAGGTGCAGATCGAAATGAGCGACACGGCGGCGACGATCCAGCGACAAATTCGGCAACGTCTTGAGCGAGGCGAGCACCGGGCGAACCATCTTTTGCTCGGGCTTGGGAGGTTCATGAACCCTCAAACCAAGGTGGCGCTTTTGCGGAAAGATCGCTCCAAGCCTGCGGGAAATATCGGGGCGTTTTCAAACCTCGGAGCATGGGATGCGGAAAAAAAGTTAGCAACTCGCGACGCATGGCTTTTCTGCCCGCCGGTGGTCCAAGGGCAGTTGTTGGGAGCGGGATGCGTGACGTTTCAAAATCGGCTGGGTGTCACGATCCAAGGCCACGTAAGTGCTCCGTTAGACTTGGCGCGAAATTGGATGCAGCGCTGGGTGGGCGGTTTAGGGAAATGAGAGTCGCTCGCGCACGGGAGTAAAAATGTGGACTGGCGTTTCAGTTTTTATCGTGCCGCTACCCAGCCGTCCGATAGTTGCCAGCGATGATTCACCCTGCTACCGTCACGCCATGAACGCAGTCAAACAGCCGGATTTCGTGACCGTGCAGGATTATTTGGCAGGCGAGGCAAACAGCGACACGAAGCACGAATACCTCGGCGGCAGCGTTCACGCCATGGCGGGCGCGACGGTCCGACATAATCAAATCGCGGGAAATTGTTTTGGGCTACTGTTTGGCAAACTTCGCGGAAAACCCTGCCAGCCCTTTAACAGTGACACCAAGGTGCGTATCGAGTTTACCGATCATATCCGTTTCTACTACCCAGACGCGATGGTCGTTTGTCAGTCAAACTCGGACACGGATCATTTTCAAAACCAACCGGTCGTCATTGTCGAGGTTCTTAGTGACTCGACTCGCCGTGCTGATCTTGGAGAAAAGCGTGATGCCTATTTGTCGATTCCTTCGCTGAAAATCCTGCTCTTCGTTGAGCCTGACGCACCTTCCGTCACCCTATATCGGCGTCGAGAGGAAGGCGGATTTGTCATAGAAAATCATACTGGTCTCGATGCCACGATTTCGCTCCCCGAGATCGAGACGTCTTTGTCGCTGGCCGAAATTTACGAGCGGTTGGCTTTTCCGTCTGATGGAAAAGCCTGAAGTATCAGAGGATTTTCTTCAAACCTGAAAGCTATCCTCCGCCGCCGTCGCTCCTAACGTAACCTGCACTTCGCCGTTGGCGGCGAGATGGGTCAGGCAGTGATAGACATCCTCGGGATCGGCACCGATCTCGCTGGCGATGGAGTCAGCCGTTTTCGCGGTGGCAGTGAGCTGGCGGCGGACTTGGCTGAGGGTATCGAGAAACGCACCTGCCGCCTTTTTCCCAGCCTCGACGCCGGGCTGGTGGTAGGCGTTCACGTTGATGAGAGTGGCGTAAAAGGAAACGGCGCGCTCGAAGAGAGCGATCAACAGTCCTAGCTGGAACGGCGTGACCTCCGGGATGGAAATAGTGAGCGACTTGCGGCCTGACTCGGCCAGTGCCTTGCGGGTGCCGCGCAGGAAACCTTGGAGGTAATCGGCAGTGGTGTTTCCGGGATCGACTTCGATGTTGTGACCGCTGCGGCCTTTTCTGACCTCGATGAAAGTGGCGAAGAAGTTGTTCACTCCATCGCGGAGTTGTTGGATGTAGGCGTGTTGATCGGTGGAGCCTTTGTTGCCATAGACGGCGATGCCTTGGTTGACGACCTTGCCGTCGAGGTCGAGGTGTTTTCCTAACGACTCCATGACGAGCTGCTGGAGATATTTTGAAAACAGCACGAGCGAGTCTTTATAGGGCAGGACGACCATGTCTTTTTCGCCCTTGCCGTTCGTCGCGCTGAACCAAGCGATGGCGAGCTGCATGGCGGCGTTACTGGCAGCGTCTTGCTTGCGGGTTTCTGCGTCCATGGCGGCGGCACCTTCGAGCATTGAGTCGATATCGAGTCCCTGTAACGCGGCGGGGACGAGGCCGACGGTAGATAACACCGAAGTCCGCCCGCCGACCCAATCTTCCATCGGAAAGGTCGTGATGAAATGGTTCTCAGTGGCGAATTGATCGAGCTTCGAGCCAGTTCCGGTGACGGCGATGGTGTGTTGGCCGAAATTTAGCCCGGCAGCATCGTAAGCAGCCTTGGCTTCTAGCATTCCATTGCGAGTTTCCGCCGTGCCGCCGGATTTGGAAATGACGAGGACGAGCGTGCGGTCGAGTCCGACTTTGTTGAGTCCGGCCAGCACCGCATCCATCCCGGCGGGATCAGTGTTGTCGAAGAAATGGAGCGGCAATTTCGCGTTTTGGCCGATGGCTTCGGTGACGAGTTGCGGCCCGAGCGCAGAGCCGCCGATGCCGATGAGCAGGAGTTGCTCGAATTTCCCCCCACTCGGCGCAGTGATGCTGCCAGTGTGGATTTTCTCCGCGAAATTCTTGAGAGCGCTGAGTGGCTCAGTGATGGCACGGCGCAGTTCATCGGTCGGCGCGAGGCTGGCATTTCTCAGCCAGTAGTGGCCGACCATCCGGCCTTCGTCGGGATTCATGATTTTCCCGGCTTCGACGGCCTCCATGTCGGCGAAAGCCTTGGTGATCTTAGGTTGCAAGGCGGTGACCTCGGATGGCGCGATGTCCATCAGCGAGAGATCGAGGGAAAAGCCGAATTGTGGATAGCGGAGGAGCGATTGGTTGTAGGACTGCCAGGACATGAGGTTGGTGGGGTAAATGCTGAGATGGAGTTTAGTAACTGAGGATTGCGTGGACGGGGTGAGGGACGAGCTTTTGGCGGCCTGCTAGGAATTCTAACTCGATGAGGACAGAAATCGCGACGATGTTGGCTCCGAGTTCGTCGAGGAGCTTCACCGCAGCGGCAGCGGTGCCGCCGGTGGCGAGCAAGTCATCAACGACGAGGATGGACTCACCGGTTGTGATGGCGTCTTCGTGCAGCTCGACGATGGATTCGCCGTATTCCAACGAGTAGGCGGTTTGGCGGGTTTTCCACGGCAGTTTGCCTTTTTTCCGCACCGGGACGAAGCCCGCACCGAGGCGGTCGGCGACGGCGGCGGCGAAGATGAAACCGCGCGCATCGATGCCGACGACCTTGTCGATCTTCGTTCCGCCTGCCGTTTCACAAAGCAGCGAAATGGAGGTTTGGAAAAGTTTTCCGTCGGCGAGAACGGGGGTGATGTCTTTGAAGACGATTCCCGGTTTGGGGAAATCGGCTACGTCGCGGATGGCGGCACGTAAAGATTCAGGCATGGAAAAATCTTAGGCGTTCATCCCTGCGAGGGGAAAGGTGATATTTCGGATGGTTTCCAGAACTCACTTGTCCTATCAAAGAGTGGTCGAAAGCATTCGACTGTCCGACATGAACGCGTGTTCTTTTTCAATATTCTGCTGTGGTATTTTGAGCATGGTCGCGCCTGTTGTTAGTGCGGCGGAACTGGAAGACGGCAATCAACGAAATCCCCGCGAAGTCGCCATCAAGAACGTGTTGGAGCGGCGTAATCCGCAGGCGCTTGCTTCGGGTGGTTTCTTTGCGGTGTCTTCCAATGATGACGGCACGTTTTCCATCGATGGGTCGGGCACTATGGATCTTATGGCTTCAAAATCCGTTGTGGATATTTCGCCGCTGGCTGGAGTTCAGCTTGGCACCGCCATTTTCTGGAAAATGCCCGTCAGGGATCTGTCGCCCCTGAAAGGAAGCAAACTCAGGGAGTTGATGCTCGCTTTCGCGGAGGTGTCGGACTTGTCACCGCTGATCGGAATGCCGCTCACCGATTTATCGCTGTGGGGCTGCGGCAATGTATCTGACATCGCGCCGTTGAAAGGCATGCCGATCAAACGTCTGAACCTTAAAGAGTTATTTGCGATCCGAGATTTAGCTCCGCTTGAGGGAATGGAATTGGAGACGCTCCACCTTGAGGCTAACGGAATCAAACGAGGGATCGAAGTGATTCGCAAGATGCCTTCGTTGAAAGAAATCAACCAAGAGCCTGTTGCGGAATTCTGGAGGAAATACGACGCCGATCAACCGGTGCGCGATCAGCTTCGCGATGCGGGTATTGAGTTCATGAGTTTCGAGATCTACGAGGTCGGAAAGCTGTCTCTGAGCCTCTCGGGAAAAGACACGATCCAGCTTGAGAAGCTCAAGGATTTGCCGCTCCTGTCTCTGACCATCAGCGATAGCAAAGTCGCGGATCTGACTCCCTTGGCCGGGTTGCGGATCGAGGATCTAACCTTGGAAAGTTCGGAGCTGACAGATCTTTCGCCTTTGCGGGGGATGCCTTTAAAATTCTTGTGGCTCGAATGCGACCGATTGAAAGATCTCTCGCCCTTGAGTGATGCCAAACTGGAGCATCTGACATTGGAATGTCCCCAAGTCGTGGATCTCTCTCCTCTGAAGAAGCTGCCTCTGAAGGGTCTCAATATCAGGCATAGTGGTGTGAGCGATCTCGCTCCGCTGCGGGACATGTTGATCGAAAATTTGGATTTCGACATGAAACGATTTCCCAACTCTCGGCATATCCTCCGGCAGATGCCGCATCTGAAACGCATCAATTTCCAAGACGCCGCCGATTATTTCAGCGAAGGAAAATGACGGAGAATGTCTCAATTCCCATGGTGATTTCTCATCGGGAAATCTGCCTGCTCCTCACTTCGACTGCTCCAGCATCCTCAGCAACGGCATCTCGGCGCGGGCGCGGAGGGATTCTTCCATTTCAACGCGGGGCTGGAGGGTGTCGAGGCAGTCGCGGAGTTTTTGCAGCGTGTTCATTTTCATGTAGCGGCAATCGGCACAGGCGCAGCGGTCGGTGGGGCCGGCGATGAGATTTTTATCCGGGCATTCCTTGCGAAGGCGGTGG
>JANOQR010000126.1:0-16073 GCA_031414935.1 Luteolibacter sp.
AACTTCTCCTTTTCGGCAGTCCCAAGCACGAAGCGACGATCCACCACTCTCGAAATGACGTGGTAAAAGATGGGTTTCCCCATGGATTTCCGCCACTCAGCTAACCAACGTGCTCTTCTCATGCAGCGAGAACTATCGGCACCAAAGGTAGATGGCAAGAAAAGACTCTGATTAAAGGACTGTCCCTTTACTTCGGCGGTGGGAAAAAAGGTAACGGTAAGAAAGCGCGAGAGGGCTTGGTGAGGGCGTATTTCTGCGATCAGGGAGTGGCTTTGATGCGGAGAAATGCCAGGCAGTCTCGCGGTTGTATCGGTGGCCCTGCAACAGAAAAGCGGGCGGTCACAGGTGAAAACGCGGGCATTAGCCACGAAGAACCATGCTGAATTACTAACTAACGCAGACAACGAGACCGTGCTGCCGGACTTGAACATGGCAGCGATGCTGAGATGCCGGATTCGCTATTTCACGGACGGCGCAGTGATTGGCAGTCGGGAGTTTGTAAATGAGGCATTTGTAGCGGCTCGTGAAAGGTTTGGCGCGAAACGGAAAGACGGTGCTAGGAAATTCAAAGGCAGGGCGAGTGCAGCAGGAAGAGCACTATGGAGCATGAGGGACTTGCAAAAGGGATTTCCTGAGTCGCTTGTTTCTTGTGTCTACTGATTTCCATCTTGCATCAAACACCTTGCGTCATGTGTGACACACCCGCCACCTCGAGTGCGTGATGACCTTGGTGAAAAACTGAGTGGATCAGCGATAAAGCATCCGGGCCATCGCGAGGTAGATGGGGACGCCGAGGGTGATGTTGAAGGGGAAAGTGATGGCGAGTGAGGATGTTAGGTAAAGCGTCGGGTTGGCTTCTGGCAGGGAAATTCGAATCGCAGCGGGCGCGGCGATGTAGGAAGCACTGGCGGCGAGGACACCGAAGAGCGTTGCGCCGCCGAGTTCGAGTCCGCAAAGTTTCCCGACGAGGACGCCTGCCGCGCCGTTCACCAGTGGGACGATGATTCCGAATGCGATGAGGAAAACGCCTGCTTTCCTGAGATCTGACATCCGCTTGCCAGCAACGACACCCATTTCTAGCAGAAATAATGCGAGCACGCCTTGGAAGGGAGCGACGAAGAGTGGCTCGACTTTTTTCATGCCGATTTCGCCACAGAGAGTTCCAATGACCAAAGCGCCTAGCAGCAAAAAGATGCTTCGACCGAACATCGTTTCATGGATCGCTTCTTTGAGTGAGCTGCCATTGTCGTCTTTAGCTGCTAGCTTCCCGAGCACCACGCCGACGAGAATTGCCGGGGCTTCCATCACGGCGAGGAAGGCGGTGGCGTAACTCTCGTAGGGGATATTGATGGATTTCAAGTAGTTCGTCGCCGCGATGAAGGTGACGGCACTGACGGAACCATAGTGTGCGCAGATGGCTGCGGCATCCACGGCGGGAAGTTTTCCCACGCCGCGAAGGATGGGGTAAGTCCAAAGTGGGATGAGCGCACCAAGGACGACTGCGGCAAGTGAAGGTAGCCAAATTTTCGCAAAGCCCGCCTCGGCAATGGCGACACCGCCTTTGAAGCCGATGGCGACGAGCAGATAGATGGTGAGCGTGACGTAGAGTTGCTCGGGAAACTTGAGGTCACTCTTGACGATGGCGGCGATGAGGCCGAGGACGAAAAAGAGAACGGCGGGTGTGAGTAGGTTGGCGCGGATGGCCTCGAGTAAATCCATTTCTATCAGGTGTCTTTGGTGAGTTGGGAGCGGAGGGTGGTGAGCTGAGATTTCAGCGTGGCCAGTTGTTCGTCGATGGAGGAGAGGTTGGTAAGAACATCGCCTTTTTCTGTCTTTTCGAGAGCGTTTTGTTTCAGTTCGTCGAGTTCGATGTGCATCTCGGACATGCTGTTCATGATGATGCCGATGAACAAGTTGAGCATAATCATCGTTCCGAGCAGGATGAAGCTGACGAAGTAAAGTGCGGCCGCAACGGTCGATGAACCATGGGCAGCACTGGTGAAGAGGAATTTCCAGTCATCCAGTGTGATGGTCTGGAACAGAGTGAAAAACGCGCTAGATAAATTTCCAAAATGCTCGGGATCCTGACGCCCGAAGAGGTGAACCCCGGTGATGGCGTAAATATAGAACATTAAACCCAATAAGATTCCGACGTAGCCCATGGAGCTGAAGCTCTTAATCAAGGCTCCGACGAGTAGTTGTAATTTCGGCAACGCCGAGACGAGGCGCAGCAGTCGCAGTGTGCGACCGAGACGAAGAACGACAGCGTATTGAGATTCCATCGGTAGCAGGCAGAGCACGACGACCACGAAATCGAAGACGTTCCAGCCGTCGCGGAAATAATTCCACGGCTGCGGGCACTGCGCTGTTAGTTTGAGAACCACCTCGATGATGAAGACCCCTAGAACGACGGTATCCAGCGTTCCAAGTAGCGTGTGATGTGCCGCGACCGTGGCTGGGTCGGTCTCGATCCCGGCCAAGACTCCGGCGAATAAGATCGTGGCGATGATGGAACACTGGAACCAGGCGCTGGCGACGATCCGCCTCGCGACATCTGGTAAATGGTTGAACGCAGCGATCACTATTAGATCGGAGTTTTTCCCCTAACGAGCGAGAGAATCGCGGCGGAATCGAGCGTTTTTGCGCGTTCTTGGATTTCGGGCAGGTATCGGGTGTGGAGTTCGCGGGCTTGATCTTTCAGCGGGCCGACGAGTTTTTTTAAATCCGGGCCTGTGAGTGTGCGACCACCTGCGTAGTAGCTCTGGGCCATGTGGCCGATGGCGTAAGTCGAGGTGAACGACATCGCCGAACCTGCGGCTTGATCTGCAACTTTTCCCACGGTTTTCCCGCCGAGTTTGCGGCCGAATTTTCCAACTAACTTGCGAGCGAAGCCTTCGACCATTTGGGAGCCGAGGCCGATGCCGGCAGTGGCGAGGAAATCTTTGATGTTGGAACGATCCAGCTCTACTCCGTGTGCTTTCCCGATTCGATAGACCATTTTCATTTGCATGGGAATGATGACCATCGTTGCAAGGGATTGGGGTAGAAGTTCGAGAGCACCGTTCAAGATGGAGTATTTGAGAATCATGCCGCTGCTGTCGGGCGTCACCTCATCTGGCAGCGTGACTCCAAGCGGCGCGAGGGCGGCGAAATTCATCTCCTCGTCCACGCTGCTAGATTCGTTCTGTGAGAGAGCTAGGTTGCTGCGTAGTGCGCTGAGAAATTCTTTTTCCTCATCGGAAATCGGGCCGCCGATCTCGCAAATCGCCCGCGCCATTTCGTAGGCCAGCATCCGGTCTTGGTTCGTGCCAAGACCTTCACATGCTTGCTCAATGGTGAACTTCCCCATCAAGATTCTTCGCGAAATGGCGGCTAGATTGTCCGCGTCCATTTCTTCTGCGTAGCCCATGATTTCTTCACGCTCGGCATCAGATTGTTCGCCATTCGAGTAGGCTGCGTGGAGGCAGATGGCCAGCAAGGCATCGTGAGTGGTGATCGGATTCATGGTGGAGAAAGTGCGGTGTTTATGCCGGGTTTTTGTCTTCTTTGTTGGGAATCAGGACGGACATCACGGTGGCAGCGGTGAGGGTGCCGAGGACGATGATGAGTGAGATAAACGGATCGATCTTGATGCTCTTTACTTCATTCGCGGTGAAGCCGAAGTCGTTGAAATACGGTGGGCCAGCGAGCAACAGAAGTTTCACACCGATGAAGGCGAGAATCAGGATGAGCGCAGGCTTAAGGAAACGGAATTTCGCGATCAGTGCTGCTAGACAGAAATAGAGGGCCCGCAGTCCGAGGATCGCGAAGATGTTACTGGTGAAGACGATGAATGGATCGGGCGTGATGGCGAAGATGGCGGGAATGGAATCGACGGCAAAGACGAGGTCGGTGATTTCCACCATGATGAGCGCGAGGAACAGCGGAGTGATGGCCCAGCGAGTAGATAGAGTGCTTGGATCGGCTGGAGTATAGACGTCCTTGCCGGTTTTTGGATCTTTGATGTAAGTCGGAGCGACAGTGCGGCGGGTAAAAAATTTCTGACCGTCATAGAAATCTACGGTGCGGAAAAAGCGCTTGGTGAGTCTCACGACCGGGTTGTTTCCTGGATCGCTGTGACTGGTGATGAGTGCCATTTTTACGGCTGTGAAGATCAGGAAAAAGCCGAAGAAGATGAGGATCCATGTGTAGCGCATGATGAGCTCGCCACCGAGGAAGATCATGCCACCGCGCATGATAAGTGCGCCGATGATGCCCCAGAAAAGCACGCGGTGTTGGTATTTATTGGGGATCGCAAAGTAGCCGAAGATCATCGCGATGACGAAGATGTTATCCATCGCGAGGGATTTCTCGACGACGTATCCGGTCAGATATTGGATGGCCGCAGTAGCTCCGGTGACTTCTCCCAGCACGATAGCACCACCTTGGTAAATCGGCGTTTCCAGTCCCAAGCCCAGCCAGTGGTGTTGGTAGGCGTAGAAAATGAAGGCGGTGAATGATACTCCGCAAGCGAGCCAGATGCAGGACCACGTGATGGATTCCTTCATGCTGACCTCGTGGGCTTCACGATGGAAAACGCCGAGATCGAGTGCGAGGAGTATCATCACCAGCCCGATGAAGCCAAGGTATGCCCACATTTTCATGCTGGCGGGATCTGCGGTGGTGGCGAGGAGTGTGAGGAGCGTCATGTTGAGTCAGGGAGTGGTCGGTGCGTGTTTTTCTTTTTTGAAAGAGAGCGGATCAATGGTGTTGGTTGCCCGATGGGCGGCGGCGAGCTAGCTCAATCGCTGGTGCTGGCTCGCGACGGTGTAAACGCTTGGCTTTGCGGTGCCCGAGCTTGTCGGAGATTTTCGCGAAGGCTTTGAGGATGGCAGCGCGGAGTGTGTGGTCTGAAGAACTCACGACGACATCTGGCCCGGGAGTGACGAGGTGGAATGAGGCACTGAAAGCTGGGCTGGCCGTGAGGCTGCGTTCTAGGCGGACTCGGGCTTCGTCGATCTGGAGAGTGGGAAGCAGAGATTTCAGCTCGGTTTCGATCATTTCGACAATCGACTTGGACGGAGCGTGGTTGCGGTGGCTGAGTGTTAGTTTCATGGTGAGAAGGAGATGACGGGGCTGACACTGGCGGATGAATGAAGATTTGCATAATACGAAAACTCACATTAAACGTTCCAGAAAATGGAAACGACGTTGGATACTGGATTCCTGAATTACCACCATCTGCGCTACTTCTGGACGGTGGCGACTGAAGGCAGTTTGCGGCGTGCATCGGAGAAACTGAAGATTTCACAGCCATCGATGTGTACGCAGATTAAGCTGCTAGAAACGAGTCTGGGTGAAGCTCTCTTCCGGCAGAGTGGTCGCTCGCTGGTGTTGACGGAGTTTGGGCAAATGATCTTTGGCTATGCGGAGGAAATTTTCACGATCGGAAGTGAGATTCTGCGGTCCACGAAGCAGGCTCCGGGTGTTCGCGGCTTGCGTTTGCACGCGGGGATTGTGGATTCGTTCCCGAAGCTGATGAGCCATGATATTTTACGCCCGGTGTTAGAGCACACGCCGCCGGTGCAGCTCACATGCCATGAGGGAAAATTGCCGGATTTAATTTCTCAATTAAACACGCACCGGATCGATCTGGTGTTGTCTGACGAGCCAGCTTCGCCCGGAATTTCAGGCAGGGTTTTTAATCATTTGTTAGCGACTTCAGAAATTACGTTTTGCGCGATGCCGAGTCTGGTGCGGTCGCTGAAAGGACGGTTTCCTCGTAATCTGGATGGCACTGCGGCGTTCTTACCGACGCAGAATTGCAGCTTGAGACGGGATCTTGAGAAGTGGTTTCGGCGGGTGGGGGTGCAGCCGCGAGTGGTGGCGGAATTTGAAGATGCAGCTCTGACGAAAATCGTGGCGACGAGCGGGCATGGATTCATCGCGGTGCCAACCCTGGTGTTGTCGGAGGCGATTGAGAGATATGGATTCGTCGCCATCGGACGGACGAAGGATGTGGAAACGCAGTTTTATGCGATCACGACGGAGCGGCGATTCACTCATCCGGCCATTCTGGCGATCACTGAGAAATTGCGTCGTCCGAAGAAGAAATCTAAGTCTCAGCCGTGATCCAGCGACTACCATTCAGGCATCCGCATACTGCTGGCGATATTGCGCGGTTGAGATTTCTGCTAGGTGATGCGCTTGCAGGGATTCGTTTTCACCGCAGCGGGAAGTTGGCCGTTTTGAATCTCGCGTGTGGTCGTGCGGATGAGACTGGAGCGATTGCGGCCGCGCTTTCGCCCGCAGAGATTGGTTTCTATTTCGGCATCGATCTACGGGCAGACACGATCACGGAGGCGAGGAGTCGTTGGTCACTGCCGGGCGGCGTGATCGAGTTTCGCTGCGGCGACGCATCTGTAATTCACGCGATGAAACAGTTACCTGCGGCAGATTTGATTTTCATCCGGCATCAGAATTATTGGAACGATCCTGCGAGTTGGGATAAATTGTTAGGTCGCGCGTTGGCGATGCTGACTCCGTGCGGCGTAATGGTCTGCACGTCATATTTCGATCATGAGCATGATTTGCTGAAAGCTGCTTTGAAAACACGGGGCGCGGAAATTTTGTGGGATGTTCGCCACTTATCTTCACGTCCTTTGCCAGAAGAGCCGGGAAAATCCGTGGACAGGCATCTCGCGATTTTTCGAAGAGCTGAGTGAAGTTTTTTGAAATCCACTCGAATATCTTCGACGGGAAGGCGTCATTAGGCGGCATGAAATTTCAAACGATACTCCGCAGCAGTTTTGTAAAAAGAAGGTTTGATCTCTGGGCCAGTTTGGCCGTTGTTCGAGCAATGAAAATGAATCACTTTTTTCGGTTTCCCGTCATGTTGGCGGTGTTGGTTAGTGCAGGCACATCGGTGAGTTGCATGACGACTTACGATGCAAACGGGAACCCGGTGCAATCCGTCGATCCCGGTCTAGCAGTGGCGGGCGTAGCCGCAGCGGGACTGCTCGGATACGCGGCGGGAAATAATAACAACAATCACCATCACTATCACGGTGGTGGCCGTTACTATGCGCCACCGAGGTATTATCGTGGCGGCGGTGGCTACTACCGCCCCTGAGACGCGGGGCATAGACATTTTCGAAATGACGGCTCATGCTTTGCGGAGCACCTTGATTCACCATGCCTGAAACTGCGAGCCGTCTATCTGTTTTTACCGAGTCCGTGATCCGTGGCACCACGCGACTGGCTAACCAGCATGGAGCGATCAATCTGGCGCAAGGTTTTCCAGACTTCGATCCGCCGGAGGAGTTGTTAGCCGCGCTGGAGCGTGCCACTCGCGGGCCGCACCATCAGTATGCGGTTACTTGGGGAGCACCGCGTTTCCGTGAGGCACTGGCGGCGAAAATTCGCCGATTCACGGGGCTGCCCATCGACCCGGATCGCAATCTCGTCGTCACGTGTGGTAGCACGGAGGCGATGATGGTGGCAATGATGACGGCGTGTAATCCGGGGGATAAAGTGGTCATTTTTTCGCCCTTTTATGAAAACTACGCGGCAGACGCGATCTTGTCCGGGGCGGAGCCGATCTATGTGCCGCTGCGACCGCCGGGCTTTGGATTTGATTCCGAAGAGCTTGCGCGGGCATTCGCACAAAAGCCGAAAGCGATCGTGGTTTGTAATCCATCGAACCCGACGGGGAAGGTTTTTACGCGAGAGGAGCTGTTAGAAATTCTTCGATTGGCCGAGCAGCACGATGCGTTTGTGATTACGGATGAGCCGTATGAGCACATTGTTTTCGCGCCGCATGAGCATGTGTATTTTGCGGCGTTGCCGGGTGCGTTTGAGCGGACGATCACTTGTAATTCGCTCTCGAAGACTTACTCGATCACGGGTTGGAGATTGGGATACGTCCAAGCCGCGCCACGGGTCATCGAGCAGGCGCGGAAGGTGCATGACTTTCTGACAGTGGGAGCAGCGGCTCCGTTGCAAGAAGCGGCTATCGCGGGTCTGGAGTTGCCAGACAGCTACTATGCGGGCCTAACGAAACTCTACACGGAGAAGCGTGATTTGTTTCTCGGGCTGCTGCGGCAAACGGGTTTGCCGTTCACTGAGCCACAGGGCGCATACTACGTGATGATGGATATTTCCTCGCTGGGCTTTGCGACGGACACGGAGGCTTCGGAGTGGCTGATCCGGGAAATCGGCGTGGCAGGAGTGGCGGGTTCGAGCTTCTTTCGCGAGCCGGTGAATCATCTCATCCGATTCCATTTCGCGAAAAATGCAGCGACTTTGGAAGCGGCGGGAGAACGGTTGTTGCGGATCAGATAAAATTTTAGAATGCGTTTAAAAATCACCATCGCCTACGACGGGCGGCCTTACAATGGATGGCAATCTCAGGCTTGCGGAAACACCGTCCAAGACATCATCCAGGCAGCTCTATCGGAAGTGGCGAAGCAGCCGATGCGGCTCCACGGCTCGGGCAGGACAGATACGGGTGTCCATGCGCTGGGGCAAATCGCGCATTTCGACGCGCCCCCAGAAACCACGATGAATCCATTCAACTGGGTGCCTGCGTTGAATTGTAAGTTGCCCGCGACGATCCGCATCATGGCGTGTGAGGAAGTGAAGGCGGATTTTCACAGTCGCTTTTCGGCGATTGGAAAAATCTATCAATTCGATCTCTGTACCGATCCCATCTTGCCGCCGCTGAAGGCTGGACTGGCGTGGCATTTACCGCGTCAGCTCGATGTGGATGTGCTGTGGGATGCGCTGGCGTTGTTCATTGGTCGTCATGATTTCCATGCTTTCGCGGCTTATCGCGGGAACGAAACGCCGGAGATCGACTGGTGCCGGACCATCGAGTCCGTGGAACTCACGACGCTGCAAGATGGCTATCAGATCAGCTACAAGGGCGATGGTTTTCTCTATAAGATGGTGCGTCTTCTCACCGGCGGGGCTGTCCACGTCGCGCAAGGGCGGATGCGGCTGGACGATTTCGCTGCGTTGCTCGACCAGCCGGATGGGCTGCCATTAGGAAAATCTCCGCTCTGCGCGCCTGCGGACGGGCTTTATCTGCGAGAGGTACTTTATCCCGAGGTGTGAGGCCAAATATCAAAATTAAGGTGACATAAGGCGGTGGCCAGTCTGATTAGGACTATCAAGCTAGGGATTTTTCAACCGCGAATGGACGCGAATGAAGAGTTTTTTGAGTGAAATTCTTGATTCTGAGAAATGGGGTTCTTTAAATTCGCGTCCATTGGTGTCGATTCGTGGTTAAAATCGAATCGGGGGTGTAAGAAATTCTGTGTAAGCGCCTTCCGGTGGTGCCCCAACTCACCGAAAAACACCGCACATGAAAACCACTATCAAAGACGAACTCCTCGACGAACTGTTCAAAGGCTACAGCCAGCCCGGCGACCTGCTAGGCCCCGACGGCCTGCTCACCGAGCTTAAAAAGCGCCTCATTAACCGCGTGCTCGAAAGCGAACTGACCACCCACCTCGGCTACGAAAAGCACCAGACCGCACCCGCTGGCCAGACCAACACCCGCAACGGCCACAGCCAAAACCCTGCGCAGCGATAACGGCAAGCTGTTGTTCGGTGATTGGTTCGGGACGCTTGTGGGGCACAGATGGATCAAGATAGGTAAGATCTGATGGTATAAGTGAAAATTTCGTCACATTCACCTATCTTGGAGAATGGAATCATTCTTAGAACACAACTGGCATCTTGCCGGCAGCCTTTTGAGTCTCATGGCTTAAGCAATTTGGTATCAGACCTGTGGCGGACGGTCTGTGGACGCCGTCTGAAAATTGGCGAGAATTTTCATCAAGGGAAGGTGTTTTGGCTGCGTAATTGAGGGCTAATCAATTCTGTTAGGGGGCCACGCTCACGCCGAGGCGATAAAAACTCCGTGGCCCGGTGGCGGGAGCGGTGAAAGTGACAGTTTGATTGTTTCCAGCGATGTTCGTGTAGCCGGGAAGCGGCGTCCATGTGGTGCCAGTGAGTGCATCTGCGGACGCAAGGGTGTAGCGTCGGGTGAGGCCGGAGTAGCCGGGACCGCTGGCCAGCCGGGCGGTGAATGTCAGCGTGATTTGATTTCCTGATAGAGAGGTCACAGGCGACGGTGATGGGCTACTAACTTTCGGAAACAGGCCGAAGAGATACTCTTGGTCGTTGGTGAGGCCGTCACCATCGGGGTCGGCATTGGGTCCACTGATGAGGGCGTTCGCGAGTTCACCCGCCGTGAATTGGCTATTCTGCCAGAGCGTGAATGGACTGGCCGGGGTGATGGTGGCGGTGACGGAATCCGCTGTGCCGACGAGATTCGAGGCGCGGACCCAGTAGGTGGATGTGGAGTTGATCGGCGGAGTGGTGAAGGTGCTGCTGTTCGCTCCGGGGATCGGGTTCGTGGTCACTCCAGAGTTTCCGGCATACCACTGAAATGCTGGCGATGTCCCGGATGCGGCGATGTTGAAGGTCTTCGTCGTGCCACTGGCGATCACCTCAGAGGCGGGTTGGGAGGTGATGCTGGGAGAAACTTGGACAGTCACGGTGGCCGCGTTGGAATCGGCAGTCCCGAGCACGTTGGAGGCGCGCGCCCAGTAAGTCGTCGTGGACGTTAGAGTTGGAGTCGTGAAAGAGGTGGACGTCGCTCCAGAGACGGGATTGGAAGTCACACCCGCCGCGCCCTGATACCACTGGATGGATGGTGAAGTGCCAGAGGAAGCAACGCTGAGAGTGGTGCTGGTTCCGCTTTGAATGATTGTCGAAGCCGGATGGGAAGCGATGGCAGGCGCAGTCCCGATCATGTCTTCGATGAGATTTGACAGCTTCTTCTGGAACTTGGCCGTGGGATGCACGTAGTCCCAGAAAACATAGTTTGCCCCCGGGCCATTGAGGCTGGGATTTCCGAGATGAGTGATCGCGTCGATGCTGTGGCCTCCGACTTGAGGGTTGATGAGTCCGTATGCGGCTGGGTCATCGAGGACATCTTCGAAAAAGTTGAACGTGTTCGGCAGATAGAGTCTGAGGCCCGGCTTGGTGGCTGCCAGAGCGAGCATTTCCGATCTAAACAATGTGTTAAACTGGAGCGCGCGTTGGCGGATGTAGTTGCTGTCAGAAGCGGGAAGTTGATAGCCAGGAGTCGCCGAAATATCGACCGCGTTGGGCATCACGAGGATGCGGACGCCTTTATTGTAGAGCTTGTTCAACGACTGTTTGTGACGGAGGACAGAATCTTCGATGAAATTAGTCCACGCCGCGTTATCAGAGCTGCCGTAAGGCGGAACATTTGTTTGCGTGAACTCGACGAAATCCGCATTCGCGACCCACACCACAAACAGCGAAGTCGCGACATTGCCGGGCGGAACGAAGGCATCAATGTTGTCTTTTAGGGCCGCGCTGTCGTGACCAAAGTAGGAATTGTTGCGGCCCGCGAAATAGGGCACAGACAACCAATCGCAGAGTTCTTCAATGAAGACCGGGCCATTGCAGAAACGCTTCCCGGCATAAAGCGATGGCGTGTTGCTGTCGTTATCGGTGGTCGTGCAAACGCCATCTCCGAAGGCATAGACCGCGTTGATTTGAGCCGACGTGGATGCAGGGAAATATATTAAAAATAAGGCGGCTATTAGGCTGGGGATCAGTCGAAACGCATTCATCACATCACTATTTTTAAAACTATGGCTTGAATTGACTATCTGTAGTGGCTGAATTATCAATTTTAATTTAGGATTCGCAATAATTTATTATTAAGGATACCGTCAATGGCGTAAATCGTCCTGTTTTCCCATGAATTTTGAGGATTTTTCAACAATAACAGTAAGATATAAATTGATGAGTATTATCAAGAAATCCTTAATAACCATGCTTATTGGATTGCCGTCCTCAGTGCTGGGTAATGGTTTTCGGCTGGTCAGTCAGGATGCTTTTGCAGCAGCGAGAGGTGAGGCATTCGTGGCAACGGCGGACAATGCATCAGCCGTTCATTACAACCCAGCCGGACTCACTCAGCTCGACGGGCAAAACATCCGCAGCGGATTGTATGGATTGCATTTCGAGCCGACTTTCCAAGCTCCAGCCGGTGCGCCGAATGTGGGAAAGACCTATCGCATTGAGAATCAGGACGCGGTAGCTCCCCAGCTCTACTATGCGTATGGATTCCAAAGCGTTCCGGTCACTCTGGGGGTCGGCGTTTATTCGCCTAACGGAGCGAGTGTGACGTGGCCGCAGGATACCGGGTTCCGCTCGGTGGCGATTGAGGGAGAGCTGACTTATTTGCGGGTAAATCCAGTCGTCGCAGTTGAAATTTTTCCCGGCTTTTCACTAGCAGGTGGCGTGATGGTGGACTATGGCGACATCGGCCTAGAGCAAGGTTTGCTTCGCACCGAGACTCCGTTCACGAACGGATTTCGCTTCGAGGGTGACGATATCTCAGTGGGCTACAATCTCGGGCTGTTGTGGAAAATTAACCAGCAATGGTCGTTCGGCGCGACTTATCGGAGTGCTGTCACTCTCGGATTCGAAGGCGAAACCGAAGTCGAGCAACAGCCCGTCATCTCGCGCACCACCGTGCCCGCAGAGGCGGAATTCGAGTTTCCCTACACGGCGGTGTTCGGGCTTTCCTATCGTCCGACTCCGAAGTGGAACATTGAGGTAAATGCGGATTTCTCTAACTGGAGTGCTCTCGATACGGTGATGATCCGGCAGAAAGAGGTCCCGCCTTTTCCCGTTTTGCAGAACATCCCGGTGAATCTGAGTTTCGAGGACAGTTGGATGTATAAAGTCGGTGCGACTCGCTATTTCGATGACGGCTGGTATGCCAGCGCGGGCTACTTGTTTAACCAGAACTCGGTTTCGTCAGAATTTTACAGCCCGACGGTGGCGGATCTGGACCGCCATTTCCTGACGCTGGGCGTGGGGCGGGAGTGGAAATGCTACCGATTTGATCTCGCCTATCAGCTCGGCTACGGCCCGGATCGCGATGTCACCGGCAGCACTCCCGGATCGACGCCTGCTAAGTTCGTGGGCCAAAATGCCGACGGCACCTACGGCTTCAGCAGTCACGGTCTGTTGCTGTCGGTGGGGATGAAATTTTAACTCATCCTGTCGTCCGTAGCCCGGATGCGATGGCGTTGATGGAGAGCAGCAGCTTGGGCAACAACGCATCCGCGGCTTCGGTTTGCCCAGCGGTCAGATGGCCGCGCCACTCGCGGAGCAGCGAGATTTGTTGGTAATGGAGCACGCGTAAGGGAGCTTCACGGATTTCTAACGTTTTCGCCATGCGCGGGCGACGATCCTTCATTTCACCGTCGAACAGTTCGGCTAAGAGCAAGCGAGTGCGGTCGAACTCTGCGATGATTTTACCTAGGAAGACATCGCGAAGTTCTGTGTCCGCGACCAGCCCGGCGTAGGCTTTCATCAGTTCTAAATTAGCCGAGGCGAGGTTGGTTTCGACGTTGGTGAGCACGTAGCTCATGAAGGTGGAGTCATGCAGGGCTTTTTTAAATTCTGCGAAACCTGCCGGGTCATCGCGCTTGAGAGCCTCTAGGCCGGAGCCGACGCCGAACCAGCCGGGAAGGTAGAACCGCGCTTGAGTCCATGAGAAAACCCACGGAATCGCGCGCAGATCGCTGATGGAAAATCCCTTTTTACCTGTGCGGCGGGCGGGCCGCGAACCGATGCGGGAGTTTTCTAACGCATCAATGACGGTGGCTTGGCGATAAAACTCGATGAAGCCGTCTGCTTGGAGAAATTCCTGATAAGCCGCTTGGCTAGATGCTCCGAGCCGCGCCATGAACGCCTGACACGGATCTTCTGCTGGCGGCAAATGGCGGTGACGTGCGGTGGTGACGGCAGCACCCGCTAGCAGAAGTTCGAGGTTGTAGGTGGCGTTCGCGAGGTTCGCGTATTTCTGGGCGATGGTCTCGCCCTGCTCGGTCATGCGGAAGCCGCCGCTCATCGCACCGTTGGGCAGGGCGGCCATGAACCAGTGAGTCGGGCCTGCGCCGCGAGAAATCGTGCCGCCGCGCCCGTGGAAAAAACACAGGTTCACGCCGCAGGTTTTGCCGACCTCGGTCAGCGCGGATTGGGCGCGCTGAAGAGCGAACTGGGCGGCGAGGATACCGCAGTCTTTGTTGGAATCCGAGTAACCTAACATCACCTGTTGAGCCGCAGTTTCTCCCACACCAGTCCGCGCCCGGTGTGAGCGGCGGGCGAGAGGGTGATCCAAATACGAGTGTAAAATGCCGGGCGAGCGGTCGAGGTCATCCATCGTCTCGAACAGCGGCACAACGTCCAACGGGCAGACGAGGCCATCCGCCGTTAGGTCCATCAAGCCAGCTTCGCGGGCGAGTAGGAAGACTCCTAGCAGGTCTGACAACTGGCGCGTCATGGAGACAATCAAGGCCCCAAGTCCGCTTGTTCCCCATGCGCGGCGGTGGCGGACGAGGACGCGGTAAGTATCCAGCACGTTGTCCGCCTCAGCTCCCACGCGGATGTCGTCATGGAGAAATGGGCGGGTGGATTCTAGTTCGCGGTTGAGAAGCGCGAGTCGTTTTTCCTCCGGCCAATCCACGTAGTTTTCTCCATCCGCGACTCCGGCAGCGGCTAACAACTGACCAATCGCTTTATCGTGAAACTCTGAGTTTTGCCTCACATCCAGCTTGGCGAGGTGGAAACCAAAGATCTCCAGCTTGTGGCGAAGTGGGCGGATGGCATCTTCCTCGATCATGTGGCAGCCCGCCGCAGCGAGGGTGCGCGAAAGCAGATTGAGGTCATCTGCTAGGCACGCCGTGTCGCGATAGCCGGACTTCCCTTTGATTTGCTCGCGGAGTCGAAGTGCCATCAAAGCGGCCATTTGCCGCCAGGGTTCTTCCTCGTGGCGTTCGAGGATTTTTTGCACGCCCTCATCCGCATCGACGATTTTTGCCAAGTGATCGATCCGCGCCTGCAACTCTGTCGGCACCGGAGTCAGGTAGCGGGAAAGGGTGAGCTGAGAGGATAAATCGAGCAACTCACGCTCTAGCAGTTTGAAAGCAGAGTGGCGCAATTCTTCCAGCGTCCGCTCGGTGACATCTGGAGTGACCAGAGGATGGCCATCGCGGTCGCCGCCGATCCAAGTGCCGAACTCCAAGCGCGGGATGTTTCCCGCAGAGCGCAGCATTTCCAAGGGTAGTCCAGCGTCGCGCCATGCCTCGGTGAAATGCAGGTCCAGGCGGTTAATCGCGGACGGGAAAAGATCTCGCAAGTAGTGCGTGGCATTGCGGAGCTCGCTGAAAATATCGGGTCTAACCAAATGGATTTCCGCTGTTCGCCAGAGCGTTTCTAGCGTGGTGATGACTCGCTCGCGGATGCGGCGGCGTTCGCGGTCCGTGTATTTCGGGAACTCGTTGCGGACCATCTCATCGTAGAGTGCGCGGTGGCGCTCGCGGACGCTGGAGCGTTTGGCCTCGGTGGGATGGGCGGTGAGGACCGGCTCGACTTTTACGTCTTTGAGGACTTCGAGAATCTGCTCTGGCGTTAGGCCCATTGCCTGCAAGTCGCGCAAGGCTTGTGGCCACAGCCCGCGGATCGTTTCCGCGCCTAACGCTTTTTCTCGCTCGCGCCGGATCTCTGCCGCCACGCGCTCCTCGACCATGTTCAGAAGCTGGAAGCCGATTGAGTAAAGCTGCGGCAGTCCCTCTGGCGCGGCGGTGCCCACTTCCGGTTGGCGACCTGACCACGGCAAATACGGAACCAGTTCGTGCGCTCCGGTACTAATTAAGGCTTCTTCCAGACAACTGAGCAAATACTTGAGCTGACCATCGATCAGATCAAAGCCTTCGAGGCGAAGCTGCTTGCGGGTGGGGCTAACTGTGGAGTCCGTCATGCGTGCGCCGTTTTAAGCACAATCCGCGCCGATGCGGGAAGGGGTATCTATTTTCAACGGCGGAAGTCTCGGGAAAAATGAGGGAGCGAGAGTGAGTCTTGATGTGCGAAATCAATTTCGCGGTCCAAGGAGGGGCGGACTCCGATCCGCCCCAGCCCATGAAAAGCCAAAGAGTGGAGGACCACCGCTCCCCTGTGGCATTTCATGG
>JANOQR010000127.1:0-5353 GCA_031414935.1 Luteolibacter sp.
CATGCTAAACGTGCCACTCGTATCGCTCGATCCCGGACCTCCGGCGATGCTCGGATTAAACATCTCGGGCGGTAGCTCGATCCGCAAGCTGCTAGACATCGCCTGTGCTGTCGAAATCGCAGGGTTGGCTGATGTTTGAGCGAAGGAATACGTCGTTCCACCCGCGCCATCGGGAGCGATGGTGATAGTGAGTGCCGCATCCGCCGATGACGTAAAGATGGGGAAAAAAGCGAGACACAGGAGGAAGCGATGCATGATCGGTAGGTAGTGATTGATTTGAAGAGCGAGCGTGTAGCTCCTAACCGGACCTTGGCCCTCGTGACCGACTTGGATAGGACAAAAAGAATCCGTCCTTTCTCTGGGCTGAGTTGAAGAGACTTGTGACTCTGTTTCGAATGAGTTGGGTTTTCGGATAGGTTAGGAGATGCACACAATTTCTGCGAATCAGAATGTCTCACCCCACTTGCACACCCGCCGGGTGAAAAGCACCTTGCACAGGGCTGCATCATCGACATCTTCCATGGCTTTGAAATCAAGGCACTTTCTCCAAAATCACCTTCATTTTCACCCATTCTATCTATGAAATCTCTTCGCCGCCACCTGACCACCGCCCTCCTTTTCACTCTCATCCCAGCCTCACTCACGGCTGCTGAGGAAAAGCCAAAGATCCTTTTCGTCCTCACCAGCCATGCGGAAAAAGGCAACACCGGAGAACCCACCGGCTTTTATTTATCCGAAGTCACGCACCCGCACCACGTCCTCGCTCAGGCTGGATTCACCATCCACTACGTCAGCCCGAAAGGCGGCAAAGCTCCGATCGATGGCGCGGACATGACCGATCCGCTCAACAAAGCCTTCCTCGCAGACGCCGCCAACCGCACCGCCATCGAGAACACCCTACGCCCGGATGAAGTGCAACCAGCCACCTACGCCGCCATCTTCTACGCGGGTGGCCACGGCACGATGTGGGACTTCGCCGACAATGCCGCGCTCGCCACCCTCGCCGGGAAAATCTACGACCGTGGCGGAGTGGTCGCCGCCGTGTGCCACGGCCCCGCCGGGCTGGTGAACATCAAGCTCGCAAACGGCAGCTACCTCGTCGCCGGGAAAGAAGTCGCAGTATTTACCAACTCCGAGGAAGTCGCCGCCAAGGCCGATCAAGTCGTGCCTTTCCTCCTCGCCGACAAGCTCATCGAGCGCGGTGCCAAACACCTCAGTGCCCCGGATTTTGAGAAGAAAGTCGTCGTCAGCGAGCGTCTCGTCACCGGCCAAAACCCCGCCTCCGCTACCGGAGTTGCAGAGGAAATGGTGAAGCTGCTCAAGGCTTCCAAGTGATTCTTTTCTCATGGCGTCACCAAAGCACCTTCGATACGGAAGAAGATGCTGTTGATCGGGCTTAATGAGGTTTCGTATCGGCGGCGCACGTAAGAACTTCCAAATGTTGAAACGCCATCGACGGGTGATGTGAAGCCGCTGTTAAAAAATTCAGTCAGATTTTCCGACCACTTCGGGGTAATGGTGAATTCTGGGTCATCCAAGCGCACATCCACGACGAAAGTGGGATTCGATCCGCCGTTGGGAACCACCTCGGGCTTGGGAAACGACAATGGGTTTTTGGCCAAACCGCCGAAAAGATATTCTTCGCGATTGGTGGCGCCGTCGTTGTCGGGGTCGGCAGTTTCAGCGGCATCAGCTCCAGTCAAACTCTGGCCGAGAATCCACGCGACGATCTTGCGAGGGTCGAGTGGGGTGGTGGTTGAGATGGGCGCATTCCCCGTCGTGATCGTGCCGTTTTTAAAATAAATGGTGTTGTTATTGCCCTTCGTCCACCCAGGGAGGGTATTGGCGGTGATTTCCACAAAGTTGCTGCTGCCATCGGCATCGGCATCGTTTCCTTCCACGGAGCGGATCGCGGTCGTGATATTCGTTTGTCCAGCTGCGTAGTAGGCTTGGCGGACTGACCAGCCATAGGCATTCCACGGATTTCCACCACCCGTGCCCTGATGACAAGTGGCACATCCCACCAGATTGTCGCTGGAGGAAGCAGGATAAATTCCCCGCCATGTGGTGAGGAAGCTGCTAAAGCCGAAAAGCGATTGGCTAGCCATGAAAAGGATGCCCGCGCTGGCTGCGGATGTTTGCGAGAAAGTTGATTTCATGGGGTGGAATTTGTTGGATAGATTTTTCAAAAATGGAAGGAATTGAGAGATCATCCTCTCTCAATTAGATACGTGACATGCGGGTGATCGGTTGCAAAAGAAACTCGCTGCCCGGAGAAGCAACCAGCGAGTTGGTGAAATCTACTCAGGCATGATTCCGGATTGCGCGGACTGCCGGAGCCTTGCGAGGTCGGCGAGGTCTTGGGGGCGTCCGGTCGCCTGCTTATTACGGATGAGTTCCGCTTTTCCAATGACGTGGATTTCAAGGCCATCGAGATCCACTTGGGTCCGGGATGCCCATGCCTCCTGCCAAGTGACGCCACTGATGCCGGTGAAGATGTCGATGCGGTGTGGGGCGCGGCCTAGCTGGATGTCTTCCGTGAACCGCGGAGCACCGTGGAAGGCGAGTGCGTAACCGCCCACCAACAGGAACTCAACTTTCCGAGAGAGACACAATGCGATGAACTCGCGGATGTCGTGGTGAAGTATCATCGGGCTGGGGATAGAACAAAGCACCACGTTTCAGAATTTCCTCAAAAACATCGAGTGCAGCCTGCGGATCATTGATGAGCGGTGGAATTCCTTCCGTTTCCAGAGACCTCTTGATGGCGATTTTTTCCACACCACGAAGCTAAAATTTGCTCAAGGTGGTGTCGAGTGCTTGTTTGCAGATAGGCGTGGAACTTGTGAAACACTGCCCGTCACGCGACGAGTGCTTTTCCATCTGCGCCTTGCCCGGTGAAAGATCCCGTTTCTTAGTTTCTGTGATGTTTCAACTAGACCGACCAACTCTTCCAAAAGTTTTCCTGCTGCCCGGGCTGGGTGCGACGGCGGACTTGTTTGCGGATTACCGATTTCCTTTTCCCGCCCGCACGGTTGACTACTCCGCGCCGGGTTCGCGGGCGACGACTTTCTCTGAGTATGCGCTCCAGCTCATCGCGGAAAATGGCATCCGTCCGGGAGACAGCCTCATCGGCGTGTCGTTGGGCGGGATGATGGCTTGTGAGATTGCGCGGCAGATTTCTATCCGCAAGATCACGCTCATTTCCTCCTGCACTGGCTCGCAACAGCTCCAGCCTATCATCCGGCGGCTGCGACCGTTGAGCCGGATCGTCCCGTGGAGGTTGATCCAGTGGGCACCTTTTCCTAACTTTATTCTCAGTCATACGCGCCGCCGTGCGATGGCGATGCTGCGGGTGGCGGATGCGGAGTTTATCCCGTGGGCCTGCCTAAATGCGGCGGTCTGGCAATGCCCGGAACACCACCCGGATCTTGTCCAAATCCACGGCGACCGCGACCCGGTTTTTCCCATTTCCCGGCAGGAAATTCACCACACCATCCGCGGCGGGGATCACTTGATGGTGCTCAGTCGTTGGCAGGAAATCGAGCCATTGCTCATTGCGCGGCACTCGCCCGGTTGATCCGCTCGATGGCGGCATCGACGATGGGGCTTTCGGGTCCTATCGCCCAGAGCATGGCTTGCAAGACACCGGTGGTGATGGGGCGCAAGATGGAGAGCGGGAGACATTTCAGGCCCATCATTTCCTGATACTCTGGCTCTAGTGAAGCCACGGCGGATTGAAAAAGTAGGGAATACATGGGCCGGGAGGTGGCGGGGAGTGGTGGATTTTTGATCCACTGGATGGTTTCCCGGGTCTCATCCGTCACTGCTAATTCTGTCCGGTAGCGAGCCATGGTGGCGAGGAGTTCCGCTTCATTCATCGGGACATCGGTGAGGCCGAGTGGCTCCACGGACTTGGACCAAAGCCGGATGTAGGCATCCGCGCCGCCGGGCAGTGGACGCTTCGAATACGTCTGATGGCTGCGGAGAAATGACTCCATGAAAGCGATGTGGACCCACAGCAGAAGGTCCGGGTCGGCGGCCTGATAGCTGGTGGAATGGCCACTGGCACTTTGATAGGTGCCTTTCACATGGTCGTGCATCCGGTTGACGCGGTTCGCTTCATTGGCCAGTGCGCCGTGGGCGCCGTAGGTGGTGATGGTCAGCCAGCGGATGGTCCCGGAGAGCCGCCCGAGTGGATCATTCTTGTAGCGTGAATGGCTACGGACTCCGGCAAGACTTCCGGGATGCAAAGCCTGCATGAGCAAGGCGCGTATCCCGCCAACTAAGGTGGCTAAATCCGCATGAGCCACCCACGGAGCATCCGTCGGGAGAAATAGCCCCGGGCCTTCGCCAGCTTTGATGGCGTCGAGCCACGGCGGAACTCCATCGGCTGCGCCAGTGAGGAGGGCGCGGAAGCGGCGGGAGAGGATTTCTTGGACGGCGTTGTTTTGCGGATGCTTTGCGGCAGGGGAAGACTTGAGGTTTTTATGGATCGTGAATGGCATGGTGGACTGCTTTGAAACAGTCGTCTTTCGCCGTGCAGGCTCCTTGGGACAAGGGGATTTTATCGGGCTGGGACGGGTAGTCTCAGCTACGCTCAGACTTCCACTTTCATTTCCTCGCGTTCGAGCTGGGAGCGGCGGCGGGGTTCGGGGCGTTGGAAAATGGAGCGGGCGGGGCGGATGATTCCGAGGTCTTCTGGCAGGATGTCGGGAGCAGCGAGCTTCTTGAAAACGGTGGAGGTGCTTTCCTTCTTCGCGCCTAGCAGGGTGTTGACTAACTGGAGTTTGAGGTCTTTAAACTCCTCAGTTTTCACGACGTCGCGGCGGTCGCGAGGGCGGGGGAGTAGGATGGGAATCTCGGCACCGAGGGTGGCTCCAGTCGTTCCGGGCAGCAGCGGGACGACGCGGTCGGCGACGAGGATGGCTTCGTCGGGATCGTTGGTGATCCAGATGACGGTGGTTTTGTTTTTCTGCCAGATATCGACGATTTCATCCTGCAAGGTGGCGCGGGTGAGGGCGTCGAGCGCGGAGAGCGGCTCGTCTAGCAGCAGGATGCGCGGGTTGGCGGCTAGGGTGCGGGCGACGGACACGCGCTGGCGCATTCCGCCGGAGAGTTCTTTGGGATATTTCCCGGCGGCGGGTGTGAGTTTCACCATGTCCACGTAGCGGGCGGTGTATTCCTTGCGCTCGTTCTCGGACATCGCGGGGAAAAGTTGATCCACAGCGAGGCGGATGTTTTCGGTGACGGTGAGCCACGGGAGCAGCGAATAGTTTTGGAAAACAATGCCACGCTCGGGACCGGGTCCGGCGATGGGTTTGCCGTCCATCATCGCGTCGCCTGCGGTGGG
>JANOQR010000128.1:0-12663 GCA_031414935.1 Luteolibacter sp.
GCAGACGCGCAGCCGGATGCCCGCTCGTTTTTCGTCAACCAAGCCACCGCCCAAGGCATCGGCGAGCAACTGATAGACACCGCCGCCTCCCTCACGGGCGGTGAAGGCGAGTTCGCCATCATCACCGGAACACTAACAGCAGCGAACCTCAACGAGTGGATCAAATTCATCAAACTCCGGCAGGCAGAGAAATATCCTAACATGAAGCTCGTGGACACCAAGCCGTGCGACGATCAGAAGGACAAAGCCCAGCAAGAAGCGACCAATCTCCTCAGTGCCTATCCGAATCTCAAAGCCATCGTCGGCGTGTGCTCGCCATCCGTTCCCGGAGCAGCGGAGGCGATCAAGCAAGCGGGCAAAGCAGGTGCAGTCAAACTCGTTGGACTCGGATTACCCAGTGAAAACAAAGCCTACGTCAAAGAAGGCGTCACCCAAGCCGTCATTTTGTGGAACGTTGAAGAACTCGGCTACCTCTCCATCATGGCCGGTGCAGCACTCGCGAAAGGCGAACTCGTTCCCGGAGCGACGGAGTTTACCGCTGGCAAGCTCGGGAAAATGGAGGTCAAAGGCGATAACATCATCCTCGGCAAGCCATTCGTTTTCACGAAGGAGAACATCGATCAATTTGATTTCTGACTAAGGTTTTAAGGCAGCTTTGCGCTCGTCTGTAAATGCGCGGATTCAAGATGCCTACCTCCGGGGAGGGAATGTTGTTACTTTCCAGCACGCCTTTCGCATTTGAAACTACCGAACATTCTCCTAGCCTGCGGTACATGCAGGTTCCTATGTCCGTTAGCAGCGAAAACTCAACTTGGCGGTGGGATGACTCTTACGCACAGTTGCCAGAAATTTTCTTCGCCCACACACGCCCTGTGCCAGTCGCAGATCCCCAGCTCGTCGTTCTCAATCACACGCTTGCTGTCTCGCTTGGACTCGATTCAGCTCAGTTAAAAAATTCTGCCAACGTCTTTTCAGGAAACGAAATCCCGCATGGCTCGCGACCCATCGCCCAAGCGTATGCGGGTCACCAGTTCGGCCACTTTACGAACCTAGGCGATGGCCGTGCAATTTTGTTAGGCGAACATCTCACCCCCAGTGGTGATCGCTTTGACATCCAGCTAAAAGGCTCTGGTAGAACTCCGTTTTCCCGTGGTGGCGACGGCCGTGCCGCACTCGCACCGATGCTGCGTGAATACATCATCAGCGAGGCCATGCACGCTCTCGGCATTCCCACGACTCGCAGCCTCGCCGTCACGAGCACGGGCGAGGAGGTGATTCGTCAAAAGACTCTATCAGGTGCAGTTCTCACCCGCATTGCTGCCAGTCACATCCGCGTCGGCACTTTCCAATACGCTGCCGCTCATGAAGATCTCGTCGCACTCCGCACTCTAGCAGATTATACAATCCAACGCCATTTCCCCGAAGTCATGGGATCCGCTTTACCCTACTTCGACTTCTTCAAAGCCGTGATGGAACGCCAAGCCGCTCTCATCGCGCAGTGGCTCCACGTCGGTTTCATCCACGGCGTCATGAACACCGACAACATGGCTCTATCCGGTGAAACTATCGACTACGGCCCCTGCGCTTTCATGGACAATTACGATCCAGAAACCGTCTTCAGCTCCATCGACCGTCACGGACGCTACGCCTATGACAAGCAACCGCAGATCGCTCGTTGGAACCTTGCCCGCCTAGCAGAGGCATTG
Source organism: Luteolibacter sp. (assembly GCA_031414935.1). Classification (GTDB taxonomy): domain Bacteria; phylum Verrucomicrobiota; class Verrucomicrobiia; order Verrucomicrobiales; family Akkermansiaceae; genus Luteolibacter. The sequence goes on from JANOQR010000128.1 coordinate 1,707, forward strand.
CTGCCACTCCTTCACAAAGACCAAAAAATCGCCGTCGATCTCGCAAACGAAGCTCTCGAAAATTTTGAAAGCCGCTTCCAAACCCACTGGCTAACTGGCATGAGGTCCAAACTCGGACTCTTCACCGCAGAGCAGGATGACGCGGCTCTCATCCAGGCACTACTGGACTGGATGCACGGGAACCATCTCGACTTCACCAACACCTTCCGCGCTCTCAGCGAAGAATCCGCCGTCGCCACTCCCGCTTTCATCGACGCCGATTTCCTAACTTGGCACGCTCACTGGGCTACCCGCCTTGCCAGTCAGCCGCAATCCACCAGCGAGGTCGTAGATAAAATGCGTGAACACAATCCCGCCATCATTCCCCGGAACCACAAAGTCGAAGAAGCCCTCTCTGCCGCAGAAAACCGCGATTTGAGCGTCATGCACCGCCTCCTCGATGCCCTCGCGACTCCCTACAAAAACTCTGCTGCTGCCGAATACACCGCCCCGCCGCCGCTCGGCTCTTTACCCTATCAGACTTTTTGCGGGACTTGATTTCCAGACTCTTTCGTAGCAACAAACTGCCATTCAGTCGGCTGAATTTTCATCACACTGACTCCGATCTCAGCCCAACAGTGCCACTCGCTGATGCCAGTGCCGCCGGTCCCCAGACGGGATTTCTGGGGGCATAATTCTCTCAGCCACAAAAGAAAAGCGCGCGTTGGATATCCCCCCGGATCTCGCAACGCGCGCTTTTTTTCTGGGCCACTTGGCTGAGGCCCCGTCCGATTGACTTCCCCCCGGAGATCAAGATCGGAACACTTGGCCCAGCTTTTTGAGGCTGGAGTTTTGAGGAGGCGAACCTCGCTCAGAACGACTTCAAGTTACCTGAAGATCAGGAGATGGAAAGGACTTTGAAGGGCCAGTCCCGGCCAAGTGGTCCCAAAATCGGACACAGCTCCCCTTTCCTGTCACGCTGATGGGCAATTGAGTTCGATTCCGAGCAAACAGACATCGTCGTCAAAGTGTTGCCCTTCAGAAAACGCCAAAACTCGGTCGAGAATGCCGTCTAGCAATTTTCCTAAGGTTTGTTGCGAATGTTCGGCAATGATTTCCATCAGTCGCCGCTCGAAGAAAGGCTCTCCACTCTGATTTTCAGCTTCTAAGACACCATCAGTGAAAAGCACTAGACGTTGAATTTCTGCTAAGTCGAGTTGCTGAATCGGATAAACCGCGCCCCGAATGAGTCCAAGTCCCGGCCCCTTTTCCGCCCGCGTGGCTCCGATCTGACGAACCCCGTTAGGTCCGGCAATGATGGGACCGGGATGTCCGGCGCAGGCATATTTGAAAGTGCCAGCATCAAGATCAATGAAGCCATAGAACGCTGTGGCAAACATCGTGGTTCCCGCGCGCTCAAGAATCGCGGCGAGTCCGTCGTTGAGACCTTGGAGAAATTGGCTGGGATCGGTTGCTTGGGAGCGTTGTTTCTCTAACAATCCCCGCAGCATCGCGACGATCAGAGCAGAGCGCACACCATGGCCCATCACATCGCAAATGAGGATGCCGAAACTGTTATCTCCAACTTTGATAACCTCAAAAAAATCTCCAGCAAGTCCAGAGATCGGGATGTAACGCGCTCCGAAGTTGATTCGGTTGTGATCGGTGGCAGCGGGAAAACATTCGCTTGCGAGTGCCTGCTGAATTTCCCGTGCCAGCAGAAGCTCTTCTTCATAAGCCTCATTTTTAAGGAGAAGCTGGCGGGCGAGATCGGATGCTTCCTGTTGAGCGGTAACGAGTTTGGTGACATCGCTAGAGACCCCAAAGGTGCCTTTGATATTGCCGTGACGATCATGCCACGGGAACTTGGAGGTGATGACCCATGTCTCGGCACCTTCGTGGCGGATCTCGTGTTCGAGTTGATCAATGACGGCATCTCCAGTTCGGATGATTTCTTTCTCGTCAGCCTCAGCTTGTTGCCAGTGATCGTCGTCGAAGAAATTGCGATCATGTTTTCCTAATAACTCACGCTCATGGTCGAAGCCCATCCACTCGGCCATGCGCTGATTGACCATGCGGAAGTTAGAATCGAGATCTTTAAAATAGATCTGCAAAGGAACGTGGTCGATCAACTGCCGGAGCAGGTAGCGCTCTTCTTCGACTTGGGCCTCAGCGGCTTTGCGGAGGCTGATGTTAATCATTGAGCCAGCGATGCGGCGGGCTTTTCCCGCACGATCCCGGACAATGCTGCCACGGATTCTCAGCCAACGCCAATCGCCGCCGCCCGTGCGGACGCGGGCATCGACGACAAGAGTCTCTGGGCCACCATCTTGCAAGGCCTGCCGCACCGCGATTTCAAAAGCCTGTTTTTCATCGGGGTGGATATGCTCAAAGGGCGGCAAAAAGAGGTTAGGCGCACGGTTCGTGCCGCATTCGATGAACTCCAAGACACGCCGGGAGTAGAAAACTTCCGTCTCATCTGTTTGCCAATCCCAGATGCCTTCGTTAGATGCTTTCAGGGCGAGTTCCAAGCGCTCCAGCTTGATCCGGTTGCGCTCCTGCGAAGTCTCAGCATCTTCATTCATAGGGCTGGCAGGTTGGTGGCTCCACGGCCAGATCGCAACCGGATTTCGCCATGAAATGAAATTCTGCAAGTCCGGTGCAGGGTGACGGATTGACATTTCGTTCCGACAGATCTTGTTTCAATCTAGTGATTGATCCAGCGGCCAGACAAGTGCTCAAGGGAGTTTCCCGTTCGTTTTACCTGAGCTTGCAGATGCTTCCCGGTCAGATGCGTGGAGCGGCGAGTCTCGGGTATTTGTTAGCACGAACCAGCGACACACTGGCAGACTCTGCGACGATTCCGCAGGAAGATAGACGAGGGTTTCTCGAACAATTCCGCGCGAGTGTGGCTGGGATTCAGGCGATGCCGCGCTGGCCAGCATTTCTCATCAACTCCGTGCCAAACGCAAACGAGCGAAAACTGCTAGAAATATCCGCCGAGATGATTACTTGGTTAGACCAGCTTCCTGCTGGCGAGACACGGTTGGTGCGAGAAGTCGTGGAAACTATCATCAGTGGACAACTGCTCGATCTCCGTCGTTTCGCCGATGCAGACCCTGCAAATCCCATCGCGCTGGCGAGCGACGAAGCATTTGAAGATTATGCCTGGCGAGTCGCCGGATGTGTCGGTGCCTTCTGGACCAGACTCGGTTTCTTGACGATGGGAAATCGGTTTTCCATTTCTACGCCGACGGACTTGCTAGAGCGTGGGATTACTTACGGCAAAGCTCTGCAAGTGGTGAACATTTTGAGAGATGTCGCCGCAGATCTAGCTCTAGGAAGATGCTATCTCCCGGTGAATAATCCGCAGGATCGCGATGAAATCCTCGAATGCCATGCACGCTGGTTAGCACAAACGGACACTTGGCTTAAAGAAGGCAGACGCTATTCCGCCACACTCAAGTCACGTCGTCTCCGGGCTGCCACCGTTCTTCCAGCGATGATCGCCAGTCAGACTTTGGAGTCGATGAGGCGGGCGACATGGGAGCAGCTTCAGACCCGCATCAAGGTTCCACGGAGCGTGGTTTATCGCTCGATCTTGCGAGCGTATATGAGCACTCCTAGCACCTTGAGTCCGTAGCTTCATCACGGAATTTCCGTTGCATTTTCGCTAAACAACTGGCGATAGTCCGCACACGTGACCACGCCCGACACCGTCCACTTTTTCAGACGTTTCGCCCTAATTCTGGCGACAGGCATACTAGCAGTTTCAAGTATCACCGCCGAGCCAGTTCCGCCCACACCACCCATCGAGAAACCCGCGCCACCACCTCCCGCAGATCCAGACGACGAAGCAGCGGCGGAAAATCTCGAGGCATCTAACGCAGCAGTCGCCAAGCCCGTGACGCCAGATCCCGTGCAAATTTACGGCTGGCGTGAGCACATTTTCATCAAAGGCGTCGTCGAGAAAACCCAAGCCAAGCTCGATACCGGCGCGCTCACCAGCTCCATCCACGCCGAGGAAAAAGAACTATTCGAGCGCGACGGTAAAAAATGGGTGCGTTTCATCGTCACCGATCCGGCAATCAAAAAACCTACCCGCACCCGCATCGAAGCTCCGTTAGTTAGGATTGCCCGCATTAAAGAACCCGGTGGCCAATCTGTCCCACGCGAGGTGGTGATGCTGAGTTTCACCATCGGTGAGCGAAAGTTGCGTGGTGAGTTCACCCTCAACAACCGATCTAACATGCTGGCTCCCGTCTTACTCGGACGGAACATGATTAAAATCCTCGGCTGGGTCGATCCAGGTCGCACTTACCTAGCAGACCAGAAAATCCACCGCTGATGTCAGCTATTTTCCGAAACCCACTCACATGAGTCCCAAGTGGAAACTCATCACGGTGGTCGTCATTCTTTTCGCCCTCGGCGGCGGATTGGCTGCTTACAAAACGCACTCTCTCGGCGTGCCATTTTGGAGAGGTGAGCAGGTCAACGAATGGCAGATCGAGGCGCGAGTTGCATTTCTCGCTACCGGAAAAAAAGTCAAAGCCCGCCTCTCTCTCCCGTCGTCTGCTGTCGAGCAACGCGGTGAATTAGAAGCTGGCTCACTCGGCTATCATTACAACATCGAGAGAAATCTGGGCGAGTACACTGCCGTCTGGTCTGCCGACAATCGGGAGGAAGGCCAAGCACTCTACTTCCGTGTCCGTTTACCGGAAGGCATCCGCAGCGGTGGCGAGCCGTTGCCTGCCACGGAAATCCTCGCGTCGGAAATCGACAACCCTGATCTAACTGGCTCACTCGGCGAAGCTGCGAACAATATCGTCAACCGCGCCAAGGCGATTTCCACCGATCCCGATTCGCTGTTCAGTGCGCTGTTCGACCAAATCCGCGGCGAAGAATCTTCCCAGGAATTCGTGCTGCTGAAACGACACTACGAGAAGCAGTTCAAACGCAATGCGATGATCACGATGGGTATCGACTTGTTAGCCATTGCCGGAGTTCCTGCCCGCGTCGCTTACGGAGTGAAACTGGATGAGGAAATGGGCAGCCATCCACCTGTGCCTTTGGTCGAGTATAGCGATGGCGCATACTGGAAAGTGCGCGATCCGCTAAAGCCAGCAGCCGTGCTCGACGGGCGTTCCATTTTCGTGTGGCACCGTGGCGGCGGCCCGCTGCTAGATGTCACGGGTGGTGAAAACTCGAGGGTATCCTTCACCGTCGTCAAAGAGCGCATCCCCCTCGCACGGATGACGGATCTCAGCTCCTCACCCCTGATGGTTTCCACCATCCTCGGACTGCCCATCGCCGAGCGAGAAGCCTTCCGCTACATCGTTCTTATTCCGTTAGGAGCTTTCGTCGTCGTGATGATGCGCAACATCATCGGCATCCCGACACTCGGAACCTTCATGCCAGTCTTGCTCGCCCTCGCGTTGCTAGAAATTCCGTTGCTGCGAGGATTGCTCATGTTCACCGTTCTGATCAGTGCCGGACTGTGGTTTCGTTTCCTCCTATCACGGCTGAATTTACTGGTGGTTCCCCGCGTCGCTGCGTGCGTCGTGATCGTGACTTTACTGATGATGATGATGACCGTCATCGGCCACCGCATGGACATGAATGGCGGTGCACAAATCACGCTCTTTCCGATGATTATCCTCGCGTGGACCATTGAGCGCATGTCGCTCATTTGGGAGGAAGAAGGGAAACACAGTGCCATCACCCAGGTGGCGGGATCTCTCGTCGTCGCCGTGCTCGCCTATCTGTTTATGAGCCAGTCACAGATTCGATATTGGGCATTTTATTTTCCTGAGCTGTTGCTCATTTTGTTAGGAAGCATCCTCATTGTGGGTCGCTACACGGGCTACCGGATTTCCGAACTCATTCGTTTCAAAACTTTTTCTGATGCCTGATTCCTCAAAGGCTCAGACGGAGAAATGGTGGCACCGCTGGTTCCGCACGCCGCAAGAACTGCGGGACCTCGGGGTGGTCGGCATCAACATGCGTAACGCCCGTTTCTTACTACCTAACAACCCTCGCGCACTTTACGGACTCGTCGATGACAAGCTGCAAACCAAGGCTCTAGCCGAGAAAGAAGGGCTATCCGTTCCTGAAACTTACGCGGTGATTCGCTCGCCACATCAGTCCTCAAAAATCGACGATCTACTGGCAGCTCACTCATCATTCGTCGTCAAGCCCGCTCGCGGATCTGGAGGAAAAGGCGTCCTCGTCATCGATAGCAAAGCTGGGGATCACTACGTCAAACCCAGTGGCAGCACACTCACTGGCGATGAACTGCGCCACCATGTTTCTAACATTCTCGCCGGACTCTTCAGTCTCGGTGGTCAGCGTGACTGTGCCCTTGTCGAATACCGAGTCCGCCCCGCACAGGTGATGACGCAGATCAGCTATCAAGGCGCTCCAGACATCCGCATCGTCATGCTGCACGGCTACCCGGTCATGGCCATGCTGCGCACCGCCACGCGCGAATCCGACGGCAGAGCAAACCTCCATCAAGGAGCCATCGGCATCGGTATCGACATCGCCACCGGACTCACGATTCGTGCCGTGCATCATGGTCGCCCCATTCTGCGACACCCGGATCTTCATGTCCCTTTGGCTGGAGTCCAACTTCCACAGTGGGAGAAAATTCTCAACATCGCCGTCACCTGCCAAGAGATGACGGGTCTCGGCTACCTTGGGGTGGACCTCATGATTGATGAACAGTTAGGACCACTGATGATCGAGGTCAACGCCCGTCCCGGACTCGCCATCCAAATGGCCAACGGTGTGGGTTTGCTGCGTCGCCTCGAACCCGTGGTCGAGCAGCACCGCCTACACCCCGGTGCCGGGCATCAGGAAAAAATCGAGTTCGCCCAGACACACTTTGGTGCCTCGAATGCACAATGATCGTAGCTTCCCTTGAGTTTCCTCAGCCAGATTTCGTGATACGTGACGCCTTTCGCGGTTCACATTTTCTCACAGCGACAGCCTTCACGGAATCCCCTTCAATAGCTGCCGTCTCACCTCGACGATGTCCACTTCTCCGGTGTAACGCCAAAGGATCTTGCCGCCGGGGGCGACGATGACGGTGTGTGGTAAGGCACCGGACCATTCGGCGTCGATGGCTTGGGCCATTGCGTCGGGATTGCCACCGGTCCAATGGAAGTTGTTCGTTGTTAGACCTTGTTCCGCCAGTGATTTGGCGGTGGGGTCTGGGATGGCGGCGTGGCGGGATTCGAGAAATTTGGAAACCGTAGGCCGTTGATCGGCGGGATCGAGGCTGATGGAAATGAACTCGACGGGACGGTTTTGGAAACGACGCCCAGTTTCCACGAAGTCGGGAAATTCCTTCACGCAGGGGCCACAGGTGGTGGACCAGAAATTGATGAGTCGCAGGTTTTTAGAGGCATTTGCACGGAGGGCTTTCGCGATGTCCACATTGAGATCTGCAACGGTTACTGGCTTTTTTTCCCACTTGGCCTGATCCGCAGCGACGTTGGCTTTCTTAAAAAGCCACTTTGTTGAGCAGCCAAAGGAACGTGTGACGGGTTCTTTGATCTCAGTGCCAGCCAGCACAGCGTCGAGCGCGTCGCGGAGTTGGCTTTTTTCCACCGGACCGGGATTCCGTTTGGCGTCGTCCATACGGCCATTGTAACGGAGTTTCCGCTCGGCATCGAAGAGGAAGACGTGCGGCGTGGATTGTCCGCCGCAGGCAGAAACGAATTCCTGTTTATCGCCGTCGTAAAGATAGGTGAAGGTCCAGCCATTGTCTTTGGCGAAGGGGGCCATGTCCTCGAAGGTGTCGTGAAACGGTGAGTAGCCGAGTTCGTCTGGCGTGAGGCTGCCGGGATTATTTCCGCTCACCGCGACGACGGCGACGCCTTTGGCTTTGTAGTCCTGATGGATCGACTCCATGCGCGTCGCAGCGGAGACGGAGTCTGGGCAATGGTTACTGGTGAAAATGACGCAAAGTGCTTTCGCGTCCTTGAAGCTCGCCAGCGTGTAGGTTTTCCCGTCCGTGGCAGGCAGGGAAAAATCCGGTGCTGGCGAACCGATGGCTAAAACTTTGGGGATTTCTTGTCCCGTCAATGACAGCACCGATGCCGCTGTCAGGCTCAAAATAAGGTGGAATTTCATGACTCCGACCAATACCCAGCGACAGCCTCATTTCTTTAAAAAAAATTCCATCTCCGTGAAGTCGTGCGTCTCACGCTTCAACGCGGATCAAAGTCTCGTGAAAAACAGCAGGCAGATCGGGCTAGGAGAGGAAACCGTGCTGACCGCCGCACCAAGCAGACCCGTGGCGGGATCGAGCGGAAAAACGCTGATGGTGTTAGACTCTTGGTGAGCGCACAGCAACCACTTGCCCGATGGATCGATTTTGAAATGACGTGGAATCTTTCCGCCGCACGGCGCGTGTTGGAGAAATTTTAATTCACCCGTCTCAGGGTCGCGCTGATAGACGACGATCGAGTCGTGGCCGCGATTCGAGCAATAGACGAATTTCCCATTTGGATGGACTTCGATTTCCGCATTGGTGCTCTTGGCCGTGAAGTCGGGCGGCAAGGTGGGGTAGGTTCCAATCGTCACAAATTTCCCGTCGTTGTGACTGCTGGCCGTCACTGAGTTTGCCAGCTCATTGTTGACGTAAATGTGCTTTTCATCGGGAGAAAACGCCATGTGACGCGGGCCAACACCGGGAGCGGAGACCAGCGGCGGTAGCGGCTCGCCCAGCTTCGAGGTCGTAGCGTCGAACGGATAGACGAGCACTTTGTCGAGGCCGAGATCGGGAACGAAGAGCCGTGTGTTCGCCTGATTAAAATAAACTCCGTGCGCGTGCGGGCCGTCTTGGCGTGGCTTGTTAGGACCAGAGCCAGTGTTCTTGATGAGCGTGGCGATGTCTGTCGGAACGCCTGCCGGATTTAGCCTCAGCGTGGAAATACTCCCATCTCCATAGTTCGAAATCGCGACCGTGCCGCCCGTTTGATCCACCGCGACATGACACGCACCTCTGCCGCCGACCGATGCTTCACCCAGAAATTTTAATCCGTGATCCTCGCCAACTGCGAACGCCGCAACTGAGCCAGTTCCATCTGCGAACGGCTTACTCGGTACTCCGCAAGCGTAGAGAATCGGTTTCGCGGGGTGAATGGCGAGGAAACCGGGACTGCCGTATTCCACCGCCAGCGATGGCTCGGTGAGCTTGCCCGACGCCGGATCAAAGTCCGCGAAATAGATCCCTTTGCTGGTAGATTTCCCGCCCGTGTTCGTGCCGATGTAGAGAGGCACGGCGTGAAGCGAGGCGGAGAGCAGAACGAATGGGAGCAGCGTTTTTCGGATCATCGCTTTAGAACGGTTGAGGTGAATTGCATCATACATCGAATCCAAAGTGCCGCTTCGCATTGCGGAAGCACACGTCTTCGATCAGACCAGAGAGCGTCGCAAAATCGTCAGGTAATTCGCCGCGATCTGCCTCGCCGCCGATGAGATTGCAGAGGATGCGACGGAAATACTCGTGACGCGGAAATGAGAGAAAAGACCGCGAATCCGTGAGCATCCCGACGAAACGAGAAAGCAATCCGGTGGCGGATAGAGCATCGAGCTGCAACTCCATGCCGTTCTTTTGATCGAGAAACCACCAGCCAGAGCCAAACTGGATTTTTCCGGCGACAGTGCCGTCTTGGAACGCTCCGGTTAGACAAGCGAACAAGTAGTTGTCGCGGGGATTGAGGTTGTAGAGGACCATCTTGGGCAATGAGCCGCTAGACGATAAAGCATCGAGATATTTCACCAGTGCCTCGCCCTGACGCGTGTCGCCGATGATGTCATAGCCAGTATCCGGGCCGAGCTTGCCGACCATGCCGGAGTTCACCCCCCGGAACGCACCGAGATGGAGCTGCTTCGTCCAGCCCTTCGCCGCGTCGAGCTGGCCGAAGAACATCATCAGATAGAACGAAAATTTTTCCTTCTCCTCTGCCGTAGCCGCCTTACCCGCGAGAGCGCGATTGAAAATAACTGCCGCCTCCTCATCCGTGCAACTGAGCGCGGGCAGACGGTCGAACCCGTGATCGGACAGACGTGCTCCAGCCGCATGGAAATCGTCGTGACGCTTTTGAAGAGCCGCCAACAAGTCGGATAGGTGGACGATGGCGGTATCCGAAACGGCTTCGAGTTTTTCTAACCACGGCTTGAGTAGTTCAGGGCGATCCACCAGAAACGCCTTGTCTGGCCGAAAGGTGGGCAAGACTCGCGTCGTCAAACCCGATGCCGCGATGGCGAGATGGTCATCTAACGAGTCCGCCGGATCATCGGTAGTGCCGACGACGCGGACATCGAATTTTTTCAACAAGCCGTGAGTCGAGAAATCCGCCTCAGCGAGCTTGGCGTTCGTGCATTCCCAGATTTCATCCGCAGTATCGGGCGAGAGCAGAAGGTCGATGCCGAAGTAGCGTTGGAGTTCGATGTGGGTCCAGTGGTGGATCGGATTTCGCAAGGTGTAAGGCACCGTTTCCGCCCATGCTTGGAATTTCTCGCGCGGCGTGGAGTCACCCGTGATGAGGTCTTCGTCGATGCCATTTGCCCGCAGCAGCCGCCATTTATAGTGGTCGCCGCCGAGCCAGATTTCAGAAATGTTTGCCCAGCGGTGATTGCTAGAAATTTCCCGTGGCGAGAGATGGCAGTGATAATCGATGATCGGCTGGTCCTTCGCGACTTCATGAAAAAGCCGACGCGCCGTGGGAGAGTGGAGAAGGAAATTTTCGTCGAGATAAGCCATTGCGTAATCATTTCACCGGGAGAATCGCCGCTGGCCAAGCGGGAAATGATTTCGGTCAAAAACGTCACCGCTGGCGCAATCCCCTAATGATTCAAAACCCAAGGAAGGGCGGACTCCGATCCGCCCCGACCCATGAAAAGCCAGAGAGTGGAGGATTACCGCTTCTCTTTGGCTTTTCATGGGCCGGGGCGGATCGGAGTC
>JANOQR010000129.1:0-5249 GCA_031414935.1 Luteolibacter sp.
AGACGACGCGGTTCGTCAGCTCAAGGACCGCAAAGAATTGTTTGTCGATGGCGGCAACGTCCTGAAATTTGGTCGTCATCATTTCTCGGTCAACACGCAGGAGCTTGAGCTTTCCATCGTGCCGAACGACGGCACGATGTGTTACCATCTATCAGGCACCGCGTTTTTTGAACCAGTCGAAAATGAGGAGTTTCTCGCCACTCGTGCGGTCTGGGAACAGCAAGTGGTGAGCGAGAATGCGCGGGTCTATCGGGCGGAGTGGCTGGCTTGGCAAATACTGGAGCAGAACGTGGTGGCAGATGTGCCGAGCATGGATCAGGTCCACGCGTTCATGGCTCCGCGCTACTCGGAGGGTTACACGAAAGGCGTCCACGATGAGGATGCTTTGCAGCTACTTGCCGCCATTTTGCCGGTGCATCGTGGGCTTGGTTTGCTGCGTTTCAGTCCGCGCGTAAGGGCCTTGGCGATGTTGTTTTGGGAAGTCCACCGCGTGACAGAATCCGGTAGGCAACTGGAAGGACTTTTGATCGCGCATGGTTCGATGCGTCGGGCATTTGGCTCGTCAACGGCGGAGATTCATCCGCTGCGTGCTGCCATCGAACGTGAGATGTTAGTTTTTATCCAGCAATCGCACGCTGCGGGGATGTTGCTAGAAATGGGAAACTCCGAACCTGCGGCGATGGCTCGCGAGGCGGCGAGTTACTTGTTTGAGCAAATCTCGGTAGGTGGCCCAGTTCCCGCGTCAGCCGAGGCGGCGAATGGAACCGCAGATTTCAAATTGGCTCTCAACACCCGCAACGCCAGCAGCGAGTTTACAAAATCCATCGAAGCACTCACCAACGATCCCGAGCGACGTTTCCTCGTCCTCATCGACTGGATGAACGGCCATCACCAGACTGCGGGCCACGCCGCAAATGACTCGCTTCACACTCCGGCCCTCGCGTGGGTGGCGGAGTCTGCGGCGCATTGGCTGCGGGGTGGCATCGAACAGCGCGGCGTGGTGGAAACTTCATCGTCGATCCGCTTCACGGGCCTGCGTGGTCAGCATTCCGTCATCGCCGATGGCGGAAATTACGACACGGATTATCACGCATTTCGCGGACGGCTCACTCGCTTTGCCGAGAAAGATGTGCCTGCCTACGAGGCTTGCACGCGGCTGAAGCAGAAATTGATAGAGACACGTCGTGACCAGATACGTCTCGATGAATTTAAGGCGAAGGTGATGAGTTCCTTTGTCCGCAATCGCCTCATCAACGACGTCTATCTGCCGCTGATCGGGGAAAATCTCGCGAAACAAATCGGCACCGTCGGCAGTGATACGCGGACGGATCGCTCTGGCTTGTTGTTGCTCGTTTCCCCGCCCGGCTATGGGAAAACGACGATCATGGAATACGTCGCGAGTCGTCTCGGGCTGACGTTTATGAAGATCAATGGCCCCGCGCTGGGTCACGGAGTTGTGTCGCTGGATCCGACGGAAGCACCCAATTTATCATCCCGTGAGGAGGTGGATAAACTCAACCTCGCGCTGGAGATGGGCGATAACGTGATGATCTACGTGGATGACATCCAGCATACGAATCCCGAGTTTCTCCAGCGTTTCATTACTCTCTGCGATGCGCAGCGGAAGATGGAAGGCGTGTGGAAAGGCAAGGCGCGGACTTATGATTTACGCGGAAAAAAAGTCGCCGTCGTCATGTCGGGAAATCCCTACACGGAAGGTGGGACGAAGTTTAAAATCCCCGACATGTTAGCCAACCGTGCTGACACCTACAACCTCGGAGACATCCTCGGCGGCCATCTGGACGCGTTTAAAGCGAGCTACATCGAGAACTGTCTCACATCGAATCCGATCCTGTCCCGCCTCGCCAGTCGGCATCAGGAAGATGTCTATGCCGTCATGCGCATCGCCGAAACGGGCAGCCATGAGGGAGTGGAATTTAAAGGAAATCACGCGCCTGCGGAGATTGATGAAATGGTCACGGTCACTCGTCATTTGTTCGAAGTGCGCGACACGATTCTGCGGGTGAATCAGGAATACATCAAAAGCGCGGCGCAGGAAGACGCCTATCGGACGGAGCCAGCGTTTAAACTCCAAGGCTCCTATCGGAACATGGCGCGGATTGCAGCGAAGGTTTTGCCGCTGATGACTCGTGAGGAAATCCGTGCATTGATTCTGGATCACTATCGGAACGAGTCTCAAACGCTGACTCAGGGCGCAGAGGCGAATTTACTGAAGTTCCGCGAGTTTGAAGGCATCGCCGATGAAGTGGAGAAACAGCGCTGGGCAGACATTCGGAAAGAGTTCATGAAACGGCGCTTGTTAGGCGGCGCGGGTGAGGAAGATCCCGTCGGGCGAGTGGTCGCGCAGTTGTCGGGATTTCAAGACGGCCTGGACGCTATCAAGTCCATTATCGGCGAGGCTGGGCGCGAACATGCGCGGCCTCAGACGCTATCGGAAACGACAGTCGCCCACCTGCGGGAAATTATTCAAAGCCTGCGAGCCGTGCCGGTGGAAGTGGATATCAAAGTCGTGCCCGTGCAGGATGACCGTGGCTCGATCCAGAAGATGAATAGCAGCGACGCGCCGCCGTTAGAGTTCAAGCCCGATGTCCGGCAGGGAGATGCGTGAGGCGGGGAGTAATGGGGGACTTGCTGGGTCAGGTGAGCCTCTTTTTCAACACGTCTCCGCAAGACCGAGGATGCGTGCTTGATCGAAATCGTAAGTTGTCATTTCCAGAACGACGCGTTGGCCGACAGCGAAGACGGCTTGAGTCTGGCTGAGTGCCTTTGAGAGATGAGCAGGGATCAATTTCCCGTTAGGAAGGCTCACGCGGTAGAGCACGGGATTCAGGATGGCGGAAATTTCTCCAAGTGTGTGAATCGAGACATCGGGCATGGCGGAGCGGATTTCACTCAGGATCAGGCTCTCGGACAAGTCTGCGCCGCAGTCAATGAGCGACTTTTTTCCTGCCGCCGATCATGCTGCTTGCTTGACGGCACGCACGGGGCAAGCATCATCCGCGAGTCGAAACGGTCAGCAATGCTTGATGAGTTTTCGCCCATTTCCTCAAACGCCACCATCGCTATGAAACTTCGTTTTTCCGCCATCGCCGCCACCCTTGGATGCGTCCTGCTCGTCGCCTGCGTCCCCTATGACGAGTCCAAGAAAAAACAGCAAACCACCAAGCCGGTTGAGAAAAAACTCACCGAGGCCGAGCAAAAAGCCAAGAACGAGAAGGACAAGCTCGACAAGCTGAAGAAGGAAGAAGAGGCGAAGAAAAAAGCCGATTTGCCCGAAAATACTCCCGCTATCACGGAAGAGCAGCCCACGCCAAACCCGGAGCCACCGAAGCCACCTACTGAGAGAAAACCCAGCGAATATGTCTTCGCAAGCAAGGTGCCCAACAAAGAGGGTTTTGTTTTTAGTCCCTACAACAACAAGATCGTCGATGTTCGCGACATCCCAAGCGGCACTCTCGTCCAAGACCCGACCTACACTGGTGCCGGTAAAGGTTACTTCCGCGTTCCCTGAGACTGATAGAAATTCCCGGTAATCCTTACCAGAAAACCGACCGGGTCCGGCAAGCTGGCCCCGGTCTTTTCATTTCACGATGACGGACTTTTCACACATCACCATCCTCGGCGGCGGACTGCTTGGCGGCTCCTTGGCCCTTGCGCTCTCAGAGTTGGAAAATCCCCCGCAGGTCCGACTCTGGGCGAGGAAGCAGGAAACCGTCACGGCCGCCCGTGAACTCGGCATCGCAGACGTCACCCACGACCTCGCCGAGGCCGTGAAAAACGCGAATCTCATCATCCTCTGCGTCCCCGTCGGCTCGATGGCAGCACTCGTTTCCTCCTGCCTCGAAGCTAGCCTAACTGACGGCTGCCTCATCACGGATGTCGGTAGCGTGAAGCGCGTGCCACACCAGCGGATCAGCCCGCTGCTTGCTGGGGAAAATTTCCATTTCATCGGCAGTCATCCGATGGCTGGTTCTGAGCGCAACGGTCTATCAGCCGCCACCGCCACTCTATTTCAAAACGCCGCCTGCCTCCTCACTAACGATGACGGCGCACCCGCCGAGCAAGCCGCCGCCCTTGAGCGATTTTGGAAAAACATCGGCTGCCGCACCTCGTGGATGAGTGCTGCCGTCCATGATGAACTCGTCGCCCGCGTCAGCCACTTGCCGCACGTCCTCGCCGCCAGTGCGGCGCGAGTTTGCCTCAAAGACCCGTCAGAAGGTCGCTATGGTGGCGGCGGTCTGCGGGACACCACCCGCGTCGCCGCTGGGAATCCCGAAATGTGGGCGGAAATCGTCACCGAAAACCGTGAAGCACTCGTCGGCCTGCTCCAAGAAAGCATCGCCGATTTGAGCGAAATCCTTGCCAGCCTCCAAGCAGGCGATCAAGAAAACGCCCGCCGATGGTTGGACGTCGCCAAGCAACGCCGCGATCCGATGAATAGCCATTTTCCAGCGAACGAATCACCCACTCATGTCTGAATTCCGAGTCAAAGCCATTTCCAAACTGCACGCGGAATTCAGCGTTCCCGGCGACAAAAGCATGTCCCACCGCGCCGCCATCCTCGGCGGTTTGTCCGATGGTATCTGCACGGTTAGAAATTTCCTCCCCAGTGAGGATTGCGTGAACACTCTCAACGCGATGCAGGCCCTCGGTGCTCGTCACGAGATCATCGAAGAACTCCCCGGCTACGGACCCGTCCACCTCCGCATCCACGGTCAGTCCATGAAGCTCACCGCCTCTACTGCCCCCATCGACTGCGGCAACGCTGGCACCGGGATGCGCCTGCTCGCCGGACTCCTCGCAGGGCAAAATTTCTCCAGCGAACTCTTCGGCGACGCGTCTCTCTCATCCCGTCCGATGGGACGAGTCACCATTCCGTTAGCGCAAATGGGAGCGAACATCGAGACCCGTGGTGAGAAACCCGGCTGCGCTCCGCTTCTCATCCACGCGGCGAAATTGCGGTCTATCACCTACGAGATGCCCGTCGCCAGTGCTCAGGTGAAAAGCGCGGTTCTTCTCGCGGGAATGTTCGCCGAGGGTGAAACGACCGTCACCCAGCCAGCCGAGACCCGCGATCACACCGAGCAAATGCTCGCCTCTTTCCAAGTCACCACTCGCCGCGAAGGCAACGCGATTTCCATCCTCGGCGGCCAAACTCCCAAAGCCTGCGATTTCACCGTGCCGGGAGATATTTCCAGTGCCGCCTTCTGGCTCGTCGCCGCCGCCGC
>JANOQR010000130.1:0-1963 GCA_031414935.1 Luteolibacter sp.
CCGTAACTCGGCCTCCCCAATGTGCCGTTTTTCACAGCTCCGCGAATGCTGACACCAAGACAGCATCCGTCGCGATGAGTATTTTATCAGCCGAACCCCATGAAAATCACTCGCATCCTTGCCTACCGCGTCGATCTACCACTCCACGAAGTCACTTACAAATGGTCTGGCGGGAAATCCGTCACCGTTTTCGATAGCACCATCGTCGCCGTGGAAACGGACGAGGGCATCACCGGCTACGGCGAAGTTTGCCCACTCGGCCCCTTCTATCTGCCAGCTTACGCCGAGGGCGTGCGTGCCGGAATCCGCGAACTCGGACCTCACCTCATCGGCAGCGATCCACGCGAACTCGGCAAACTCAACCACCTGATGGACGCCGCGCTCAAGGGCCATCCCTACGTGAAAAGCGGCATCGACATCGCCTGTTGGGACATCCTCGGCAAAGCCGCCGGACTTCCCGTCTGCATGTTAATGGGTGGCCGCTACGGCGAGAACATCCGCCTCTACCGCGCCATTTCCCAAGAATCTCCCGAGGAAATGGCTGCTAACGTCGCGGGCTACCGCGCCGAAGGTTACTCGCGTTTCCAACTCAAAGTCGGTGGCGATCCCGATGTGGATATCGCCAGGATCCACGCCGTTTCCGCCGAAATGAAACCCGGTGAACGACTCGTCGCCGATGCGAACACCGGCTGGACTCAGCACGAAGCCGTCCGCGTCGTCCGCGCCGTCCGCGATCTCGATGTCTATATCGAGCAGCCCTGCCTCACCTACGAAGAGTGCCTCGCCGTCCGCCGAAATACCGATCACCCATTCGTCATCGATGAAAACATCGACAACATCGACATGCTCCTGCGTGCCAAAGGCGACCTCGCGATGGACCTGGTGAACCTAAAAATCAGCAAGCTCGGTGGCCTCACGAAAATCAAACAAGCCCGCGATCTCTGCGTGACCATGGGCATCGGCATGACGTTAGAAGACTCATGGGGCGGAGACATCACCACCGCCGCCATCGCCCACCTCGCCCACAGCACGCCCGAGCAATTCCGCTTCACCAGCACCGACTTCAACAGCTACGTCACCGTCAGCAACGCCGAAGACGCACCACAGCGAGTGAACGGATTCATGACCACCACCGACGCTCCCGGACTCGGCATCAAGCCGCGCATGGACGTCCTCGGCAAGCCACTCGTCATCGTGGACGCCGGCCATTGAACCAAGCACGATCATGAAACCTAACTCCCGCTTCATCCTCACCCTCGCTTTGGTTCTCACCGCCGTGGGAA
Organism: Luteolibacter sp.; assembly: GCA_031414935.1. Classification (GTDB taxonomy): domain Bacteria; phylum Verrucomicrobiota; class Verrucomicrobiia; order Verrucomicrobiales; family Akkermansiaceae; genus Luteolibacter. The sequence continues at coordinate 1,284 of JANOQR010000130.1, forward strand.
GGATGGACGCGGGTGAAGCGCACGCAGGGATCGTCGCGCTCGGTGAAATGAACTGCACCGCCTGTCATGCTCCATCAGAAACCCAGAAAGCATGGATAACACCCAAGGCAGCTCCGTCGCTGAAACAACTCGGAAACCGAGTCAGTCCCGAGTGGCTCCAGAGCTACCTAACTGACCCGCAGAAAATGAAACCCGGCACCACCATGCCGGATTTGCTTCACGGAAATGCCGAGCAATCCGAGGCTCTTACCCATTTCCTCATGTCCGGCGGCAATAAAGAATTCCGCCGCGTCATGCCAGACAAAGCCGCCGTCGCCCGCGGTGACAGCCTCTATCACAGCGTCGGCTGCGTCGCCTGCCATTCCCCACAGAATGGCGCAAACGCACCTGCCGACTCGGTTGCATTTCCTGAGCTAGAGAAAAAATGGTCATTCCTCAGCCTCAAGAAATTTTTGCTCGATCCGCTCGCCACTCGCCCATCAGGAAGGATGCCGTCCATGCATCTCACCGACCGCGAGGCAGGCGATCTCGCGCATTATCTCCTGCGGAAAACCAACCTCTCGTCTCCTGCCGAAGTCGCCTTCTTCACAGGCCGCGTCCGCAATTTCAACGCACTCGATGATGCTGAAATCTCCCGCACCGCGTCTGCCAACGGATTCACCCTCGAAGGCCCGATGAAG
>JANOQR010000131.1:0-12159 GCA_031414935.1 Luteolibacter sp.
TGATACACTGTATAGTTAGTACTGTATCCCTTTTATCATTAGGATATTCTTAGGAATGTGTAATTGTGTGGACCTGAAGTACCTTAGCAGAATTGTACGGCTATGAGAGAAAATGTACTGTATAGAGAGCACTGTATATCGCGTTACTATTCGTTTTTAGTGGTGATCGGACTGACCGATCACTTATAGTAAAGTAAAGAACATAAACCTAAACTGAACCTTTTACTATCTTAATTAGCATTCCAGATCCAGCTAGTTAAGCAGAGCATTAATACGAAAGAAATAAATCAAAAGAGTTAAAACCAGATAAGTTATCTTTGCTCCTAACGAAGTGAAGTAAGATTGGACTACGCTCGTATCCGTTGACACAAAAGTATAACTAGGTAGTACTTACATACTTTACTATAAGTAGCTACAAAGTATACTCTGAGTTCTCCCCTTGATACCATCCTCTTATCTACACTAATTCGACCTTGTGACGAAGCTAACTTAGTGAATCCTAGAGAAACGAGATATATCTGACCCGTTTAGACGCCGTGACCTTCAAAGCATCCGTATCAAGCCTCTAGACGTCGTGTCCATACCATCTGAGATCTTCAAGACATCCACTGTGCCTTCTGAGACCTTACTGAGCCATCTGAGACCCCCACAAGTCCCATCTGAGACCTTTTCTGTGCCTTCTAAGACGACGTGTTGCCTTTGTCCAAGTGCTGCCGATCGATATCTCTTCAGGAAGACGCCGTGTAGCCCTCTGACCAAGTCCGATACACTCTTTGAGAGAGTTGTGCTTTAGTCAGTACTATTAGAGTACTTAGTTAGGGTTTGTCTGTGTCTGTATACTGTGTGCTATTAGGGACTATTATTGGATACTATTGGATTACTATTGGACTATTATTGGACAGTTATTGGAACTATTAGAATAAGATATGAGTGTTAATGAAGATAATGAGTCAGTAGACTCTAAAGGAAACCTACGAGATCTCCTTGATGAAGAAGTAGAGTCTGATAATGTTGATGATTCAGAGAGTGAGCTAGGCGAATCTGATGGCTCTTCTGATACGTCAATGGAAGATTCAGTTCAAGATGAAGTTGAGTATGATGATGATTATGTTGATGACTCTCCCGTTAAGTTTCGTCGTTCGTCTCGTCTAAAGAATCAACCCAATAAGAACTATGATGAGGACAAACCGATCAGAGTTAAGAAACCCTCAATTAATAAATCTGCCAATGCGGCACTGCTATATAACAAATTAATCAACAGTCAAGAGTTTAAAGATGATCCAGAAGGTGTTCTTAATAATATAAGAGAACAAGCAGAAGAGAGTACAGTAGCTTCTAGCACTAATCATGCTACTACCTCGCTACCCGACCCATCTTACGTACCTGCACCTACTATCACTCGTGAAACTGCTTCTACTGCTTCCATGCCTGAACTACCTATATCTGTACCTCACTATTCTCATTATGATGGACTAAGCAGAGATGCCTATGGTATTGGTGAAGCACCCATAGTCTACGATACAATGCCAGCTATGGAGAAGAAATTAAAATATACTCCTACACCAGGGTTATCATCTACTAGAACAGATATCTCTACTGCTGAGAAGAATAGTAAGTTAGATTCTTTATTGCTAGAGATGAAGATGGGTAACAGTCGTATCGATAAGTCTAAAGAAGTAAAAAGTAGCAAGAAAGTATCTAAGAAACTTGTTGATGCTTTTGATGCTGTATCAGTTCTCTCAACTACTACTAGTATGGCAGATAAAACTAAACTCCAATCTAAGATTAACAATGAGAAAGAGAACATTGAAGCAGCTAAACTACTTTTAAACGAGTCTATTAAATCAGTAACTACTATGTCTAACCTAATAGAAAAAGCTAAGATTGTCAATCTACAAATCACCCAATTAGACATAACAAATCTTGATGGTAAAGAGATGTCTGCTAATGACTTTGGTAAATTACTTAATGATACAATTATCCAAATGTTTAAGACGACTAACATCATTGGAGAGGACATTGTTAAAGCTGTAGTATTAAATGGTATCGATACTAATGCTGAGACAGTGAAGTTAATTAAAGATATTGCTTTTGAAAGAGCACTCCTAATCAAAATGCAAGATGATAAGATGTCTCTATCAGATGATGCTCCCCAAAGCTTCGAAATATTTCAGATGCATCTTGAGGTAACTCTAGCAGATGAGAAGGAAAGAATCAATGATAATTTCGACAAGATAAGACTAGCTGTGTTTGATGATTTTACTACTGATGATGGCTTAGATCTTGCACTAGAGAGAGTAGAAGACACTAGGATGAAAACAATTGAAGAAAACCTAGATAAAATTAGTCGTAATCTTAAAGACAGATATATTAAGAAACAGGAATCATTTGCACTTATTGCGAAGAAACATAAAATCTTAGATGGGCAGATAGGCTACAGTGAGAAGTATCTTGACCATAAGAATAAGTCAATCGATTTCTTAGGAGTAGTGAATGGTCACATAGAAACAATAATTAACAAAATACTACCGAAGATTAATAAACATGTAGCTGTTCATGATAAACTAAATCTTACTGCAAAGATAGGAGAGTATGAGATTGTTACTCCAGTACTCGCTCGTAATCTTAGCGGCATAATGTTGAATCTGCAAAAATATTATAAAGGACAAGATCTTGCTAGCTTCTTCTCAGATTTTATTAAGATGTTTGAATCTCATCATCCTTCTACTATTACTAGACTAACTTTTATTGATGAGTGGTTTAAAGATTGTTCTGAGAAGAAGATGTGGGAGCTGTATACTACTCAAAGTATTTTCAAGGGTATCATGGTTATCATTGGTATCACTGACTCAACTGAGAAGAAATTACTTATTAAACACTGCCAGAAGTACTTCAACTTAATGCAAGCAGCTCATATTACTAATACTACTGATATGGATTTGTTTGTTAAGGAGAACGATACTCTTATCTCCCACATTCGGACTTATATTGCAAACCAAGAGGCGGTTGAAAAGATGAATTTTAATTCTAAGTCTGATGGTCATAAAGGTTCTAAAGATGCTCTCAAGGATAAGATTGATAATATGAGTGCAAATAAACTGAAACAAATCTGGCAGCAAGTAAATACCGATGGTGATGGTTCTACTAAAACACCTCAGTCAAATGGTAACCAATCTAATACTAATAACAATAATAATAACCAGCAGAAGAATAAAGTCTCTAAGATGAGTGAGAGTCAGGTAATTGCTCACATGGCGAGTGGTACGTTTGTCGACAAGGATAAAGGACTTACCATGTATCCGATTAAGCGTACTAATATGACAGCACCTTTATTTGCTACTATCAAAGAAGCTAACTTAGAGAGAGATATTACTCCTGCTGATAACATTTTTACTCGCGAAAAAGAGCAAACCTACCCTTATGAGAGTTACAAAGATAGTGCAAATCTACCCCGTGGTAAAGAGCATTTCTCTGGTGGTTCTAAGTGCAAGCGATGCAAGGGCTACGGACACTTCTACCAGAGGTGTCTGCAGAAGGAAGTTTGACTTGGTTCCGCGGGGACCAACCTATCTACTGTTGAATTATCCGGTAATAATAATATATCTACTGAGGCTCAGCCCAGTAATACAGTAATAAGTAGCCCTGATAGTTCATCTGATCTATTGGGGCACGGCACGGGAGTGCATATAAATCTCAAGGATATTACTACTACTATAACAAGTGATATCAACAACATGACTGTTGCAGATCTCAGGGGTGACTTTAACGATGATCAACTGGTTCTATGCAATATGTGCAATGTTTCTAGAAAAAGAATATATACAAATAAAGATGTGGATGAGTATATCGACTCTGGCTGTAGTGACTGTATGTCTGGCTCTTCTAAACGACTGAGAGATCTTAGACTACTAACAAATGCTAAATCGATTATTGGATTTGATAACTCTAGTAGTATTGCGAACACTGCTGGAACTAATAAAGACAATAAGACTACTCTCTTTGTGCCGGGTATGCCAGAGAATAGAGACTTACTCAGTGCTAATAAGTACGCAGAAGATGGTGCAGTTGTACTCCTACGAGACGAAGGCTACATCGTAAATATGAATGAAAAAGAGTTGAGCTCATTTAAAGAGCAGATTAATAATATGGATGTTACTCATAAACTAAAGATTGAAAACAGAACCTACTTAATAGATTACAGAGTGGGTGAGTGTATTAGTAATGAGACTACTTCTAACAACTCTAATTCTACTAGTCCAGTTGGGCTAGCTGCTGTAATAGGCGGTCAACAGATACATATCGATTATGATATAAATGATGATGATAAGGACTACATTCGAGAGACAGAAAAGTGTAATGCATATATGGCTGATCTGTATAAGAATGGTAGAGTCAATTATAATACTACTGATGATTTAATTATGGGTATGTATATTGGAGGATTAACCCCTATGTCTTTGCGTAAAGCTATTGAAACTGGCAGCATTAGAGGTTTACATCCATTACTAACCATTGCGGCATTGAACAAGTTTGAGAGAGATCATGGTAGATCACCAGACTTGCTTCAATTGGCTATCTACGATCATCAACGGCATCATCACACTTTCGATAAAGAGATAGTAAAATTAACTCATTGTGGACAAGAAGTCAGTACAGATAATATGTTCTCTGACTACAATGAGGGCTCAATCCAAGAAGATAGTAATGGTAGAGCTATGAGCAAACAAGTGCGTAAGTTACCTACACATGGCGGTGGGGTATACGGTAGCGTTACTATAGATAATTATTCTGGATTTACGTTCGGGAAGTTGGGAAAGCCTGAGACTACGTCTTTAGAGCTCGTAACAAATATCCTTGATATCTGTGAAACATGTAAGCATCCTGTTCAACTACTGGTAGCTGACTGTGGAATAGTATCGGACAACAGATTTAGAGTATTAACACCAGCAGTACTAGAGATTCTAATGAAACGTCTAGTTAGATACAAGAAAGTAATGCCTGGAGATAGAAATCATTCTATTGGAGGAAACTTCGTAGAGAATGTTATAAGATATATCAAGCGAAAGATGAGACTCGCTATCATTTACATTATGTCGAACCCTAATATTAGTCATCTTACATTTACGGATGAGGACTTATTAAAACTATGGGGTGAAATCTTCTTATGGGCCTGTCTAGTGATAAACTTTGGCCCCAGTTATTGTAATCCTAATATAACTAGATGGGAAGCTTTTACTGGCAGGGCACCAAATATTCAAACAATCCGACTACTACCAATCTTTTCTATTCTTCTCGTACACACTGGAGAGGTATATGAATATGGTATCTACTGTGGGCCTCATTACTTGGGACCTCATGTGGAAGTTACACCAGGTGCTATTAGAGCATGTGTGAAATCTAAAGGAGGAAAGATAACTATGTATACTACACAAGATTATAAGTGTGTTAGTGAAGGTTATAAGATAGATATGAATCCTAATATAGACAGAGGTCTTATTGAGATTATGAAGAACTTAGCTCTGACTAATAGCAACAGTTCAACAGATCAACCATATATTGAATCGAGCAATGATCAGCCACCAACAGTTATGGAGCCAACACCAAATGAGGTTATAATGGCAACAGATGAATTAGAACTATCAGATACAGAGATAGCTAATATAGACGAATTGCAGATGAATGAAAAAGAAGTCAGCAAGAATATAATTCCCTTTAAGAGTAGGCGCTTGAATCAGCAAGTACCTGAGTATGTCCCAGCTTATACCCCGGCTAAAGGACTATTATTAAAGGATAGTGTAATAACGACAAATTTAGTTCAGAATCAATCAGTTTCAGAACTAAGGGGTGGTGTCGAGCCTAGTATTGAGGAAGTTAAAGTGCTATTAAGTCTAGAAGATGAGTGTTTCTTTACTAATAAACTAGATACAAGCTTAATCAACAATAATACTGATCAGAAAGTTTTAACTGGGTATGCCAAACGCAGATATAACAGAAAGATTGCTAAGCAAAAGATGTTGGCAGATGCAGAAGCCGATGCAAATACAAATATATATGTCCCACCTCAGAGTAAAGGAATGAGGAACGGTAAGAATTCAGTGTCAATGATGGCGTATGCTGAGATAGATATTGAGGAATGGAAGTCAGTAGCTAGTGAATGTGGGTATGGAGATGTTTCTATAGCCTATCAGGCACATCTAGCTAGAGCAGAATGTACTTCCCAATACTATATGAGTTATGATGATGGTGCTATCTTACAGATATCTGAGTCAACTAATTATGATAATTCAACCGTTATGGTGGCTATAGCTAAAGATGATATACTTGGATTTAAAGCAGTGACTGGGCCTAGGAGCTTTACACTGGCTAAGAAAGACCCTAAGTGGGCAGTACCGGCATTGTTAGAGGAGTCAACGATAACAGAAGGGCCGATGGTACTTATATCTAAAGAAGTGGCAGATGCAGCAATTAAGGCTGGTGCGAACTTATTGAATATATTTCCAGTATACGAAGAGAAAGAGAAAGAAGGGAAGACTGTCTATAAAGTTAGATTAGTTATTGATGGTAGTAAGCACACTAACCATGGGCAAACTTATGCAGAGACTCCTACTAGAGACGAGTTCAGGATCTTTGTACATATAATTGCTCATTACGATTGGGAGTTTTATCATGTGGACGAAAAGAGAGCATTCTTGAGTGCTACTCATACTGGTCCGAGAGTGATAGCAAGGTTAGAGAAACAATTCTATGAAGTGATTGGAGCATTGTATGGATTAAAGAGTGCACCAAGAGACTATCAGCAGACTGTTATCGATAGATTAGTAAACAAGATGGGCTATAAGAGATTTGGGATGTGCAGCTGTATTTACTGCAAGAAGGATGAGAAGACTGGATATATGATCTATGTGTTCGATTTTGTTGATGACTTTGTCTGGAGTGGACCAGATGCAACAACAACTCTATCTGGTATAGAGGCCTATAAGATGTATGCAGATACTACCCCAACTATAGTAAACCCGACTAAGGTTCTAGGAATGGAACTTTCTCGTAATAGAATAGATAGGACGATTACTCTGTCCTTAAATTCAAAGATAGAGGAGATGATGGAATATGTTAGATCAAAGAAAATGATAGATCGATATGGATTGAGTGAGAGTAGATTACCAAGGATACCTATGGCACTCGAACAAGTTATTATCGGTGATCTAGAATTTGAAGAGGATCAAGCAGATGAATTTCTTTCATCAATATGTGACAAGGAGGCAGTAACAGAATATCTTACACTAGTAGGAGGCCACTTATGGCAACTAGGTGTTCGATGGGATGTTTTGTACGCTGCTTTATACTTATCTTGGCAGACACACAAGCCTAGACATCATCATATGAGATGTGCAGTGAGACTAGTGATGTATCTGTATGCTACTAGAGAGACAAATGTATTAGTACTGGGTGGCAAAGACGATATTAAGATTATTACCTATACTGATATGTCTTTGAACACTGGACCGAATGGACGTAGTGTTATTGGTTATGGTACTAGATTAGGAGATAAATCTGGACTAGTGAGTGGGAAGTGTAAGGCAACTGTCGATGTGGTGTTATCTTCTTTCGAAGGTGAGTTAGAGGGAGTGGATTATGGACAGGAGAACAACAGCAGGATAGCGAATAGTTATATGATCGGAGGATTAACTGAAGCGTTTAAGCAAGCTGCTGGAATTCAAAATGTTCTCATGGAATTAAATCAAGAACCGATGGAAAGACAGATCTATTCAGACAATGATGCGATGGTCAAGTTTGTGAACGGACAAGCTCAAGGCAAGGGTATGAAGCATGCTGCTTTGAGACTTTGGTATATGAGACAACAAGTTGACAGAGGCTACAGTCTGAACTGGATGGCGGGTATTGATATTCTAGCAAACCCTATGACGAAAGCAGTGAGGAGAGAGGAGCAAGAGAGACATGTGAGAGACGTGATGGGACACGGCCTCAGAAGTTCAGCAGAGGAAGGCGAAGAGGAGAAGTTGGAAGAGTAGTTCAGCAACATCACAGCTAGTATCTGTTTGTCGCTGAGGGGTGTGTAGAGAGTAGGTGACTGATAAGTAGATTAGTAAGGTATTTATTAGTTAGTAATAGTATTATAAGTAGTAAAGTTAGTGAGGTAAGTAGTAAACAGCAGTAGTTAATTAGGAGTAATTAGTCTAATGATACACTGTATAGTTAGTACTGTATCCCTTTTATCATTAGGATATTCTTAGGAATGTGTAATTGTGTGGACCTGAAGTACCTTAGCAGAATTGTATGGCTATGAGAGAAAATGTACTGTATAGACAGCACTGTATATTGCCGTTACTAGTCGTTTTTAGTGGTGATTGGACTGACCAATCACTTATAGTAAAGTAAACAACATAAACCTAAACTTAAACTTTTACTATCTTAATTAGCATTCCAGATCCAGCTAGTTAAGCAGAGCATTAATATCAAAGAAATAAATCAAAAGAGTTAAAACCAGATTAGTTATCTTTACTCCTAACGAAGTGAAGTAAGATTGGACTACGCTCGATCAGATCACACAAAAGTATCACTAGGTAGTACTTACATACTTTACTATAAGTAGCTACAAAGTATACTCTGAATTCTCCCCTCAATACCATCCTCTTATCTACACTAATTCGACATTGTGACGAAGCTAACTTAGTGAATCCTAGAGAATCGAGATATATCTGACCCGTTTAGACGCCGTGACCTTCAAAGCATCCGTATCAAGCCTCTAGACGCCGTGTCCTTACCCTCTGAGCTTTCCAAGACATCTTCAGTGCCATCTAAGACCCAACTGAGCCTTCTGAGACCCTTACAAGTGCCTTCTGAGACTTTTTCTGTGCCTTCTACGACGACGTGTTGCCTTTGACAAAGCTCTGCCGACTTAAATCTCTTCAGGAAGACGCCGTGTAGCCCTGTGACCCACTCTTTGAGAGAGTTGTCTGTAGTTAGATTGTGTCTGTGTCTGTGTCTGTGTCTGTGTGTGTGCTATTAGGGACTATTGGTGTGCTATTAGGGACTACTATTGGATCAGCTATTGGACCTACTATTGGATTACTATTGGATTACTATTGGACCTGTATTACTGTTAAGCTATGAGTGTTAATCAAGATAATGAGTCAGTAGACTCTAAAGGAAACGTACGAGATCTAGTTGATGAAGATGAAGAGTCTGACAACGTAGATGATTCAGAGAGTGAGCTAGGCGAATCTGAAGGTTCTTCTGATACCTCAATGGAAGATTCAGTTCAAGATGAAGTTGAGGATGATGACGACTATGTTGATGACCCTCAGATTAACTTTCGTCGTTCATCTCGTATTAAGAACCAACCCAGCAAGAACTATGATGAGGACAAACCAATCCGAGTCAAGAAAGCCTCAAATAAGAAACCTGCAGATGCTGAACTGCTATATAACAAATTAATTAATAGTCAAGAGTTTAAAGATGATCCAGAAGGTGTTCTTAATAACATAAGAGAACAAGCAGATGAGAGTACAGTAGCTTCCAGCACTAACCATGCAACTACTTCGTTACCAGACCCGTCTTACATACCTGCACCTACTATCATTCGTGAAACTGTTTCTACTGCTTCCATGCCTGAACTACCTATATCTGCACCTCATTATCCTCATTATGACGGACTAGGCAGAGATACTTATGGTATTGGTGGTGTACCCACACTCTATGATACAATGCCAGCTTTGGTTAAGAAAGTAATATATATTCCTACACCTGTGTTATCAACTACTACTACTAAAACAGATATCTCTACTGCTGAAAAGAGAAGTAAGTTAGATTCTAAATTACTAGAGATGAAGAGTAGTAATAGTCGTATTGATAAGACAGACGAAAAAGATAGCAAGAAGTTAGCTAAGAAACTTGTTCATGCTTTCGATGCTGTATCAGTCCTCTCAACTACTACTAGTATGGCAGAGAAAACCAAACTCAAATCTAAAATTAATAATGAGAAAGAGAATATAGAATCAGCTAAACTACTTCTAAATGAGTCTATTAAATCTGTACCTACTATGTCTAACCTAATAGAAAAAGCTAAGATTGTTAATCTACAAATCAATCAATTAGACATAACAAACCTTGATGCTAAAGAAATGTCTCCTAATGACTTTGGTAAGCTACTAAATGATACGATTCTTCATATGTTTAAGATGACTAACATCATTGGAGAAGATGTTGTGAAAGCTGTAGTATTAAATGGTATTGATACAAACGCTGAGACAGTTAAGTTAATTAAAGATATCTCTTTTGAAAGAACTCTCCTAATAAAAATGCAAGATGATAAGATGTCTTTATCAGATGATGCTCCTCAATGCTTAGAAATGTTTCAAATGAACCTTGATGTAACACTAGCAGATGAAAAAGAAAGACTGAATGACGAGTTCGATAAGATTAGAGTTGGAGTGTTTGAAGACTTTGAAGATGGTGAAGGATTAGATCTTGCGCTAGAGAGAGTAGAAGACACTAGGCTTAGAACAATTGAAGATAACCTAGAGAAAATTGGTCGTAATCTTAAAGAGAAATATATTAAGAAAAAGAAATCATTTGACATTACCCAGAAGAAACATAAACAATTAGATGGGCAGATAATTTACAGTGAGAAGTATCTTGATCATAAGAATAAATCAATCGATTTTATAGGAGTACTGAATGGTCACATCGAAGTAATAATTAATAAAATACTACCTAAGATTAATAAACATATTGCTGTTCATGATAAATTAAATCTTACTGTAAAGATAGGAGAGTATGAGATCGTTACCCCAGTACTCGATCGAAATCTTAGCGGTATAGTTTTGAATCTTCAGAAGTATTATAAAGGACAAGATCTTGCTAGCTTCATGTCAGACTTTATTAAGATGTTTGAATCTCATCATCCTACTACTGCTACTAGATTAACCTTTATTGATGAGTGGTTTAGAGATGCTTCTGAGAAGAAAATGTGGGAGATCTATACTGACCCAAGTATTTTCAAGGGTATCATGGTGATCATTGGCATTACTGACCCAATTGAGAAGAAACTACTAATTAAAAGTTGCCAAAAATACTTTAACTTAATGCAAGCAGCTCATATTACTACTGTTAATGATATGGAGTTGTTTGTTAAGGAGAATGATACTCTTATGTCTCATATTCGTGTTTATATTGCTAACCAAGAGGCAATTGAAAAGATGAACTTCAATTCTAAGTCTGATGGTAATAAAGGTTCTAAAGATGCTCTCAAGGATAAGATTGATGGTATGAGTAAAGATAAACTGAGACAAATCTGGCAGCAAGTGAATACCGATGGTGATGGATCTACTAAAACACCTCAGTCTAGTGGTAATACTAATAACAATAATAATAATCAGCAGAAGAATAAAGTCTCTAAGATGAGTGAGAGTCAGGTAATTGCTCACATGGCGAGTGGTACGTTTGTCGACAAGGATAAAGGACTTACCATGTATCCAATCAAGCGTACTAATATGACTGCCCCTTTATTTGCTACTATCAAAGAAGCTAACTTAGAGAGAGATATTACTTCTGCTGATAACATCTTTACTCGCGAGAAAGAACAAACCTATCCTTATGAGAGTTACAAAGATATAGCTAATCTACCCCGTGGTAAAGAGCATTTCTCTGGTGGTTCTAAGTGCAAGAGATGCAAGGGCTACGGACACTTCTACCAGAGGTGTCTGCAGAAGGAAGTTTGACTTGGTTCCGCGGGGACCAACCTATCTACTGTTGATGTATCCGGTAATAATAATAATATATCTACTGAGGCTCAGCCCAGTAATACAGTAATAAGTAGCCCTGATAGTTCATCTGATCTATTGGGGCACGGCACGGGAGTGCATATAAATCTCAAGGATATTGCTACTACTATAACAAGTGATATCAACAACATGACTGTTGCAGATCTCAGGGGTGACTTTAACGATGATCAACTGGTTATATGCAATATGTGCAATGTTTCTAGAAAAAGAATATATACAAATAATGATGTGAATGAGTATATCGATTCTGGCTGTAGTGACTGTATGTCTGGCTCTTCTAAACGACTGAGAGATATTAGACTACTTACAAATGCTAAATCGATTATTGGATTTGATAACTCTAGTAGTATTGCGA
>JANOQR010000132.1:0-33573 GCA_031414935.1 Luteolibacter sp.
TGCGTTGCCCTTAACCGAATCCGAACGCGGGGCATCTTGGAAGCAACTCAGCTCGCTTCATCCAGCGAACCGCTTTCGCTTGATGATCGGCTTGCCGCCATTGCCGGACTCTCCAGAGATCGGGACGTCCCGTTGATTTCACTGGATCGGCTCGGGATTCATCACGCCTTGCGGGAAGATTTACCCGCTGTGAAACGCCAGCGATTCGAGGATGTGGATAATGATAGTTTGTGAGGATCAGCGACCACTCGAAGTTGCGTTTGAATTACTTCTTGAGTTTGTGATAAATAAGATCACTTTAAATCTATGATTTTCACAGGTTCGTTTGCCTTCAGTCGCAAGGTTCACGAAATCCTGACTGAAGACGAACTCATCAGCCTCGAACGCCTGCTGGTCATCACCCCCGGATGCTGGAGATCTGATTCCCGGCTCAAAAGGACTTCGCAAGATCCGGGTCGCCAGCGGCGGAAAGGGCAAACGTGGAGGATCGCGGGTGATCTACTATTGGTTTGTCACGCCTGAAAAAATTCAGTTTTGCCGCATCTACGAAAAATCCAATCAAGCCAACCTTTCCAAAGCCGAAGTCCAACAAATTCTCACCGAACTCGATCCATGAAAAAATCTGAAATCCAAGAAATCACCCGTGAGGTCCACGCCGTCGAGCGCGGCGAAATCGCTCCTGCTAGAGTGCGTGAAGTCACCATTCTTCCCGGTGGCGCGATGAGCCGTGTGGAACTCGATCCTGAAACCTATCGCCGGAAACAAGCCCGAGCTTGGGAGGCCAAAACGGAAGCTGCAAAAATCCGCCACGAACTCGATCTCACGCAACAAGACTTCGCCACCATGCTCGGTGTTTCCCTCGCGACAATTCGCAAATGGGAACGCGGTGTTGGTGAACCCAGCGGTGCGGCGAAGACCTTGCTGGCCGTAGCGAGGCTAAACCCCAAGGTGATTCGCGAGGCCGTGACGGCAGCGCATGGTTAATCTGGCCAAGTTTGAAAAATGATCAACGAATCGGTTGCCCGGTGGCATCAATCGTCTGGGCAGTAAACAGCAAAACCGTTCGTGATCCGTCTGCTCTGGTTTGAACGATCAACTTGGTTTCGCCATCGCGAGTTTTCACGGTTTCCAAAATTAGCTCGCCGTAATCAGTCATTGAAACTCGAGTTGGTGAATGGCGGTTGATTCAAAGTTATGCCTCTCACTTGTTTTTGTGGTGTGAGTTAATAGCAGAGTCGATCCAACGCTCAATCTCATTCCAGACATCTCCATGTAGCGATTGATTGTGCCCTGCGCCTCGCACCAGAGTGAGTTGCTTTGTTTCGGTCAGAGCTGCAAAAATGCGTTGGGCATGTTCAGGAGGAGTATCAACATCGTTGGCCCCATGAATCAGCATCACGGGTGCGATGATTTTTCTAGCAGCAGTCATCGGGTTTGCGGTATCGACTTGAAAGCTACCTCGATTTTCGGAAATACGAATAGACTGCTCGACCATTCTGGAGGTGAAGAAAAATGGAGCTCTCTCTGTAATCACAGTTCTTAAATCTGAGAATGATTCGGCTGCAACGACTGCTGTGATTCTCGGTTCGTCCGCAGCAAGTTGAAGAGCCACGGCAGCCCCAAGAGAACTTCCTATCAAGACGATGGGGCCTGGCTCGGCGATATTGATGACCCGCCGGAGATCCTCTTTTTCAAAAACTCCATAAGTACAGATTTCGCCACCCGATTCGCCGTGAGCACGGCTATCGTAAGCCACCACATCGAATCCGCGCTTCCGAAAACGCTCAAGAACACCGGCACTGCTTGCGCGGTTATCTGAGACTCCATGCAGATAAATTAGAGTTCCGCGATGCTTACCCAATCCATCAGCTCGCCACCCCTGAAGTGCCACGCCCTCGCCTTGAAGCGTGACAGTCCGGCACATCGCAGGCGGCGATACCAAGACGGGTCGGCGAAATGGATGGAGGATGAGTTTCGCGCCTAGCGAAGGAAGCAGGCAGGCGATCACGCCAAGAACTAACAAAATAACCACTCCAATGACTGTCAGTAGTTTGCGGTAACGCCTCATCTGGGTGACGGTAGTATTGAAGGAACTGACTCGCTGCTGATGCAGGATGCCGGGGAACATCGGGAGTTTGCTCAGAAAATCGAGTTGAATTACGAGGTGCATGTTTACCGCCGCTTTTCCGATCTAGTCGCTGCGAAGAAAACTGCGAAGGATTGGTGAGAAAAACCTGAGGACTTCGTGACTAGGGTTGCTTCTCCAGAATTTCCTTTGCGAATGGATCGCCTTCCTCTGCGAGCTCCTTGAGATAGCCCAGCGAGAGAACGCGGACGGATTGCTCGGAGTGGTGTAGTCCGGCTTCGGCCACTTTCGGCGTGAGGAAGCGGGCGAGCATGGCGGCGGCTTCGTCCGCACTGGCCGTGGGGAGTTTCGCGAGATATTCGCGCTCGGCCTTGGCTTCAAGGAAGGCGATGTCTTGTAAATCCTTGTCCCGACCAGTGGCCTGTTTGGTGACGAGCAGGTCGATCACATCGGGAACGCGCGTGCCGTCATCGAGTGCCGTGGCTCGGTTCCACACGTCGTCGAATTCCGAAATTTCTAGCTCGTTTGGATCGCGGAAAATGTCGAGGGGGCGATCCAGTCCCAGCACTCGGATCACCTTGTCATCATCGATCACTGCCGCGAGATCCGGCTCAGCGAAAGGTTCCCATGTTCCGATGCGAACCGGACGCGCTGATGGAAAAGAAAAGATGACCGGGCCGACCCGAGATACCCAGTCCACGATAGTTCCGTCAGGGTCCAACCAGATATCGGCATCGTAGGTATTCCGATTCAATCCATGTGAAATCACCGCGACTCCTCCCAAGGTGACGACCCTGTAGCGACCCGCTAGCAAGCCGATCAATTCGTCTGCGGTAGTGGTAGTTTCCATCGTTCCATATCCTCCTTGATTCGATCTGAAATCCAGAGCGCATCCGCAACGGAACGCACGCCTCCGGGGAGCCAGGGTTCGGAGTTGTCTGGGATTTGCTTGTTGCCTTTGGCGACATCGGCGTTGCCCTCGGGCTTGCCTTGGCGGCGGCGCATCACGGCACGCGACTTCATCATGGAGTAGAGCCATTTCTGGCGCTCAACGTCTGGCCGATATTGCTTCATTTCTGTCAGGAGTTTAGTGCCCGGCGGTGGAGATGGCAATCTTGCATTAGGGTGAGCAGTCGTTACAAAAAACCCGCCGTCCATTTTCGGGACAGCGGGTTTGGGAAGAGGCGGGTCGCGGCGACCGGTGATCGCCGTTACTTGGCGGCGCGGAGGGCTTCTTCTTTGGCCTTGGTGATGAGGTCGTCGGAGACGTTTTTCAGACAAGGCGCGTAGTGGCTGAACTCCATGGAGAACTGGCCACGGCCGGAGGTCATGGTGCGGAGGTCGCTAGGAGGGGGAGGGATGTATGTAAAGAGAATCCATATGATACAGCGGCACATGCGAGGAGATCCCGGAAGGAAATATGGCCTCGCTCTCTTCCCCGTAATAGATCACGTATTCGGGAATTCTGCACGCGAGTAGATGCGCTTTCGGGGCACCTGTATCCAGTGGGATGTCACAACGCAAAAGAACTTCGCCTAACTTGTGGCGGGTAGAGGAGAATAGTTCTGGAACGCTGAACTCGACCATCCAAAATTCGCAAGGAAGATGCTTGGTTAATATTTCGCTAACCTTTGGATTGGAGGCTTGATATAGCCAAGATACGCCGCTCGCCAGATGATCTAGATAGTGTTCTTTTTTCAGGAGTAAGGTGCGGAGAACGAGGACACCTTCTTTCGCAAAGTAGGCAAAGAGCTTGAGCCACAGGCCACCATTTTCAATATTTCCTGCTAGTTTTCGAGTGAAGTCTAAGGCAATTGCCTGGATCGGAAAGGCATCAATCTTCACATGCCGGGGCCGAAGGCCCAAAAGACTTGGGGATTGGGCCTCATGGAGGTGTTGCCGAGGAATGCAGTAATAGGGACCGAAATTTTCATCGTGAACCACATAATTACTGAGCCACGTCTCGCTGGGGTAGTAGCCTAGTCCTTTGCCGAAGTAGCGATGGTCTGCTGGAGCGACCCAAGTATCCTCATTAAAAGTATGTCCAAAGACCGGAACAATATGCTTACTATGATTGTCCTCTTTCTTATCCTTGTTAAATGTGTTAAAGCCGAGCAAAGCAGGCAGCCCTGACTCTATAACGCCATAGAGTTCCTGTTGATAATTCAGTTCGGCTTGCGCCATCGCATCAGGGGATGCTTCAGCATTTCTTTCAAGAGGTTCGTGAACCGCTTTCACAAAATCGTACCCGCAGCCAGAGATCACTTTTGCAATCTGAACGAGGTCTAGGCCGCAACGGGATCGTTCGCCGGGTTTCAAAGTCTCCAGCTCGAGGCCAGCTAACTGATTGATTCTGGAGTAGGAGAGGTCTCCTTCAGGGAGGACACAGGCGAATGCGGTTCTCAGAGCTACTTGAGCGCAGGAATTGGTAAAGCCGTTCTGCTGCGCAAAAAGAACACCACGAACCTGATCAACACCATCGATGCTCGCAATCTCGTATGAACGGGCTGTATGCAAAAAATTGTTGGTATGCTGATCGCGTGGAGGCCGGACAACGGCTTCGTAAATATGGAGACGGCTTACCGGATCACTCGCAAAAAAGTCTCGCTTGGTGATAGCATAGCCAAGCAGCTCCTTAGCTTGGGACAAATCAGATTGCTTAAAAAACAGCAAGCGCCTGACCTCACTTCTTTGAAAATCCCGCCTTCTGCGGGCCAGTGCTTCGTTCTCTTCTACTAAAAGCGCACAATCGGATTCGCCGATCTCCTGCATTTCTAGAGACGTGTATTGATGCTTTCGTGCCAACGAAAGAATGCGCCTTAGCACCGGGCTGGAAGCGAAGTGCCGCGCACAAAACTCAAAATTTGAAAATCCTTTTCCTCGACCGACATCGACTGTCTGGAGGTTACGTCCGAATGCTAACCTGAAATTTGCCATGGACTGATCACCTTCATCGCTGGGTTTCGTATATCCCATGGTTGAAGGATGCAATGCGATTCTGATAGATCTCGCGGTCTTTCAGAATGGATGTGACATCCGCAGTCAGATTCAGAGCGATTCCGGAAAAAAGACGTTTTGCATCCTCCAATGTCAGCGGCTGAGGGTTTGAAACCACGTCTCGCGTGATTTCATGTACAGCATCTGCAACTTCTTGGCTGTAGTAGTGGCTCATTGATACAGTGTCTTGGCTTGAATTCGCTGGAAAAACCATCGAACGAAGGGAAAGAAACTCCTGCGCTCGTTATAGAGTCAACAAAAAGTTCCTACAAGTTTTAATTAAGGTTAGTTAATATTCCCGCCGTCCTTTGCGGGGACGGCGGGTTTGGGCAGAGGTGGGTCGCGGCGACCGGTGATCGCCGTTACTTCGCAGCGCGGAGGGCTTCTTCTTTGGCCTTGGCCTTGGCGATGACGTCGTCGGAGACGTTTTTCGGGCAAGGGGCGTAGTGGCTGAACTCCATGGAGAACTGGCCACGGCCGGAGGTCATGGTGCGGAGGTCGCCGATGTAGCCGAACATGGCGGACAGTGGAGCCTCGGCTTTGACGCGGACACCACCGGGTGTCGGCTCTTGGCCTTGGATCATGCCCCGGCGGCGGTTGAGGTCGCCGATGACGTCACCGACTTTTTCGTCGGGGGTGAAGACGTCGAGTTTCATCATCGGCTCGAGGATCTGCGGGCCGCACTTGACCATCGTCTGGCGATACGCGGCATTCGCGGCGATTTCGAAGGCGATGTTGCTGGAGTCCACGGCGTGGAAGCCACCTTCGTTGAGCGTCACCTTGAAGTCGAGGCAAGGGTAGCCGGCGAGTGGGCCTTTGTGGATAGAGGTTTTGAAACCTTTTTCCACGGCGGGGATGAATTCTTTCGGGATGCTGCCGCCGACGACTTTGGACTCGAAGATGAAGCCGGTGCCTGCTTCGCCTGGCTCGATGGTGTAGTCGATTTTCGCAAACTGACCGGAACCACCGGACTGCTTCTTGTGGGTGTAGCTGTCGTTGACGGGCTTGGTGATGGTTTCGCGATAGGCGACCTGTGGCGCGCCGACGGTGACCTCGACCTTGTGGGTGCGCTTGAGGATGTCGATTTTGATGTCGAGGTGAAGCTCGCCCATGCCTTTGAGGATCATTTCGTTCGTTTCATCGTCGGTTTCGACGCGGAAGGACGGATCTTCTTGGATCATTTTGCCGATGGCGTTGGCGAGTTTCTCGGCGTTCGCCTTGTCCTTGGCGGCGACGGCGATGGAAATGACGGGATCTGGGAAAACCATCGGTTCAAGGGTGGCCGGATTTTTCTCGTCGCAAAGGGTGTGACCCGTCTGGACGTTTTTCAGACCCACGAGGGCGACGATGTCACCGGCTTGGGCGGAGTCGATTTCCTTGCGGTCGTCGGCGTGCATTTC
Source organism: Luteolibacter sp. (assembly GCA_031414935.1). Classification (GTDB taxonomy): domain Bacteria; phylum Verrucomicrobiota; class Verrucomicrobiia; order Verrucomicrobiales; family Akkermansiaceae; genus Luteolibacter. The sequence continues at coordinate 6,484 of JANOQR010000132.1, forward strand.
GACCATGCGGCTGATGCGCTCGGTCTTGCCGGTGAAGGAGTTGAGGACGGTGTCGCCCTTCTTGATGGTGCCGGAGTAAATGCGGGTGAAGGTAAGCGCGCCGAACTTGTCGTCCATGATCTTGAACGCGAGGCCACGGAATGGGGCGGTCGGGTCGATGACGGCGAATGTCCCGGTGGGAGTGCCTTCAGCGTCCACTTCGGGGAGTGGTTTGACGTCGGTAGGGGAAGGAAGGTAGTCCACGACAGCGTCGAGAACGAGCTGGAGGCCTTTGTTTTTAAAGGACGAGCCGCAGTAGGTCGGGAAAAATGCGAGGTCGATGGTGCCTTTGCGGATGCACTTCTTGATGTCGTCGATCGATGGCTCGACGCCTTCGAGGTAGGCTTCCATCAGCGCGTCGTCTTGCTCGACGGCGGTCTCGATGAGCTGGGCGCGGAATTCCTTGGCCTTGTCCACCATGTCGGCGGGGATTTCCTCGATCTTGAAATTTTCCGGCTGACCGGATTCGTCCCAGATGTGCGCTTTCATGGTGAGCAGATCGACGACGCCGACGAACTCAGATTCCGTGCCGATGGGCAGGACCATGACGAGCGGTTGTGCGCCGAGAATTTTTTTCACCTGAGCGACGACGCGGTAAAAATCTGCGCCGATCCGGTCGAGCTTGTTCACGTAAATGACGCGGGAAACGCCGGAATCGTTGGCGTAGCGCCAGTTCGTTTCCGACTGAGGCTCAACGCCGCCAGAGCCGCAGAAGACGCCGACGCCGCCGTCAAGAACCTTGAGCGAACGGTAAACTTCGATGGTGAAATCGACGTGGCCGGGGGTGTCGATGATGTTGAATTGGTGGCCAGCCCAGAAGCAAGTGGTGGCGGCGGATTGGATGGTGATGCCGCGCTCTGCTTCTTGGTCCATGAAGTCCATGGTGGATGCGCCGTCGTGGACCTCACCGATTTTGTGGATCTTGCCGGTGAGCTTGAGAATGCGTTCGGTGGTGGTCGTTTTACCCGCATCGACGTGGGCGAAGATGCCGATGTTGCGGTATTTGCTGAGGTCCTTCATAAGATAGTGGCTTCTGGTTAGGCGCGACGTTTTAGCGCTAGGGGGCGCATTCCTAGTCAGGCGCGGAAGTTTGGCAATCCTAGAGTCGGAATGGCGGGATTTTTCGTCGGCGCGGCGTTTTGGAATGCCCCGCAAACCTGAATCCTTGTCATTTTCCGGCTTCTCGCCTTACCTACCACTCACCTTATGATCGATCAGCAGAAACTCGAAAAAGCCCTCCGGCATCTGGAGCTGCAACACGCAAACTATCTGCAAGCTGAGAGCAGACCCGAGCTCACCCAGATTGACCGTGAGGCCATCGCGGAATCCGTCATCCAACGCTTCGAGACCGCCTACGACACTCTCTGGAAAGATCTCAAACGCCACCTCATCGACGCACTCGGCCTGCCCGATGTGCCAAACAGCCCAAAGCCCATCCTCAAGCTCGCCGGGGAAAATGGCCTCCTCTCCGTCCCCGTCGCCACTTGGCTCGGCTACGCGGACGCTCGCACCGCCACCGCCCACGATTACAGCGGGGAAAAAGCCGCCGAGACCCTTCTCATCGTCGAGGCTTTCCTCCGCGACTCCATCTCGCTCTATCGGACCCTCACCGGAAAAACTTGGGCATGACGCGCACCATCGACATTTCCGAAACTCAGCGCGAATCCCTGTTGGCCCTTTTTCAGCAACACCTTCCCGGCGTCACCGTCTGGGCGTATGGCTCCCGCGTCAAAGGCACCGCCCGCCCAAATTCCGATCTCGATCTCGTCGTCTTCGCCACTCCCGCCATGCGCCCGCAAATTTCAGAACTCAAAGACGCCCTTGATGAAAGCAGCATCCCCTTCCGAGTGGACCTCCACGTCTGGGACGAGGTGCCGGAGCCGTTTCACGAAATCATCAGGAGTGAATATGCCGTCCTTTAACAGCCAACCTCATCCAGACGTCGGGTTGCTGCGACAGCAAGTTTGGCATCGTTCCCGCTTGCCACATCACGGCGGCGGGCGTTGATTTTCCGGGCGATGGTGAAATCTGTGATGCGACCCGTAGCCAGCCCGATACGGCTCGGCGATCTTTCACCCGTGGAGGTGGCGGTGCAGCTCAGGCATCTCGACGGGCTGGTGTTTTTCGATACTGCGGGAAATTTCCCCTCGGGTGCGGCGCGGCCATTTTCCGTGATCGCGGCGTCGCCCAGCCAGATTTTGCGCGGCACTATCCAGCAGGCAGGCGATTTGGAAATCCTAAGGACCGCGCTTGCTCACAACCCGAAGCACGCGAGCGATCATGGATTTCCCAGCGGCGGACTTTGCGGCTGGATCAGCTACGAGGGCGATTTCGTCTTTGGCGACTATCAGGAAATGCTGGTTTACAGCCACCATGACGACGCTTGGTGGGAAACTGGAAATTTATCCCAACAGCTCCGCGCCACCACTCACGCTGCCGAGATCAGCGGCTTCACTCCGCAGACGGATCGCGAGACTTTCATTTCCTCCGTCCTCCGCGTGAAGGAGTGGATCGCAGCGGGCCACATCTATCAGGTGAATCTTTCTCAAGCCTTCCACGCCACCGTCACGGGCGATTTATTCGGTCTGTATGAGACGCTGCGCGAAATTTCCCCGGCTCCGATGGCGGCCTATCTGAAGCTGGGCGGCCACGAAATTCTCAGCTCGTCGCCTGAGTCGTTTTTGAAAATCTCCGGTCGCGGCATCGAGACGCGGCCCATCAAAGGGACTCGTCCGCGATTTGCCGATCCCGACGAAGACCGCCGCTCGGCTTACGAACTGCAAACATCGAGCAAGGAAATCGCCGAGTTGGTGATGATTACCGACCTGCTGCGGAACGATCTCGGCCAAGTCTGCGAGTTTGGCAGCGTGGAAGTGGCGGAGATGCTGCGGTTAGAAACTCTCGCGCAAGTCCATCACCTCGTTTCCACCGTCACCGGCACGCTGCGTCCTGAGGTGGATGCGCTGGCCGCCATCGCCGCCTGTTTCCCCGGCGGCAGCATTACTGGTGCGCCGAAAAAACGCGCCATGGAAATCATCCGCGAGCTGGAACAAGCACCGCGCGGCGTCTATTGCGGCGCAATTGGCTGGCTCGGCTACAACGGCGAAAGTTCGTTCAACATCGCCATCCGCACTCTGGTGAGAAATGGCGACCGCCTCGTCTATCAAGTCGGGGCTGGCATCGTCGCCGACTCAGATCCCGCGCAGGAATACGAGGAAACGCTCCACAAAGCGGCGGGCATCCGGCTCGCCATTGAGCGGTGGCAGTCATGAATTCAGCAAAGTTTTCTAAAAACAATGGGCGGATAGACATCGCCGCTCCTTGGATGCTCACCATTTTCAGAGCTTCCTATTACCGCCGCCTAAGCTAGTGTGGATTCAATGAAGCAGGTCAACGTCATCAACCTCGACGATCCCGCAGGCAAGACCGTCGGTCGTCGCAAGCGTCCGATCAACCCTCTCGCAGCAGCCGATGGCCTTCAGGAATTCATCAACGATCAATTCAAAGAAAGCGGCCACCGTCTGACCCCCAGAGGAGTTTTCCGTTTTCATTCTCACGAGGAAGCAGACGCATGGATGAGGAATTCGATAAGACCGAAGAAGGACTAACATCACGCGCCCCACGGCAGAAGGATCTGGCCGCGCCGATCTCCAGTTCCTCCGCGAGAACTATGCTGAGGAAATTTTCGGTAAGGACCATCAGGCGTAACCTTCGCTGGAAATAGGCCCTTGCGTGCGGTGCGATACCCAACAGTTTGCCGCATGATTTGCCCTCCTACCCGCGCTTCGGCACTCGCACAGCTCGATGAGTTCATCGCTGTTGCTCGGCTTTACGCCCGTGACCGAAACCACGTAAAACCCGCTCATCCCGCCGTTTCCAAGCTGGCTCCGGCGATTAGGCATCGTTTGATTTCCGAAGAGGAAGTCGCTTCTATCGTGCTCCAAGCACACTCATTCGGGCGGGTAGAAAAATTTATCCAAGAAGTCTATTGGCGCCGTTACTGGAAATCATGGCTGGCTCTGCGTCCCACAGTTTGGAGCGAATACGTCAGTTTTCTGAGTGATTCGAGCAAAGATCCTGCGGTTGAAACCATCGCGAACGCGGAGTCTGGAAACGCCGTGATCGATCACTTCGCGCACGAACTCGTGACGACTGGCTACCTTCACAATCACGCGCGGATGTGGTTCGCCGCGTGGTGGGTGCATGAGGCACGACTGCCGTGGCAGTGGGGCGCAGACTTCTTTTTCAGGCACTTGCTCGACGGAGATCCCGCGTCTAACACGCTGTCATGGCGTTGGGTCGCGGGCTTGCAGACGCCGGGAAAAACCTACCTCGCCCGCCGGAGCAATCTTGAGAAATACCTCGCTCCTGAGCTTCTCGATTCACTCGCAGACGGCCTAACTGATTTTGAAAATCCGCGAGCACTCCAGCCAGAAGCGTTTTCCAAACCACCAATCACCCACCGCGATGAGCCAGCGGAAAACTTCATCCCGTCTGCCGCGACAGGACTTTGGATTCATGAGGAAGATCTCGCAGTGGAAACCACCTCACTCGCACCCACCGCATTTTCTGCGATCACTGTGACTGGCGATGCCGAATCATGGGAACGCTATCAGTTTCCTGACTCGAAACGAAAATGGATCTCTGCCGCCCTGCAAGACGCCGCCACCCGCGCTGAAGAGCATTGGAAAACTCCCGTTTCACTGGAGACGATGCAGACGAACAAAGAGTCGTTAGTGAAGTGGGCGAAGGCAAACTCGCTCGATCAAGTCGTCGCCATGCGCCCAGAAATCGGGCCGTTGTCCGACTCGCTGCCAGGGCTTCTAGCTACATTTTCCGAAGCAGGGATTCGCCTCGTATTCATCGAGCGTGCGGAAGATCTCAGTGTTCGCCAATTTGCCACAGGCGGCTTTTTCCAATTCTGGGAGCGCATTCAAAAGAACCGCGCCACAACTTTTTCAAAAAACGAACTTCCACTGGATTTCTCCAAATGAACGGCACTAAAAAACAAAACCTACCCACGAAAATCTGCCTGCATTGCGGGCGGCCCTTTGCTTGGCGGAAAAAGTGGGCGCGCGATTGGGAGCAAGTCCGCTACTGCAGCGATGCTTGTCGCAAAGGCAAAACCACTGCCAAAGGATGATCCTCTGCTTGGTCATTCATGCCGCCGCTACTTGGTTTTTGGTTGGTTTAATCTGGGTCATCCAAGCCGTGCATTACCCGCTGATGAAGTGCGTGGGCAGAGAAAATTTCATCGTTTATCACCAGCGTCACATGACTCTCATCACATGCGTCGTCGGCCCGCTGATGATTGCAGAGGCGGCGAGCGCGGGCGTTTTGATCTTGCTGGGTGAACACTCTGTCCTTTTCCTAACTGGCCTAGCCGCACTGGCACTGATTTGGGCTTCCACACTGTTTTTCCAAATCCCGCTTCATCAAAAACTCACGCTGGAGTACTCAGACTCCACAGTTGATCGGCTCGTCGCGACAAACTGGTGGCGCACGCTCGGCTGGACGATTCGCGGGCTGTGCGTTGCGGTTTTGCTGATCGAGAAACTTTAAGAAGCGTGTTCGCAGAAATTTTTTACCATCAGGTGGCGTCGCTCTTCCCAGTCAGAGGATTGTGCCAGCGGATGCCGGGGAATCGTAGGAAGTCCGTGTCGTTGCTGTGAACGACGGCTTTTTCCTGTCGCACCAGCGCGGCGATTTGGGCATCGGTGGTGAGATTGCCCGATGTGCCACTTTCTGTCAGAAGTTCAAGCACGTCGGAGACATGATGGCGCGTTGGATCAATGATCTGCACTTGTGGCCTCGCTATCCACGATTCCACATGCTTCGCCGCCTCCTTGACGGTGAGTGGGTTTTGAAAAACCCGAGCATTCGTGATGAGACGCACAAAGCCAAAAACCACCACTGTCGCCAATCCGATTTCCTCATGACCCGTCATGCAGCCCCTCCACCACTCGGCAGCGGCGGCGTGATGGGGCGAGCTGGAATCATACGCATAGATCAGCAAATTGACGTCTGGAATAATCATGAAAGCGGGTTCTTACGATGATCCATACGAGCTTTCTCGACGAACACTTCGGCATCCAGCTCATCAAGCAGCGTGTTGAATCGCCCAGCATCCACACCTGTTCTGAGCTGCATCGGTTGGGCGTTCAGGGTGAATTCTTCGTTTGACACGGTTGAAGCTCGCCCAAGTCCCAAACGCACTGCGGTGTTTAATGTTTCCTTAAACGACTTGCGATTTCGTCTGGCGTGATCGTCAAGCAAACGCGCGACATCGGGTTCAAGAGTGACCGTGGTTCTCATAAGAGGCACCATGATGCTCTGACTTAACGCTGTCAAGATGCCAGCCTGAATCACTATCCGTGAACAACTGATTTCTCGAATGACATCCGCCAAACTCGTTGTTGCACTTTCCCCGCCCATCCGCAGACTGCCGCCATGGAACTCGACCTACTCGACGTTCAATTCGACCTGAGAAACATCAAACCGCGTGAGCTTGAAGAGGCTTTCGAGGATCCTTTTTCCGTGCGTTTCCTGCCCGATAACGAGCGGTCAGATGGGGCTACTCGCTTTTACGCACTGGGCCGCACGGTGTCGGATCGTTACCTGTTTTTCTCCTTCTGGACGGACGGAAAAACCAACCGAGTCGTCGCCGCACGCGAGATGTCAGATGCCGAGCAAAAGTTCTACGACCGCAAATACGCAGAATTCCGTTAAGCACCACTTTTCACTTTCCCATGAACGCAGTCACCCGCTGGACCGATATTCCCGAGTTTGAAGATGAAGCCGCAGAAGCCCGTTTCTGGGAGGAAAATGAGCTAGACGGCAAGCTGATGGCGGCCTCGGTCCACGAGGCAGATTCGCGCGAATCCACCACCATCACGCTGCGCTTCGACCCACGGATGTTGTCGCGCATAAAGCGCATCGCCCGCGGTCGTTTCCTGAACTATCAGTCGATGATGAAGCAGTGGCTGGCGGAGCGGCTGGAGGATGAAATGCGTAAGCTGTGAGCATGGCGCGGCTCCCACGTAGCCCGAAATTTTGGCTCGGCAGCTTCCTGCTTTGGTTCGCCGTCCTCTGGTGGCTGTCATCCGGCACGCATCCTGACATGCCGACGCCGCCCATCGCAGACATCGATAAGCTCGCGCATTTCGGCTACTTTTTCGGCGGCGCAGGGTTGTTTTCCGCATGGTTGTATCGCCGTCATCCTCAGCAGCCGAACTGGCGAGCAATCATCGCCTTCACCATCCTCGCAATCAGTCTGGTCGGTTGGCTGGACGAATATCACCAGAGCCTCGTGCCCGGGCGGAGTGGAAACAATTTCCCGGACTGGCTGGCAGATTTCTTCGGAGCCATCGCCGGTGCCGCTGTGTTCAAACGCTTTCATCATCACCTGAAGTGACATTCATGTCAGATCGGCTTTTGGCCTTTCCTCAGGAATCAGAACCGCTTACGTCACTCTCAACATGAGCATGAACCAACTCGATCAACTGAAGAAATTTACGACTGTCGTCGCCGATACCGGTGACTTCGAGTCGATGAAAACCTATCTGCCACAAGATGCGACGACCAATCCCTCGCTCATCCTCCAAGCTGCCGCCAAGCCGGAATACCGCCACCTCGTCGAGCAAGCCGTGAGCGATGGCAAGGCCACCGGAGCCAATGGCCCCGCGTTGATCGAGGTCATTCTCGACCGCATTCTCATCCTATTCGGCCTAGAAATTCTGAAAATCGTCCCCGGTCGCGTTTCCACAGAAGTCGATGCCCGGCTCTCTTTCGACACCGCTGCTACCGTGGCAAAGGCGCATCAACTCATCGCCGCCTACGAAAAAGAAGGTCACTCCCGCGAGCGGATCTTGATCAAAATCGCCTCGACGTGGGAAGGCATCAAAGCCGCCGAATCCCTAGCGAAAGACGGCATTCATTGCAATCTCACCCTGCTGTTCTCCTTCGCCCAAGCCGTGGCCTGTGCGGAGGCCGGCGTGCGCCTCATTTCACCCTTCGTCGGTCGCATCCTCGACTGGCACAAGAAGGAGACCGGCAAAGATTTCCAAGGCGACGAAGATCCCGGCGTGATCTCGGTTCGCTCGATTTACAACTACTACAAAAAATTCGGCTACAAGACTCAGGTCATGGGTGCGTCCTTCCGCAACAAAGGTGAAATTCTCGCCCTCGCTGGATGTGACCTGCTCACCATCAGCCCCGGTTTACTCGCCGAGCTGCAAGCGTCCGAAGAGCCATTCACCGCCCGCCTCACCGCAGAGGAAGCCGCGTCTAGCAGTCACGAAAAGATCAGCCTCAACGAGAGCCAATTCCGTTTCCTCCTCAACGAAGACGCAATGGCCACCGAGAAAACTGCCCACGGTATCCGCGCCTTCTCGGCGGACATCGTGAAGTTGGAGAAGCTCATCGAAGGGATGATTTAATGCCGACGAGGGTGTGGTGTGCATTCATCCACAAATGAAATCCAGCACTCCGTCCCTCCGCCGCATATTGATTCGCGTCCTGTGCTTGGTCGGCTTCATCGCAGTGATGCCGCTATGCTTGTTAGTCAGTTGCCAATCGAGCTTGATCTATTTCCCGCGCCCGTATGGTCCTAACACTGTCGCCGAGTGGAAGCACTCCACGGCAGGCAAGACCATCTCTTTTAAAACCTCCCAAGGCAATCAACGCGCATTTCTCCAAGGAAACCTGAAAACTCCGCGCCATCTTTGGATCGTCTGCGGCGGCAATGGAACCGTCGCGCTGGATTGGTCCGAGTGGCTCACCAAGAATGCTCCCAATGAAGATGCGTGGTTGTTAGTCGATTTCCCCGGCTACGGAGATTGTGAAGGCTCGCCGTCACCGAAGCGCATTCAAGAAACTCTAGCAACCGCAGTCCCGCTCGCATGGCGCGAAGCTGGCTGGCAGGGAAATACCGATCCCAAGCGCCTGCGGATTTTCGGACACAGCCTCGGAGCCGCCGCATGTTTGATCGCGGCTTCGGAATTCAAAATTCAGCGCGGCGTGCTGCTTTCGCCGTTCACAAGCACCATGGACATGAGCCGTGTGATGACGGGTTTGCCACTGGGATTTCTCGTCACACACCGCTTCGACAATGAAGCTCGCCTCGCAGAACTATCAGCACGCGGCCCAGGAAAAATCATCATTCTCCATGGCGATGCCGACGAGGTGATTCCGGTGGAAATGAGCCGCGCACTTGCGAGCAAAAGGACAGACAGCGTCCGCCTAATCGAAATCGCAAACGGACGGCATAACACGATCCAAGAGGTGAACGCTGCGGATCTTGCGCACGCACTGCGAGAGACTGGAATGTAGCGAAGAAGCTCATCTGAAGCACTGATGACGCAGATCGTCCTTCCACACATTGAAGGTAATCAATTTCCGTTTCGTTAGGGAGCTTGCGAACATGGCACGTGGCATCGAGCATGGGAGTCTCGATGTGTCGTCGAACACCTGCAGACGCTTTAGCCCCGCGACGCTGGTGTGGCTCTCATCAACAAAACCGATAGAACCAAGAGTCTCTGCCACTTTTTTCGCAAGCTCGTGACTGCTGACGAAGGCTTGGATTTGTTTCTCGTCGGTCATTGGTGACGCTTCCGGGCGAATCATTTGTTTAAAGAAATAAATGGTTCTTCCATCGCCAGCTGTGAAGCGGCGAAACGATTTCCCCGGCGCGGATTTATTCCGTGTGACGATTTCGAAACATTTCCCCATTTCCAGCCTGAAGATTCCGAAGCTGGGTTTTACTAACACTCTATTCACCGTAGGCATTCACCTTTATCTTGGTTCCAGTAGCAGCGAAAATCATGCCCTCACGCGGTCGCCACCAGAGTTCATCCAAGGAATGCCATCGGATCATGCGGAAGATCGAAACGATGACTGGAGTCATTGGAGTGATCATTGGTCGTTCCTATGGTGGAAAATCCCTGGGGCAGGGTAGTGGCACCGGATCAATCAAGATTCAGCGCAAGACCTCTGGCGGTATCAAGGCCGTGACTCAGTCGGAGAAGGGGCTACAGGAAATTTTCATCCGCACTGAGGCGGGAATGGAGGACAGCATTTCTGAGGAAATTCTCAAACTCTAGCAGTGCTTGCCAATTCGGAGGTAGAAAAAATCACGGTTGTCTAAAATTGGCAGACTATGAAAACTCGCCTCATGAATGCTTCGGACCTTGCCTGTTCCGCTGCCACGGAGGCCGCTCCTCCTGTCGGACTTTCGACTGCGTGCCGGGCTCTCTGGTTTGCGAAGGCGGGTCATTGGGAAACTGCGCACGATCTCTGTCAGAATATTCCCGGAAACGCTGGGGCATGGATTCACGCTTATTTGCATCGCGAAGAAGGTGACCCGTCGAACGCCACTTATTGGTATCAACAAGCCGACAAACCGTTTCCGCCAGCCATGCAATCGCTGGCGGACGAATGGCTGGAGATCGCCGGGGAATTGCTTCTCTAGCACCCGGCCCGCAGTTTGTTTTAGAAATTTATATCCGTGCCAGTCACGTCATCGGCGCGCTACGATACAGCCATGCCATTCACCAACTTCGGACTGCGAAACGAGATCCTTCGTGCCATTGGAAAGGCTGGCTATGTCCGCCCGACTCAGGTCCAGAAAGCTGCGATTCCGAAGGTGATGTCCGGTGATGATTTGATCGCAATCGCGCAGACTGGGACGGGCAAAACAGCCGCTTTCGTGCTACCGATGCTGCATCGCATTTCTAACGATAATCAACAGGGTAAGCCTCGCTGCACCAAGGCGCTGATCCTTGCTCCGACACGCGAGTTGGCGATTCAGATCATGGAAAATGTCCGGTCTTATGGGGATGGGTTGCCGGTGCGGGTGGCGGCGATTTTCGGCGGCATTGAGGAAGCCGTTCAGATTAAGGCGGTGCAGCGGGGAGTGGATATCATCGTCGCCACGCCGGGACGACTTATTGATCTGATAGGGCGGCAGAAAATCGACTTCAGTGGGCTTGAGATCCTCGTTCTGGATGAGGCAGACCGGATGCTTCACATGGGATTTCTACCAGACATTGAGACCATTGTAGGTGGCTTGCCGAAGCGGCGGCAGACCTTGATGTTTTCTGCGACTTTTCCAAGAGAGGTAGAGTCGCTGGCGAAGAAATTTCTCTATCAGCCAAAGATGGTGCAGATCGGAAATCGGGAAAACGCGGCGGATACAGTGGTTCAGACGGTTTACGAAGTCGCCGCGCATTTGAAAGGACCGCTTTTGCTGGAGCTCATTCGTCAGCCAGAGTTCACCCGCGTCCTCGTTTTCGTCCGCATGAAGGATGGAGCGAATCGACTAACGACTTTTCTGCAAGCAGCTCAGATCAAAGCGGCGCGTCTCCACTCCAGTCGCTCTCAGGAGCAACGGATGAAGGCTCTTCAAGATTTCAAAGATGGGAAAATCCAGGTTCTCGTCGCGACGGACATCGTTGCGCGCGGCATCGATATCGACGGCGTTTCTCATGTCTTCAACTATGATTTTCCGGTCAATCCCGAGGACTACATTCATCGCATTGGCCGCACCGGTCGCGCAGAGGCACAAGGCCAAGCGATCAGCCTCGTGCCGAAGGGCGATCTCAATCTGCTAGGCATCACCGAGCTCGCCATCGGTCAACGGCTCGAACGCAAGCGGTTGCGAGGTTTCGACTACCACGCCGCCAGTCCGCCGTCAGAGACTGGAACCGCTCCAGTAAAACGCGATTGGCGAAAACGCACTCGCGAGATGGAGGCGAAACGGGCGTCTGGCACTCTACCGATTCCGGCCAAGCAAGTTGCAAAAAAAGCTGCCTCCAATCGGGGAAAAAAGTTTCGTCCACAGTGATCTGCAAGCCGTGTATGGCATGTGATGTGCTCTTTTTAACAGTTGCGTGCTTGCTTAGTGCGCTCCTCATTGCCGCAGGGAATTGCGGCATCATTTCAACTCCCCTAAAATACCATGCGCTGCCTCACGAACTCAGAAATTCATAAGTGGCTGGCCGGACAAGGGATGCACCACCAGCCGCTAGATTGTGGTGTGCCCGTCGCCGGAGATTTTCCCATCCCGGTCGAGCGTCGAAGTCGAATCATGCTGGCCGACTACCTCACTGGCTTACTCGCCAAGGACAGCAATAAGCTCATCGAGATCCTTCCCGGCCCGCAACGACAGAACGAGGATTGGGAGCTGATGGATCGGTTTCGTGCGGGACTCGATGAAACTCGCCCACTCATCACTGCGCCGGGCCATCTTTTCAAAAGCGGCGACCGCCATCATTTCCGCAGTCTGCTCAGTCAGTTGTTAGGAGCACGGGATGGTTGGAATTTTTACATCTATTCCGCGCCCTCGCACACGACGTTGCTAATCAATCATCGCATCGAAGTGTGGTCGCCCAAGAAGGGTCTCCGCAACGAACTCGCGCGACATTTGGAGCCGTCTCAGGCGGCTTGATTCACCGCTGGTTCAGCATCACGAGGATCAATATCACGGTCAAAACCGCGAGCACAGCGAGGGTGATCTTCACCCAGCTCAATGGATGCTCGCCCGCCATTTTTCCGGTGTAGCCGTTGACGACGACTTGAAATGATTTCGAGCCGTAGGTGTATGTCGTGAGCCAAACAGGAACGAGGATGTGTTTAAACGTGCGGCCCTGATAGATGGAATCCACTTCCAGATTGCGCTGGGTGTCGCCAGGGACATCGCGGGAGCAGAGTTGATAAATGGTGGCGTCCATCTGGCTTTTGCTGATGGTCGATGCTTGGCGGAGATCGACCTGATAGCGTTCTACGGTCCAGCCGCGAACGAAGGCGGGTTCGTAGGGTTTTAAATCACTGGTGGTGGGAAATGGCTCCACTTTCCGCAGCAGCAGGTTGTGAATGCCGACGGTTCCGGGGACGGCGTCGTCGTCAAAAAAATGGGCGAGCTGCCCCGCGCTGCTTTCCCAACGAGTCCGCCGGACTTGGCGGGTTTGCGTTTTCCCGTTCGAGTCGCGGTAAGTTTCTGTCTCGTAATAATAGTAGCCGGACTCTGCGGTCCAACTCGCATCGACGTGGGCGTCGAAGGTCCAATACGGCAGATAGATGCCGTGGAGTGTGTCAGTGAGGGCGGCGCGTTTGAGTTTGTTAGGTGCCCACCAACGACTGCCATACCAAGTGCGGAGTTGATCGCGAACTTGCGTGGCGGGAATGACAACGGGCAGCAAACTCTCCGGCGTGATGATGTCGCGCATGTCGTCCACCGAGACGATGGAAGGCGAGCCGCAGAAGTCGCATCGCTGTGCCGCGCGGTCGGGATCGAAGATGCTGATCGCCTGACAGCTCTCGCATTTCACGGATTTTTTCTCAGCTTTTAGGCCACGATCTTCATCGGGTATGGAAATCAATGCGGCTTCGAGATCGTGCTCGGCGATGGCCGCACCCAAGGCATTTTCTCCATCCGTCCACGGCATGGTCGTGCCGCAATACGGGCAGGCGAGAGCTTGCTTGGCCGCATTCCACTCAGCATCCCCGCCGCATTCTGGGCAGGGATGTTTCCGCAGTGCGCTGACTTCAGCCATACACGTTTACTCGGCGAGAAACGCATCAAGGGCAGCCCGGGTGATCCGATAGGATGCGCCGATTTTCTTGCCCTTCAAGTCGCCAGCGTCGATGGAGGCGATAACATCGGCTTCACTAACACCTAGGACTTTCGCGGCTTCCGCCGGGCTGAGAAGTTCGGGAATTCCGGCGGCGGCAGGTGCGGCGGCATTTCCGGGAAGCGGCTGGGCTTGCATGGATTTCAGCATTTCCTGCGCGAGGCCGAATCCCATCGCCATCTGGCCAGCGTCGGCTGCGGCTGAACCGCCACCACCTGCGCCACCTTTGGTCATGGACTCGGCCATTTGAAATTTCACGTAATCGTTGAGATTTCCGATGACGCCCATGCTCGAACGCTTGTCGATTGCGGCTTCGACTTCTGGCGGAACGGAGACGTTCTCGACGAGGAAACTGGTGATCTCGATGCCATACTTCGCGATGACTTGCGGGTTGATGAGCGGAAGCAGTGCTTCGCCAAGTTCCGAGTAGCGCGATGCGACATCCAGCGCAGGCACGCCGCACGAGGCGAGCGCGTCGCTGAAAACGCTAACAATCCGCGAGCGCATCGTGTCGGCGAATTCGTCGAGCCGGAAATGATGATCCGTGCCTGCGACTTCTTTGAGGAAAACTGGAGCATCGACGATCTTGAAATCGAAGGTGCCGAATGACCGCAGCCGCACGACGCCGAAGTCCGCATCGCGCATCATGATTGGGTTGGCCGTTCCCCATTTGTTTCCAGTGAAAAGCCGCGTCGTGACGTAATAGACGTCTGCTTTGAACGGAGATTGGAAACCGTATTTCCAGCCTTTCAGCCGATTGAGGACCGGAATGTTATCGGTGACGAGCGAGTGCTTCCCAGGGCCGAAGCAATCGCCGTATTGGCCGAGATAGACGAACTGCGCGGCTTGGCTTTCGCGGACAATGAGCTGGGCACCATTTTTGATCGCCTTATCTTCGTCGGGAAAACGCCATGACAGCGTGTCGCGCGAGTCGTCGTTGAATTCGATGATTTCGAGAAGTTCGCCTTTGATGAATCCGAGTATGTCCATGGTTTATCGATTTAGAGTTGTTCTGAGCTATCCTGATTTTCGCGACGGTGGAAGTAGAAATCCGCCACATCATTCCAAGCCGCGTTCGGCGACTTCCTCTTCATCCCAGCCGAGGTAGTGACCGAGTTCGTGGAGGAAAGTGGTGCCAACTTCGTCACGGTAATCTTGCTCTTCCTCGCCGACCCACTCCCACAGATTCGTTAGAAAAAGTCGGATGCGTGGAAGTTCCTCCGGTCCCGCTTCATCCATCGCAGATGGCCCCTCGAAGAGACCCAGCTCGTCGCCTTCTAACTCATCGTCGAAGGCTCCTTGCCCGGGTTTTTCCTCCAGAGAAATCGCCACTGCTTTCGCAGCTTCTTGGATGTCTGCGGGTAAAATTTTCATCAGCGACTTCAGCTCCTCGTCTGCCCACAAGCTCAGTGTTTCAAATTCCATGGAGGTGGAAATAGCCGTTGCCGATCTTAGGCACAAGTCACTTGCTAAAATAGAATCACACCGCCAAAAACCACGACGGATGAATTTTATCGCCCAAGCGTCGCTCGAACTTCTCACCTGTTACTGGGCGCTTCATTCCGCGTCGGGCTTGATCAAAACCCACAAAGCTCGCCGCCTTTTCAAAGCTCACCAACGCTGGATCGACGCCGGGGTGGAGGTGAAGGAAACAAAACGAGTCGCTCTCGTCATCGCGGTCAAAGGCGTTTCGGAAAATTTCGACCGCTTCATGGATTTCGTCCTCACGCAGGACTATCCGGACTATCACGTCATTTTCACAGTGGAGTCAGAAGTGGATCCAGTCCATGCCGCGATCCAGAAACGCCTCGCTACTTCAGGGTTCACGCAAGCCCGCATCATCGTCGCTGGCATGGCGAAGGATACAGGGCAAAAAGTTCACAACCAGCTCGCTGCGTTTCAGGTGCTCGGCGAATCAGATCGGCTGATCGCTTTCGCTGACGGCGATCTATACGGATTTAAAAATTGGCTCACTTGCCTCGCGCTGCCGCTCAACCTCGGCCAAGCCGATTTCACCACAGGCTACCGCTGGATGATTCCCGCAAACCAATCGCTGCCTAACCGCGTCATCGCGCTGATGGGAACTGCGATTGAACCTCTGATCGGTCCCGCGTGGCGAATGTGTCTCTGGGGCGGTTCCATGGCGATGACGCGCGAGGTTTTCGATGAACTCAAAGTCCTGTCAAATCTGGAGGGGAGCATCAATGACGACGTGCGACTCAGTTCCATCGCGCGAGAGGCGGGAAAGCGCATGAAATACGTGAGATCCGTGGCCGCACCGTCGCCCGTGGATTTCAACTGGGCGTCGTTTTTTGAATTCGGGCGTCGCCAGTATTTCCAACTCCGCGTCGGCCACTCCCTCTTGTGGTGGATGGCGTTGCTAGTGCCGTTGTTCTACTTGGCGAGTTTTCTAACGTGTGTCACACGCCTCATTCAGGGAAATTTTCTGATGCTCATTTTGCTCGGAATCGTCATCGCTCTGAACATCGCCCGGACGCGCGTTCGGCGTGACTATCTCGCAGCTCGATTCCGAAATGGCGAAGCGGACTTGCTCGATCAGTCAGTGAGAGGAAGCTGGTGGCTCGATCCAGTCATCAATTTCCTCCACCTCATCATCATCCTCAGCTCTGCTTGTGGACGAGAAATCGTCTGGGCTGGCATCCGCTACCGGGTGACCGGTCCGCAGAAGACGGAGATTTTGTGAAGGGGAAAAGGTGCATCTCACCGAGATCGCGGTCGCACTTCTTAACTTGGGATTTAGGAGCCTTTGGCCCGGCACGCTATGAAAGCCGAGTTCCGTCGGGTGATCGCTATCCAAGACCAGCACGGAATTAGGGCTCGGTTTGTGTCCTGCGGATTTCGGCTCCGAGGGCGACCACCTCGCGGGAAATCTTGTTGGCAGCCAAGCGGCCGACCATGAGCCTCCACTCGTTCGGTGCCTCGATCTTTTTACTCAAGCTGGCCACTTCCTTCTCCAGCTTTTTCACTTTTTTCCCAAGCCCGCTCAATTCGGCGAGCTTTTCCTCAACGGCGGCAAATTTCTTTGCCGTGGTTGTTTGCATGGTGGAAATTCTGGTCAAATTCGAGCGATCATTGGGAGGAAATGAACATCCGCTTCGTTCTCCGGCCAATAAATCCCAGACATCGCTGTTTCTCACAGCTTCCCTATCAGCCTGTCGGATTTAGAACAAACCCGTCGCAAAATCAGGCCTAGGCGTGCGCAGCGGGTTCATGCCTGCCCGTTTCGTCAACATCGACGACGCCACCTTGCTCATCATCGGCTAACATGTCACCGATCAAGCCAACGACAAACAACAACTCATTCCCACACTCGTAGCCGTGAGTCCCGCCGTCGGAGCCGTAGGCAAAGCACTCATAGACAGCGGAAACTTCAGCCAGCAAGCGGTCACCGGATCGGAAAATGGCACCGTCAATAACGGGCAGAGGCCGATGGTTTAAGCCGTCATCAGATTTGAATCAAATTCGACAGGCTGCTAGGAATTCTTAACTGCCACACCCCATCTGAAAAGCGAATCCGAGCGCAGGAGCGAACGACCGAGTGATGACTGTTTTCTAACGAGCTGGTAAGAGACATCTGGAGGGGAGAGACGGAAGCGAATGATTTTCGGCTTGGGTGCGGCCGGATGGATGGAGAAGGGGTTAAAGCTCCGCTTTGATTGATGCTTTTGTGAACATCTCGAAAAGCTGATTCAAGGAAATAGTGTCCGTGTGGCAATCTCGTTACTCACTGACTCACTCCGTTTTTCACCAAGGTCATCACGCACTCGAGGTGGCGAGTGTGCGGAAATAAATCGAAGGGTTGCACGTCCGCGAGTTGATAGCCGCCTTCGCTCAATTGCTTCAGGTCTCGCACCTGAGTCGCAGGGTCGCAGGAGACATAGACGACGCGAGCTGGCCCGAATTTCACGAGCTGATCGATAAACTCCGGCGTGCATCCTTTACGCGGTGGATCAATGACAACAGCCGTTTCATGAGCCGGGAAACTGATCTGGTCAAAGATCGCCTCCGCCGATGCCGTGAGGAATTTCGCATTCGTGATGTGGTTCGCCGCTGCGTTCTTGCGCGCCCATTCGCACGAGGTCTCGGAGACTTCGACACCCGCGACTTGCTCGAAATTTTTCGCAAGCGTTAGAGAAAATAAGCCTGAGCCGCAATACGCATCGACGAGGAACTTTGCTCCTCCCGCCGAGGCTTGCTGCGCGACGTAGCCAGTGAACGCTGGGAGAATAAACGGATTATTTTGAAAAAAATCTCCGGCGAGGAACTGGAAGTTCAAATCGCCTACTTGCTCAGTAGCAACCGCTTTGAAATCCGTCTCTACGCGATCTTCAGTCGCACGCAGCAGCACAGTCGCTCCGCGCTTGAAGCTGTTAGCCCGTTGGCGAAGCCCTTCGCGGATCGCGGGGAGTTCGCGGTTGATCGTGTCCATCGCGATGGGACAATGCAGTACATCGACAAGTTGGGAACGTCTGCCAAACGCTAGAAACCCGATGGGGCCGAGATCCCCGTCCTTCGCTTTCTCGAAATGCGGCGTAATTTTTGAGCGATAGTTCCACGTCTGTTCTGAGGATAAACAATCATTCACCGGAAACGTGATCGCCGCCATATGCTTCATCAGTTCACCCACTTGGCGCGTCTTCCACTCCAGTTGTTTCTGATAGGAAAGATGCTGATACTGGCAACCGCCGCATTCACCGAAAAGCGAACAACCCGGTGCGACTCGATCTGGCGATGGAGTGAGAACCTCGACGAGATCGGCATGAGAACAATTCTTATCGTTGCGAAAAACCCTCGCCCTAACAATTTCTCCCGGCAGAGCGAACGGGACAAACACCACCCAGCCATTGATGCGTCCGACGCCTGCACCGAGATTCGTCAGAGCGTCGATGGTAATCTCGATTTCCTGATGATACTCGAACGGCGTGGGGACAAACTTTTTCGGCGGGCGTGGAAACATGGCGGGCGACGAGGATGCTTCGCCATTTCACTGCGGGCAACCGATTTTCAGCGTCTGCGCCTGAAGACAATCATCAGCACTGCGGCTCCAGCAAGAAGCGTCGAGGATGGCTCTGGGACGGCGACGTAGCCGAACTGCATGTGGTAGGAACCGCTCAATGGATTCACCGAGCCGATGATGGCGTCCATGACCGAAGCATCACTCACGGAGAAGGTGGTGGGCAGCGGTGAAGTCGCCGCAGGCCATTTCCACGCGGGCGCGGCGAGTAAAATCCACTGGCTATCAGGCTCGGCATCCTTCGACGTGAAGCCCCAGATGTATGCCTGCGTGTTCAGCCCGAAGCCAGAAGTGTTTGATGATAGAGTCGCAGTCTCGATGAACTGTTGATCACCTGTGTCGTAGTCCGTTCCTTGGAGAATGATCCAGTTGTCCGCCCAGTCTGCCTGTGAGGCATTGCGCGGATCAAAGCCTTCTTTAAATGCTCCCAGCTCGAATCGGATCGTTAGATTTTGCTCAAGAATGGCATCCTCAAAAGTGGTGACGCCATCCGCCAAATAGTTCGTGCCGAACGCCTCACTTGCCCAACCGATCTGGGTTCCCGGCGGAGCAACGGAGTTTTGTCCAAATGCTAGATTGCTGGTCGCGATCAGCGCGATGCCAAGAATCCACGGGGGGCATGGAGTTTTCATTTTTGGGGGGGAGTGTGATTTACGGCGACCAACTTAACGGAACCCGGTAGCTAGGGGAAGACTGATTTCTTTTGAAAAACGCTGCTTCTGTAGGCTTAAAAAGCAAACGATCATTATAGTTAGGACTGCCTGACATCACTTCCCGCCATTGGTCCACTTGAGTCGGATGATCGAGCAGATAAAACACGCGGAAGGCTCCATCCTGATAGATCTGAAACTGGTCAGCCGCGTTGAGATTGGTAGAAGCGACAAATGCGGCGGACGAATCCAAAGCTCCGCGTTGCCGGGGCGTGAGCGTGAGGGGGAATGGAGAAGCAACCAGGTTGAGTCCTTCTTGCAGATTCTGGACAAATGGATTCGCACGGACTTGTCCAGTTAGAAGCAAGCGTGTCGTTACAGCGTTTGGCACTCGTTTCACGAACACACCTTCACCCGGAGCAATCACTCGCGCGCTCTGGTTTCCACCGCCGGGTAAGAAAGCGCGCCATTGCCACGTCGGATTGTTAGGCCGTGCATCCAAAAGATAGTAGAGCTGAAACTGAGCTGAGTTTTCGCCGTCGTTGATGAAAAACTGAAGCTGGTCTGCGTTTGCTGGATTCGTGGAACCGACAAATTTCTCCTTCGCAAAAATCCCACCGAGCGTGTGATGAGCGCAAACCACAAGCTGTGTGCCAGTCAGATCCGGCAACGGCGTGATTGTGTGCGGACTCTCTGAATCCAGTGTAATGCGCCCTATTGCCGAGCTCGCGATTTCAAATCGGTGCCCTACATGAGTCCCTGAGACAATCTCGACGAAGCCCTTGAAGCCACTCGGCAACTGAGGAACTCCATGAACTGCTAAATCCGGTCCTGACATTGAGATAACCGATGATGAAAAGATCGGTGGCTCGCGAAAGGGCACACCGACGGTGGACGTTCCACTGGCAATTTCGACGCCAAGCCATCCCAACGGCAGCGTGGCGACAGTGTGAGAAGAGTCTGCCAGACTCACTCGTAAGCGAGCGAATCCGACATTCGACGAAAGGCCCGGCTGGTTCTGAAGGTTCGCAAACGTGAGTGTTTGAAAACCAACGGATGATGCGCCCAGCGTTCCCGGTGGGGCAAGTTGCCATGTAGTTAGATTCGTGCTGGTTTCCAGTACGTAGTTCACGCCTGAGAGTCCGACAGGCCGCTTCACTGTGACCATCATTTGTCCGCCTGATTCTGCCAGCATCAAAGAATCTGCTGCTGGACTCGCACCATCATTGGGCAATCCACCGAGGGCGAACTCCAGCAGGTCTGGCAATAAATCACCATCACCGTTCGATAATGGACCCGTGCCTGACCCAACGGTAGTCGCCCGCCATGCGTTGAAGTCGAAGGGAATCGACAGATTCACCGTAACGACATTGGACTTCGCACCCTGCGGATCGGTGACGATATAGGTGAATGAATCAACGGCGGCTGAAGAGCCAAGGTGAGTGTAAATCAATCTCCGCTCCATACCGCTGATAGAAATCGTGCCGTGCGTGGGCGGAGTGACGATAGAGACACCATGAATGCCCAGTGGCACATTCGCATCCGTGTCATTCGCAAGAACATCTAGCAGAGTAGATGATCCATGACTGACAGTGAAATTTTCACCCACCGCAACGGGAGCCGAGTTCACCGTGACATTCGCGAAGGATGCCGACTGCATTCCCTTGATCCAGTCAGTCAGTAGCACCACCGCCTTTTCATCGACTACGTTCTTGCCGAGGGGCGGCATCTGATTCGCACCGACTACCGACATCCGCCCGTGCATGACGGAATCTGCAAGATCATCAGGAACTATCACACGATCCGCCGGACTGTTGATAGGTCGATTGATTAAGCCGCCGATGATGTTTTGGTTGGCCAGAGGGGTCTCGAATGATGCATTGAAATTCGCCGATACACCGGTGGGATGATGGCAATGGGAACAGTTCGACGCGAGGTAGGATTTCACCCGCTGATCCTGCGAAGCATGTGGATCGTGCGGATCAACAGCGGCAGGGACTGTGAGAGGATTGCGTGCCCCAAATGATGCACCGAAAATTCCGATGCTGTTCCATGTTTCCAACTGATTTGAGCGGCGTCCTGTTAGCGGATAAATCATGTCTCGCGCGAGTTGATAGGATCGCACCCCGAGGACGTTGTCGGCACGCTCCGTGTGGCAAGTCCGACAATCCGAACGACTCGGAAAATCCCAGCGTTGAACGCGTGTCGAGCCATCCGTTTGAGTGATCGAGAGATCCCGCGATGCGCCACCGACGAGAAGCACTGCGTCCGTGCCAGCTTCGTTCCACCGGTAGGTGACGCCATACCAAACTCCATCCGAACCATGCACAAAGAAGCGTGTTTCGAGAGGTTTCACGATAGCGGGATTTCTCTCATCTACCGGCAAAGCGAAGTGTTTTACCACCACGGTCCCTACCGGAAACAGCCACGCGCCATTGTCCGAGTAAGTTACCCGCTCTGCGGCGGTGTCATGACTGCCGTTGTTAGGAATCGCGATCCAACGCTTCTTTTCAGCACCGTCGCTCCAGAGTGGCGAGTTCACTTCGTAGGGCATCAAGCCTGCAGTCGGCGTCAGAGTTGCTAGATTGGTGAATGCTCCGGTTTGTGACAAAAGCTGCGGCGGATCAGCAACAGGCTGACCAGAACGTATGAGTCGATAGATTTTTCCGGTATCGGAAAAATTTTCACCCAGCTCCATGAAATAGATCTCTTTGTCTGGTCCTTCGCAGATCCCGGAGAGTCCTTGCTTGTTTCCACCATAGCGGAAAACCGAAGTTAAATACTCCGATGTCGCCGCGCCAGTTTCAGGACGAGTCAGAGCATACAATGCCCGCGTGTTGTGATCGCCGAAGATGTATTTTCCCGTTAGAGCACCTGCATGAAGCGAGCCACGATAAACAATGCCGCCGATGACGCACCCACCCATGGACCTCGGATAGTCGAACACAGGCGGCACTTCGGTGCCGATGAGTGGCGATGGTTTAGCCTTCGACCCAGTGGCATTTCCTTCTTTAAATGGCCACTGGTGATTGCCTCCCTTGCGAGCCACCGTGATTTCCTCACGCGTCCCCTGCCCCACTTCTGCAATCCATGTTTCGCCCGTGCTACTGTCAAAGTGCATCGAGTGAGGACTGCGAAGACCGATCGTCCAAAACTCCTCTAACTTCCCTCCGCTTGCATCAAGCCACGGATTGTCGTCAGGGATAAAATAACCTTGGGTGAAGCTACTGGGCCAGCCCGCAGGCATGGCGATCTGCACTGGCTGACGGCGGATCGGGTGCGAACGTGTCGGATCTTGATCCACATCGATTCGTAAAATGCCGGAAAAGAGCCTTTCGTTTGTTTTCTGGCAGACGTTGAACGAGTCATTTTGATCGCCTTCATCTCCGATGGCTAAATGAAGAAACCGATCCGGTCCGAAATACATTTGCCCGCCAGAATGCCAGTTGTGACGGTCATACTGTTGAATCATCACGAACTCGGACGAAGGATCAGCCGCCAACTGGCCGTCAGGAATCGTGAAACGAGACAACCTCATGTATGACGGTTTGGTGTAATTGTAATTCGTAGATAGATCTGGCGAATACTGGTAGAAAACATAGACATAACCACGATTGGGATTTCCCGGGACGCCGAAGTCAGGATGAAAAGCCATCGACAACATACCCGAGTCCCAATATCCCCACGTATTTGAGCGACGATCCACGATGAGGACTTTGTCAGCATTCGTCGCCGTGGCGGAAAAGGGAATGCGCCAAATCTCGCCACTGCGACACACAATATACACATGAGACTGACTAATCGGATCTTTCACCATCCGCACCGGATCCACAAAAGTTAAATTTGGAAACGCATCCACGACTGCCCAGTTGCCGCTCGGACCTGGTGTCGTCGAAGGAAAAACACCGTTCAAATAACTACCTACGGCCTGTGGAGCATTCAGCCCAGAATCGGCAGTTAGAAATCCGCAAGACGCAAGCCAACCCACAACGATTCGTGAAATGAAATACCTCATGGCTTAACATCCTCCAGTTTGAAGCGGAAAAACCCAGTTCCTGTTTGCTCTTCCCGAGGCACGCGAACCTGGATTAAATCTGGTCGGTCTTCAATTATCTCTGAGTCTGCTTGCGACCAGACCGCCAAGTTTGGACTCGTCTCCACTGCGAACTTCGATGCCGCGTAAGGATTTCTTGCTAGGGTCAGCAAGGTGCAGTTTGCCTGAGCTTGAAGCACCGGACAAATTCTCGATGAACCATCACTGGGATCACTACCTAGGAAGTATTCCAGCCGATTGTCGAGACCATCACCATCTGGATCAGCTCCCGGTTCTCTATTTGAAATTGAATGCGGAAAACGATTCTCAAGCCACTGTGCCAAGGAAACCGTCACTGGCGTGATCCGCGCGCTCGTTAGATGTGCTCCATTTGTCCCGACCTCACCCAGCACGGGAGATGCCGGAAGTCCGGTCGTCCAAGTCAATGGCGGGCTACCCGCAGGCGACGATGCCGGCCACTTCCATTCGGGACGATTCAGCATGAGCCACTCAGGCCCCTTAGTCAGATCGTTTCCATTTTTTGCCCAAAAATAGACGGTCGTGTCAGCTCCAACAGGCAGCGCGACAGACAGATCTGACACGCCTGCAAACCTCGACTCTTGTGGATCAAACTCCGCTACGCCGAGCTTAAACCAATTTTCTAACCAATGTTCGCGATTCGCGAACGTCGGCACGAAGCCTTTCGAGAAAACGCCGAGTTCCATGGAAAACTCCTCTGTCCACGCACGATTGCGGCTGTCCGCATTCACCACGAATCCCTCGCTACCCCAATAAACAAGGCCCGCATTTGCAGACGGCAGACTGGCAAACACCGCAATCGACACTCGCAGAAATTTACGAATGAAATCAGTTACCGGAGGAAGAAGTCGTTTCCTGCTAGAACAGGAAATAAAATTCAACTCCGTCGGGGGGACGCAGTGAGATGACATGGCTGGGGGGCAGGCAGGGCAAAGATCATTAACACAGCCTATTTCAGACGCAAGGGGCAGCAGGCACGCGATCATGTAGGGTCAGGAAACTTGATCTTCACCGTGAAATTTCGATCATCGCTCACGGAGCCATTCTTTGGCATCTTGCCACTACCCCCCTGAGGATGCTTTTCAACTCTTACCAGTTTCTCATCTTGTTGGCAGTCACGCTGCCGCTTTACTACCTACCGCTTGCGGGGGATCGCCGCCGTGTGTGGCAAATCTGCCTACTGCTCGTCGCGAGTGCCATCTTCTACGCATGGGATCTCCCCCAGTTGCTGATATTGTTAGGAATCTCATGTGCGTTCAATGTGTTCGCCGTGGAACGCATCTTGTTTCATCAAGGCTCGGGAAATGAAAATCCGCCTGCCGCGAAGTATTGGCTCGTCGGCTCAGTTATCCTCAATCTCGCATTTCTCGCTTTCTTTAAATACGCTGGCATCATCACCAGTGTCATTCCTGCGGGTTGGATTCCCGCTGATGCACGCGACTCGATTCGCGCGATCCCACTACCCATCGGCATCTCCTTTTACACCTTTCACGCGATCAGTTTGATCGTCGATGTCTATCGTCGCACCGTCAGCGGAGAAACCCGACGCAGGCTGAGTCACCAAGGCACAGGCCGTGTTTCCGCACTCGGTGATCTATCACTTTACATCGTTTTCTTTCCCCAACTCGTCGCTGGACCCATCGTGAAAGCGCGAAATTTTATCGACCAAATCTGCGGAAAAATGTGGCACGACATCGAGTGGCTTGCAGTGCGCCGTTACCTCGTCACTGGCTATTTCCTGAAAATTTTCGTCGCCGATAATCTCGCTGAACAGACGGCGATGCTGACTATCGGCAAGGCATCTCTCATCACCAGCGGTCCCGTCAATCTGATGGCACTGCTCTATGCTTATGGTTTCCAGATCTTTGCGGACTTCGCTGGCTACTCGCTGATCGCCATCGGGCTTGGCTTGATGTTCGGCTACCGCTTGCCTGAAAACTTTAACTTTCCCTACATCTCACTGAGCATCACCGAATTTTGGCGCCGCTGGCACCTCTCGCTTTCCGCGTGGTTGCGCGACTACCTTTACATTCCGTTAGGTGGAAACAGGAAAGGATCGGGACGCACCTACATCAATCTTTTCCTGGTCATGTTCCTCGGCGGCTTGTGGCACGGTGCGGAATGGAAGTTTGCTCTCTGGGGAACACTTCACGGAGTTTTGTTAGCGGGAGAGCGTTTCATTTTTCGCAGCCGCGCCGGAGACTTCGGCAGTTTCCATACTCCCCTCCGCTTCATACGCGACAGTGTCCGTTGGATTTACGCTTTCCATGCGGTGACTTTACTCTGGCTCACTTTCCTGATGCCGGACGTCGCTCACATTGGCGCGTTTTTCCAAGGTCTCACCCACGGAAAACTCTCATTTCCAGGACAGCCGCTCTTCGCTCTCTTTGTCTATGGCGGAGCGGTCATCCTCTATCATCTCTGGGGTCTGCTGCGCGAAACAAAGCCAGTATTCGCTGAAAAAATGGTGCATCCACTCACCGAAGGAGCACTCCACGGCCTCATGATTTTCCTCATCCTCACCAACCCCGGCGCACCCCGGGGGTTCATCTATTTCCAGTTTTAAAGCCATGACCTTTCATTACTTCGTCGGCTTGTTAGGTATGCTCATCGTTTGTATCGTTGCGCAGACGCTCGCTTTGCAAGCCAGCGGCGGAAAAACGGTAAAGAGCGAGTCGAACTACTTTTCATCCATCGCCCGCATCCAGACTGAGTCACAAGGCAAGCCGAAGATGATGATGCTCGGCTCATCACTCACGGGCCGACTGGGAGATCGCGCACAACACTTCAAAGGAGTCGCAAATCTCGGCTGCGACGGTGGCAGCGCGGTCATCACCCTCCGCGCGATGGACCGTGGAATCCTTCCCACTGCCCCACTGCTGATCGTCGAAGCAAACTCACTCTCGTTCGAGTTAGAAAATCGCGGTAAGGAAATCGGCACGGCCATCGAATCGCGTTGGTTCGATGTCGGCATCAAAACACCTAACCTAGGAGCAACTGCACGCCCCACCGCGTTTGCATACTCATGGCTGATGGCGAGGTCGTCTGGCAATGCGTCCGACACCACCCAAGAACGTCTGCCAATTACTTCCAAGCCTTCGGTTTTAAACGCTGATAGTGCTCCCAAGCTCGATTTCCAAGAGGCCGCACTGGTCGATGAAGTCGCTGCGATCTTCGACCGCTTGAGTAAAAAGGGCTGCAAAATCTTGCTGGTGATGATCCCACCCGGCGCGGAGTCCGGTTCCGCTCAAATGAGAATCCCTCAGGCTGTCGCGGTGAAATCCCAAGTGCCTTGGTGGAACCTAACTGACAAATTGCCGCTCGATGCTGTGACCTACTCCGACGGTCTGCATCTCGACTCCGCTAGCGCACAGAAAGTGATGCTGACTCTGATGCGGGAAGTAGAGACGAACTGATTGTTAGCCCTGTTAAATTGACCGTTCAAAAGTTTGACATGACGGGAATTAGGCATCCAAAGCGAAAGGAACTAAAAGCATCGGCCACTGCTACCATCACTGATGTGTTCTAGACCGTTTGCCATAAGTCATTTCCGAATGAAGGAGGGGGTGGCACAGACGGAGCGGATGAGCTTGGGTTCTTCCAATAAGCTTTGGAGTGATTCGAGCAGCTTGGTGGTGAGGGCTTCGCCGTCGTTGGTCAGGAAGC
>JANOQR010000133.1:0-10519 GCA_031414935.1 Luteolibacter sp.
GATGGTTTCGGATTTCTCGCCAGTGTTCGTGTCGGAAGATAGCTCGCGGAAATCCACTAACGGCACCTCAACGTGAAGGTCGATACGATCCAACAATGGCCCAGAAATCCGCTGGCGGTATTGTTCGATCTGCCGTGGCGAGCAGCGGCACTCTCGTTTTAGATCCCCGTAGTAACCGCAAGGGCAGGGGTTCATCGCAGCGACTAACATAAACCTCGCGGGAAACGTCAGTGAGCCAGCCGCACGGGAAATGGTGACGTGGCCGTCTTCTAATGGCTGACGCATGACCTCCAGCGTCTGCCTGCGGAACTCGGGAAGCTCATCAAGAAAAAGCACGCCATGATGGGCGAGCGAAACTTCGCCGGGACCAGGATTTGAGCCACCGCCTAGCAAGCCCGCGTCGGAAATCGTGTGATGCGGGGCGCGGAAAGGTCGGGTCGTTAGGAAAGAGCGTTTTGTGTCCAACATTCCCGTCACCGAGTGGATCTTGGTCGTCTCAATGGCGTCATCCTCGGTCATGTCTGGCATGATGGTGGCGATGCGTTTTGCTAACATCGACTTGCCGGTGCCGGGCGGGCCAACCATCAGAATGTTGTGCCCACCCGCAGCGGCGACTTCGAGCGCACGCTTGACGTGGTGCTGACCTTTTACCTCGTCGAAATCCACCTCGTAGCTGCGGTGGGAATCAAAAAACGCCCGCCTATCGAGCTGGTAGGGCGGGATGATGATGTCGCCATTGAGGAAGTCCCACGCTTGTTTCAAATTACGAATGGGGAAAACCTGCACGCCGTCGATGACTGCGGCTTCCGCAGCATTTGCCTCGGGAACAAATAGGCGTCCCCTCCCTTGCCGCTTTGCTTCCAGGGCGATGGCTAACACGCCTTTCACGGGTCGCACGGCTCCATCCAGCCCTAGCTCGCCGACGACGCAGCAATCATTCGCCTCGAAGGGCTTGGTGCCGCTGGCCGCGATCATCGCCAGCGCGATGGGAAGATCGAAGGACGGCCCTTCTTTTTTTAAATCCGCTGGGGCGAGGTTCACCGTCTTGATTCCGTCGTCCAGATAAAGTGCGGAGGCACCGATGGCGGAAATCACGCGTTGTGAAGATTCCCTAACCGCCGCGTCAGGCAGGCCGACGATGATGACGATGGGTTTATCAGCACCGCGAGCATTGACCTCGACTTCGACTTCTAACGCATCGACACCGCGTAGCGCGGCTGAAAACAGGCGGGTAATCATACGAACAGCGAATCCGTGAAGATTTTTACGCGAGATGGCAAGCGATAAGACGAGTTCATTTCAGAGTTTGTTGCCGGAAGAAATCCATTCGTTAGTCAGTTATTAGAAATTCCGCAGCTCGTATTTCTGACCCGTATTCTGCGCCGCTTTTGCCGGGCGGAAACCCGACGTGGCCACCAGTCGAAGGTGATTCCAGATAGAAACAGTCGCTGGCGAGAGCCTCTTCGTGAGGATAGCAGCCCGGGCCGAGGAAGGGATCGTTGAGTGAGCTGACGAGCAGTGTCGGCACGCGGATCGCGGGAATGAACTGACAGCAACTGTTTCGTGTCCAGTAGTCTGTGGCATCGCGAAAGCCGTGGATGGGCGCGGTGTAGCGGTCATCGAATTCTTGGAACGTGCGGATTTTCTCCAAGCCCGTCAGATCAAGATGTCCGGGAAACATGCGGTTTTTCGCACGAATCTTCGCCCGCATCGCGACGAGGAAGCGTTCCATGTAAATGCGGTTAGTAAATCTCGCGAGCTGGCGGGATGAGCAGGCGAGATCGCACGGCACCGAGAATGCCACCGCACGGCGGATCTGCGGCGGGAGATCGGTGGGTCGCTCACCCAAGTATTTCAGCGTTAGATTTCCACCCAGACTGAAGCCAATCAGGTCGATGGTTGCCGCGCGATGCACTTCGAGTGCATGTTGAATGACGGCATGGAGGTCTTCCGTCGCGCCGCTGTGATACATCCGCAGCAGGCGGTTAGACTCAGGGCTACAGCCGCGAAAATTCCATGCGAGCACGTCCCAACCGCGCCGAATCAGAGCCGCGGCCATGCCTTGAACGTAGCCAGTTCTCGCATCCGCTTCGAGTCCGTGGGAAATGATGGCCAGGCGCGAGTTTCCATTTTCCGCCCATTCCAAGTCGATGAAATCCCCGTCTGCTAGCTCTAGGCGTTCTTGACGCCGAGTGACGATTTTAAAGCGTCGAAATAACGCGGGATAGATCGTCTGCACATGTCCGCCGGGAAGCCACCATGGGGCGCGATAGTTGGATTCCCGGATCAGTGGCATGGTGTCTCTTGGCAAGGAATAGGCCGAGGCTACTCGCCCTGCAAGAGCGTGACGCAAGCGTGTGATAATGACACTTGCCAGCTTGCGAGGCACTCTATAGCCGTCGCTCCGGGCGAGTCGCTCATCAAATTAATTTCATGACAATCTTCATCCTTTTGTGCCTCTCAGCTCTTGTTACTGGCCTCGTGTTCGCCTCATTTTTCGAATGGACCCTTCACAAATACGTGATGCACCGCCCGGTGGGAAAATTTCGCTACGCATTCGACGCCCACGCCATCATTCACCACGGAACATTTAAGGCGGATAAGACCTATCATCTCCTCGATGAGAAGGACAAGCAGACGATCCCGATGGCTTGGTGGAATGGCCCTTTGCTGATCCTGATCGGCACATTGCCTTTCGCGGTGCTTTCATGGCTCACGGGCCAGTGGGCCTTCGCTATCGGCGGCGGTGCGGCCATCACTTGGTATTACTGCTTTTACGAATACATCCACTGGTGCATGCACTTACCAAAGGCTCGGCGCGTAGAGAAACCTTGGTGGTTCCGCCGTCTCAATGGCCATCACTTGCTTCATCACCGCTACATGCACAAGAATTTCAACGTGGTTCTTCCCATTGCGGATGTTTGCCTCGGCACCTTCATGGCGCGGGCGAGAACGCGCTTCGCACAGGCCACGGGGCCGTCGGTGCCAGACATGCAGCCGCCTGCTTGATTTCCGCACTCGCCATTTTCATCGGGTCAAAAAGCATCCCTGACGTGGTTGATCCGAGGCTTCTCGCCGTCTTGCAGATAGACCTCGATCACATCGAATCGCCACGGCAAATCGCGCGTTCCGAGGCTTTTTAGCCAAGCATTTGCACCGCGTTCAATGAGCCGTTGTTTTTCCAGACCGACTGCATCCAAACCCCTAATTTTGCTGCCTTCTCGGCGGGTTTTCACTTCGACGAAAAGCAGCAATTTCCCGTCCCGTGCGACGATATCCACCTCGCCACGACGGGGGCCAGAGTAGTTTTTCGCTAAAATTTTACACCCCTGCGAGCGCAGCCAAGCACGGGCGATTTTCTCACCCTGATTTCCCATCCAAATCCGGTCGCGAGGCTCACCATCAGCCGCCGTCAAGCAGCAGGGTGAGTTGAGCGACGGGCTGAAACGAGCGACGATGGTGGCAACAAGGGCCGTGAGTCCGAAGCGCTTCAAGATGCACTTTGGTGCCATATCCTTGGTGCTTGGCAAAGCCGAATTCCGGGAACTCGCGGTCGGCGGCGAGCATGATCCGATCCCGCGTGACCTTGGCGATGATGCTGGCGGCGGCGATGGAAAGCGAGAGGCCGTCGCCCTTGACGATGCCGTCGTGAGGGAGCGGGAAATTTTTCACCGGCAGGCCGTCGATCAGGCAATGGTCAGGCACGACGGAGAGAGATTCTGCGGCCCGTTTCATCGCCAAATGGGTAGCTCTGAGGATATTCAGCGTGTCGATTTCCTCGCGAGACGCCGTGGCTACCGCCCAGAGGATGCGCGGGTCGGTGGTGATTTTCTCGTAGAGAGCCTCGCGCTTGGCTGGACTTATTTTTTTAGAATCATCCAGTCCGGTGAGGGTGTAAGATTCGGGCAAAATGACCGCTGCTGCCGCGACTGGACCCGCCAGCGGCCCCCGACCCGCCTCGTCGATTCCCGCGATTTTGGAAAAACCACGGGAGCGAAGGGCGATTTCGAGGGCGAGATCAGGCATGGCTGGATTTAGAAACCGCCGAAGCGATTCCGTGTCGCCAACTGGGTATTGCTCACCGTGGCGAACAGTTGGGTCGAGAAAACCGTTCCGTCGCTATCCACCACGATGCCGACGCCCGTGTGGGTCCACTCGCTGCGCATGTTGTATTCGTGGTCTTTGGACTGGGACCAGAGCTTGACCAAGACGGGTGCAGGGTCTTTGCCGGGATGGTTCGCGGAGGCGACGTTTTCGCTCAAATGATAGATTTGGTAGCGTTCGCGGGCGATCAGGGAGCGCCCCTCGAAGCCGACATGGCTGACATTTTTTCCATAAACTCCGAACTGCCCGCGATGGGATCGCAGGTGCTCGCAATGCTTTTGGGCAAGACGATCGAGTCCGGGATGGCGTTGAAGCTCAGACACGCCGTGGTTGCGGCGGTATGAATTGACCTCCTGAAACACCCGCCCAGAGAGCGAGGAGTCAGGACGAAGCGATGCCGAAACTGGCACCTTTTGGGTTTCCGGTGCGGTTGCACAAGATGCCAAGGCACCTATGCAAGCGACCGCGATCACTTTCAGGGATGTATTTGTTTTCATGCGGGGACAGCACATAGGTTTGATCGGCAAAATGAGGTTGAAAGTAAAGATTTTTTAAAAATCGTAACAACCTTGTTACCTTGATCTTTTCGCGAGTCGTTTATTTTTAAAAATTTAGGAAAGTGAAATAAATTTACCCGACTTGACTCGGGGAAAGCCCGCGAGACATCATTTTCTCCATGAAGAGGATCATCACCGCATTCGCACTCGCAGCAGCCCTCGTTTCCCTGAACTCCTGCGGCCTACCCGGTGCCGTTCTGCGGAGCGCGGGGAATCTCGTCCAAGGCTTGGACAATATGGCGAGTTCGACGATGAACTGAGCCTAGCGTGGCGAAACCGACTTCACGGTCCGCCTGCCGTCCGCTTCGACGGTGAAATGGAGCCAAACCGTCTCCGGTGGGAGCAGTTCTGGAAATTTATCCGCCCACTCGGCGATGATGATTCCGTCTTGTTCGAGCAACTCATCCCAACCGAGCGCTATCAACTCGCTCGCGGTTTCGAGTCGGTAGAAATCCAAGTGAAATACGCTCACCCGTCCGCCGTGGTATTCGTTCACCAGACCAAAAGTCGGACTCGTCACTGCGTCAGTCGAGCCAGCTCCCGCGACGAATCCCTTCGTCCAATGCGTTTTTCCCGCCCCGAGATCGCCGACGAGCGCAAACACGTCTCCAGCACGCGCCGTCGCCGCAGTTTCTCGGCCAAGAGCTTCCATCGCTTCCGGTGAATCGGCGTGTCCTTGCATGGCCGATTCCGAATCCCGATGCCACCGCGAGTCGATCAAAAAACTAGAAGTTTCACCGGTGAGACACGGCCAAATGGACCGCGAAATTCATTTCGCCATCCGAGAGACGAAGAAGACTCTTTGTTTCTCAATCACCGCAACATCCCCAATCCCTTTTCTTCTTTTTTGCGGCTAAAATTTTTAATCCACACGCGCCCAGCAAACCCCACACGATTTTCCAGATTCGCATGTCGCAGGTTGCGCGGGAGGCGGGTCTGGGTAAACTCCGCCAGCTTTTCGCCCATTTCTCCCAACCCCGCATGTTCGGCCTCGCTCTCAAAATGCTCTTCGGCGATACCGCCAAATACCTCATGCTGGTCTTTGGCATTTTCTTCGCCACCTTCCTCATCCTCCAGCAACTCGCGATTTTCTGCGGCCTGATGCGCTGGACCACCGCCACCTTGAAAAACGTCAACGCGCCCATCTACGTCGTCGATCCACAGGTCACCCAGATCAACGAAACCAGCCCGATGCGCGATACCGATGTCGCCCGCGTGCGCTCCGTTTCTGCCGTCCGCTGGGCGATGCCGCTTTTCAACGGCATCCAGCGCGTGAAATTAGACAACGGCGCCTTTAAAATCATCCAACTCGCTGGGATCGACTCCGCATCACTCGCGGGCGCACCCCGAACTCTCGTCGCAGGAAATCTCGCCGACCTCCGCCTGCCGAACACCGTCGTCATCGACGAGCTGGCCGTGAATTTTCTCTCTAGCGATCCCAAGAAACCCATCAAAGTCGGCGACCGCTTCGAGATCAACGACATCGAGGCCCGCGTCGTCGGCATCGCCCAATCCATGCGCTCCTTCACGGGCGGCCCCTACGTCTGGACCACCTACGAGCGTGCCCTCCAATACGCCCCGCCGCAGCGTAAAATGCTCTCTGCCGTGATGGCCGCGCCGAATCCCGGCATCACGCCAGAAGCCGCTGCTGCGGAGATCGAAAAACAAACCGGACTCCGCGCCTATGTGAACCGCGATTTCAGCTTCGACGCGCCGAATGACTTCAACACCAAGACGGTATTCTGGTTCGTGAAAAATACTTCCATCCCCATTTCCTTCGGCACCACCGTGGTCGTCGGCATCATCGTCGGCATCGCCATTTCCTGCCAGACCTTCTACGCCTTCGTTTTAGACAATCTTAAGCACCTCGGCGCACTCAAAGCCATGGGCATGTCGAATTTTCGCCTCAGCTTGATGCTGATTATCCAGTCCACCACCGTCGGCATCATCGGCTTCGGCGTCGGCCTGCTGGCCACCGCAGGCTTTACCTTCTCCGCGATTCAAAACGGGGCCCCATTCTTCATGCCCACCATCATCCCATTTGCGGTCTTCGCCGCCATCCAGTTGATCTGTCTGCTGGCCGCCAGCCTCGGAATCATCCGCCTTTCCCTGTATGAACCCGCCGCCGTGTTCCGCACTTGAGCGGGGAAACGTGGCTTAAAATCATTTCAGCGAGACGCGAACTGCCCGATCTCCAGTCGATACGCACGATAAAGATTCACCGCAAAATCGCGGAGGTCGCAAAGGGGGCGGAAAGCGAAATTTGAGGTAGATTTCTTGCTCTAAATGGAAAGTGGAAGGAAGATTTTACCACGGATTCCACAGATTTTCAGAGGTTTATGAAAATTGGCTGGCAGAACTAGTCGTCCTCTCTAGCACCAGAACCCGCGCTGCGCTGGAGTGCGGAAAGCAGAGTAACTTCAAGTAAGTCGGTCACCGGGAACCTCACTCTTTGTCGCAGAGCGACATCGGATGGTAGCCGTGGACTTCAGTCCACGGTTGGCGGCGGCAGGAAACCGTGTCGCATCGCGACACTGGAACCGATGCGAAAAAGAGTTCCGATCCTGTGAGATTCCATTGCCACGACGTGGCAAGAATGCGCTCAAAACTAGACCGTGGGCTGAAGCCCACGGCTACCATCCACCGTCGCGATGCGACGAAGAGAATGCACAACTTTATTTCTCGGTAACTTCAAGTGAGTCGGGAGGTGGGCCTAGCAAAAATTTCCGCCTTTGCCTGGTTTCTAGTCCAGATCCCGCATCCATGGGTAAACTCCCGTTCGCTCGCAGTGCCGCTCCCGCTTCTGCGGTGGTGATGGCCCAAGGCAGTGTGCCCGTGAAGGCATCGCTGGTGGAAACCGCTGGAAACGGCTGTTTCGCCTAGGGGGGCGCCGGGGAAAACCACTTGGCAAGCGTCGCACTCGCCCCACCCGCCCCCCAACGAGGCCGCGCTTCTGCAACGCTCGGTCACACTTCCCACCTACGGACTCACCGCAGCGGATGCCGATTTCAGAAAGCAAGTGCAGGCGCGTTTGCATGATCTCACCGTGGATTCCGCCGGACTGCTCACCAACGTCCGCCATGGCGGAATGAAAAAGGATCTCAACCTGCTGCTCGAGTCGGATCACCTACCGGATGACTACGGCTCGTATTCGTTGCAGAATCTTGCTGGCTCGATCATCCCGATCTGGTCGCATCAGAGGCATCTGCCTACATCCTTCTTTCCCAAGAATTTCCCCTCATGGTATAAACTCCACCAATACTATCAGCTCTACCGCGGCGGCGGATTGCATTCCGGTTCCCTTCAACGGCGCAGGCTTGTGGGGAAGTGCCACGTCGCCAAATATCAATTTCAACTGGCATCAAATACCCGGCAAGTTTTTTGAGAGTAATCTCGACCATTACGGTATCGGTCGCTCGCCCATCGTCACCCGCCTGATGATGGTTTTCTTGACCCGCCGGGTGGCCTCCACCGCCACGCCCGGCACCTTCGATTACAAACTGGGCGTCAATCCGGTGGTCGTGATCTGGAATCCGTATAACGTCACTTTCCACTCGCCGCGCCTCGGACGGCGAGCCCACAGCCCGGATGCGCGTTCTTGTCCCCGGTTTGGGGACTGGTCCACGTGGTGGGAGGGAAGTAATTTCACCAGTGAAAACCTAAATTTGGGCGATGGATTCGCTTCTTTCGCCGTTTCACAAAGAATCATGAATTCACGAAATTTCTTACTGTCCATCGTCGTGATGGGCACGTCCACGCTCGCAGCGACGGTTGAACCCAAGCCAGATGGGATTTTAAAGCAGGTTGAACCGTTCATCGGGACTGGATTTCACGGTCACACTTTCCCTGGAGCCACCACGCCGTTTGGGATGGTCCAACTCAGCCCGGATACCCGCACTTCTGGCTGGGATGCTTGCGGTGGCTACCATGACTCGGACACGGAGATTTGGGGCTTCAGCCACACCCATCTCAGCGGCACGGGCATCGGCGACTATGGCGATGTCTTGATGATGCCATTCACTGGAGAGGTGAGCATGGACTCAGGAACTATCGAAAAACCAGACTACGGCTACCGATCTGCGTTTGATAAGAAAAACCAATTCGCGACGCCGGGATACTACCGGGTAATGCTAGATCGCTATCAAATCAAAGCAGAGCTGACTGCCACTCCCCGAGTCGGCGTGCATCGATATACTTTCCCAAAGGCGGACAAGACGGGATTAGTCATTGATATGAAACACAGCATCCAGAATCGTCAGGTGCTGGATGCGGAAATCAAAGTCATCAATGATCGCGAAATCAGTGGCTGGCGGCACATGCGCGGCTGGGCACCTAACCGGCGGATACATTTCCATGCCGAGTTTTCCGTTCCATTCACTGCGGAGTTGTTTGAGAGCGAGGTTTTAAAAGTGGGCGGTGATGTCGTCACGGGTAAGAACCTCAAAGCTCGCCTTAATTTCGCGTTGGCAGATGTGGGAAGTGTCTTGGTCAAAGTCGGCATCAGCCCGGTGGATGGCGATGGTGCGAAGAAGAATCTCAGTGCTGAAATGCCTGCATGGGACTTTGATGGAGTCGTCACTCAAGCTGCCGCCGCTTGGGAAAAACAACTGAGCAGCATTCAGGTCAAAGGTGGCACGGACGAGCAGCAGAAAATTTTCGCCACCGCGCTCTATCACTCGTCGATTAGCCCGAACATCGCGAGCGATGTGGACGGGCGATATCGGAGCAACGATCAGAAAATCCAACAGGATTCCAAGTTCACGAATTATACCGTATTTTCACTCTGGGACACGTTTCGGGCACAACATCCGCTTTATACGATCATTGATCCCAAGCTCGACGAGGCATGGATACGTGCTTTGCTTCGCAAACATCAAGAAGGTGGCATTCTCCCGATGTGGGACTTAGCATCGAACTACACGGGTTGCATGATTGGCTATCATGCGGTGCCGGTGATCGTGGATGCTTACGTCAAGGGGCTGCGCGATTATGATACCAAGCTTGCGATGGAGGCCGTCGTCTTTGCATCTCAGTATGATGATAAGAAGCCGATTCCCTATCACACGGATGAGGTGAAAAAAGACCTCATGCCAAAGGCGAAGCTCTACAACGCAACGATGGGTTTTATCCCTGCGGATCTTGAGCTGAAATCGGTCTCGAAGGCGCTGGAGTTTGCTTACAACGACTGGACAATCGCCGCCATGGCCAAGGACATGGGTCGAGCTGACGTGGCCGCAGAGTATTCAAAGCGCGCTGGCTATTTCCGCCAGTATTTCGATCCCCAAACCGGTTTCATGCGCCGCAAGAATTCTGATGGAAAATGGGGTGAACCTTTCAGTCCGACTGACTCGAACCATACGGGAGGAGAATACACTGAGGGTAATGCATGGCAATGGACTTGGTTTGTGCCACATGATGTCCCGGCGCTGATGGAGTTGTATGGTGGGCGTGAACTTTTTTCCAAGAAGCTCAATGAATTGTTCACGACGGATTCAGCTCTAACTGGGGAAGAAGTTTCCGCTGATATCACCGGATTGATTGGCCAGTACGCGCATGGGAACGAACCGAGTCACCACATCGCTTACCTGTTCAACTGGGCTGAACAACCGTGGCGGACGGCGGAACTCACGAAACAGATCATGAACGATTTCTACAAGGCGACTCCTGTTGGAATCGTGGGCAATGAAGATGCTGGCCAGATGTCTGCTTGGTATATCCTGAGCGCGATGGGGATCTATCAAGTCTGCCCCGGCGACCCGAGTTTCTCGCTGGGCTGCCCGATCTTTGATGAAGCCCGCGTTGCCTTGCCCGGCGGGAAGGCCTTCGTCGTGAAGAGGAAAAATGCTTCCGAAAAAAAT
>JANOQR010000134.1:0-22088 GCA_031414935.1 Luteolibacter sp.
GATTCGTCGTTACCACCTCGCGCGGGGTGACTCGCACCGGAACATTTGCCTCATTCCTGTTTCAGCGCACGGCACGAATCCCGCATCTGCCGTGATGGTGGGGATGAAAGTCATCGGCGTGAAATGCGATGCGGAAGGAAATATCGACGTTACCGACCTTGCAGCTCGCACCGAGGAGCATCGCGACAACCTCGCGGCGTTGATGGTTACGTATCCATCCACTCACGGCGTGTTCGAGGAAACGATCCGTTCGATTTGCGAAATCATCCATGAAGCAGGCGGGCAAGTTTACATGGACGGCGCAAACATGAATGCACAGGTCGGGCTGACATCGCCGGGACTCATTGGCGCGGATGTTTGCCATTTAAATTTACACAAAACTTTCTGCATCCCGCACGGCGGCGGCGGTCCGGGTGTCGGCCCCATCGGCGTGGCGAAACAACTTCTTCCGTACCTTCCGGGTCATCGTGAACTGGATGCGAAAGACGGTGCGGTCTGCTCTGCGCCTTGGGGTAGCGCTTCCATCAATACTATTTCATGGATGTATATCGCCATGATGGGACCAGCCGGGCTAACCGAAGCCACCGAGGTCGCGATTCTCAACGCGAACTATATGGCGAAACGGCTCGCACCTTTCTATCCGATTCTCTACACGGGTAGCAGCGGCTGTGTCGCCCACGAGTGCATCATCGACGTACGCCCACTCTCGGACCAGAGCGGCGTCACAGTCGAAGACGTGGCCAAGCGATTGATGGACTACGGTTTTCACGCGCCGACGATGAGTTGGCCGGTCGGTGGCACCTTGATGATCGAGCCAACGGAATCCGAATCCAAACCTGAGTTAGATCGTTTCTGCGACGCGATGATTTCCATCCACGAAGAAATTTCCGCCATCATTCGCGGCGAGATGGATGCCAATGATAACCCGCTGAAACACGCGCCGCACCCATGCGAGACGGTCTGCGGAAACGACTGGCCACACGCCTACACTCGCGAACAAGCGGCGTTTCCGCTGCCATATTTGAGACAACACAAGTTCTGGCCCGCTGTCGGTCGCATCGACAACGTGCATGGAGATCGCAACTTAGTTTGCACATGCGACTCGGTAGAAGCCTACGCGGAAGCGAGCGCATGACTCACCCTTCGCCCATCGACTGGAGCACTTGGCAGGGTGAGATGCTCGCGACTTTGATGTTTATCATCCGAGATGGGCGTGTGCTTTTGATAGAAAAAAAGCGCGGTCTCGGCGCAGGTAAAATCAATGGTCCGGGCGGAAAAATTGAGCCGGGTGAGACGCCGCTGGAGGCCATCATCCGCGAGACTGAGGAAGAGCTTTGCATTACTCCTCATGCTCCAGTGAAATTAGGTGAACTGCGTTTCGTGATGTCGGACTGCCCTGACATCTTGTGCCATGTTTATCGCTCGGATGAGTTCAGCGGGATTCCGACTGAGACAGATGAAGCGGTGCCAGTGTGGACTGCTTTGGATGAAATTCCCTATCACCGGATGTGGGAAGACGATCAGCATTGGTTGCCCTTGGTCATCGCGCGGCGGACTTTCATCGGCAGCTTCGTCTTCGAGGGTGAGCGAATGTTATGGAAAGAGATGGTTGCTGACGTGGCTTGGTGAAAATGAAAAGGGCCGCCTCTCTCTTGGAGAAGCGACCCGGTGAATTTTTGATTTGGCTAGATTGCTCAGAGCGCAGCCTTCGCGGCGTTGAACTTCGCGACGAGTTTTGCGAGTTCTGCTTCAGCTTTGGTCACTTCTTTTCTGAGTGCTAACAATGCGTTGAGTTTGTCGTCGAAGTTACCGGAGACGCTGGCCTTCGGGAGTTTAGCGGTTTTGAGAGCTTTCTTAGCTTTTCCAACAGACTTTTTGGAGCCACCTTTGACGCCAGCACCTTTGAGCCATGCCATCACGGTGAGTGGTGAAATGTTGAACTTCGCGGCAGCATGGCTTTGTCCGCCACGGCCATTCGCTGCATTGTATGCGACGGTGAAATCGATAACCTCTTGTTTTTGTTCAGCGGTGTAACGAGTGCCGGATTTGCTTCCACTTGCCTTAGGAGCTTTAGCGGTTTTTGGTGCTTTGGTTTTCTTTGCCGCTTTAGGAGCCTTGGTTTTCTTCGAGGAAGGTTTTGCGACTCCTGCGCCCTTTAACCATGCCGCGACGGTGAGCTGTGAGACTCCGAACTGAGCGGCTGCTTTGCTTTGGCCACCACGACCATTGGTAGCATTGTAAGCTACGGCGAAGTCGATGATTTCTTTTTTCTCCGCTTCAGTATAGCGAACACCTTTTTGTGATTTAGTTGGCTTAGTGGTACTCATGTCATGGGCACGCTATAAACCGCTTACTCGCTAGCAAGCAAAAACTACATGCGAACTTTGTTTAAACCAAATGCTATGACAAAACATCATTCCGTGATACGCCTGAAATGATATCCATGAGAGCTGATCTCTCTTTCATATCAGTAAGCCAATAGTCGCATCCTTCTTTTACTTTGAGTCGTTCGACTACACCTCCGAAGCCAATAAATAAATCTACGTCTGGCTTCGTTTCCATATCGGAGATGCCATCACCGATCATGACGACGCGCTCGGGTAACATCGCTTGCTTCCATTCGCGGATGACTTCGTTTTTCCCGAGATTTCGTGTGGTTGGATAGTCTGAGCCGTAGCCTTGGTAGCTGCCGTCTTCGTTAAAATAGAGCGGCACGGCTTCTACGTGGTCGATGCCGAGATGGCGTGCGAGTGGTAAGATTAAAGGCGCAAATCCACCTGAAAGGATGATAGGTAGCCATCCTGCTGCTTTTACTTCGCGGATGAATGAGTCGGCACCTGGAACCATGGTTTGAAGATAGAGGCCAGCCACTTTGGCGCAGGTTTCCTGATCCGGGCATATCATTTCCATGCGCTTGGGAAATACGTCGATGATAGGGATTTCTCCGTTCATCGCGGCATTTGTCAGTTGGACTACCTCGGCAAATACTTCAGCTCCACGGGCGTGAGCGAGTTCGTCGATGCCCTCGATGGTGGAGAGCGTGGAATCGCAGTCGATAAACAATAACTTTCCGTGTTGGCGAGTGGCGGGCTGGATTTCGAGTTCGGTTCCTTCAGTCACGAGATTAAATAGTTCGATCATTTCATCACACGCGAGGCGGATACAACCATGGCTGGCGGGTTGGCCAAGCTGCGCGGTGTTGTTGGTGCCGTGGATATAGATGTTACGCTCCAGTGTGTTTGTGTTTTCTTCATCTAGGCCATCAAGCCGGAGGATGCGGCTGAGGATCAGGTCTTCGCAGCAATCGTCGCCGGGTGCCCAGATGCCGATAGGTAGTCTGGATTTGAAAATCGTTCCCAAACATTCATCGCCGCCGATTTTCTCTGAGATACGGAAATTTCCAGTTGGCGTGCGATAGCTGCCGAGCATGAACCCCATGCCTTTCGCAGCGGTGGAGATGGGGAAACGACGAATCATTTCGCTGCCGTCGATGACTTCGAGGGATTGGTCGTCGATGGAAACAACAAGGCGGCGTGACGGGTTCATGGTGGTGTTAGGACGAGCAGCGCGTTGTGGCCGCCCATGCCGTGGGAAAGTTTATAAATGGGGCCAGACGCATCAAGCACCTGCGCGGGGAGTTCGAATCCGACTGGGGCGTGAAGTCCCGGCAGGTTCGGCGGGAGTTGGCCGTCGTGGGCGAAACGGGCGAGGATTACTGATTCTAACAATCCGCTAGCACCGATGGTGTGGCCGAGGTAGGGCTTAAGGAGATGCAAAGTCGGTCGTGTATCGGGAAACGCGCGACTGAGCGCGGCGGGATCGGCGACGGCCTGCACGGCGGTTCCGGTGGCGTGCGGGCAGACTGCGGCGGGCTGGCCATGGAGGCGGGTTGCCGTTTCTAGCAGTAAAGGCGTGCGCCCGCCATCGGTGGGAATGCCAACGGGATCGCAAGCGTCCGCATTGCAGGCGTAGTGCGTTACTTGAGGGAAATTTTCTTCACGGGGTTCGATGGTCATCGCGGCGGCTCCTTCTGCGGGGATAAATCCCGACGAGTGCGGGTGATAAGGATTTTGCTCGCGCTGGCTGGCGAGCAGGCCGGATGCGGCGTAGTTGTCTAACAATATCGGGACCAACGGTAGATCGACTGCGACGACTAGGGCGCGTGGGGCAGCTCCTGAGTTCACTAACATCATCGCGATCCCGGCTGCATCCAGCCCTGCGGCGCATCCGCTGGCAAGGACGTGGTTCGGTCCGGTGATGCCGAACTCGATGGTGATTGCAGACGCCGGTTCGCTGTGGATGGTGTTGCTGGCGGCCATCAGTTTGAAAGGTCGCCTGCCGGGCCACGGGCCGAGCCACCCGGCGGCATTGCCACGGCTGGTACCGACGACGAGTGCGGCGTCTCGCAGTTCGGCATCGGTCCAGCCGGCGTTAGAAATCGCTTCGCGGGCGACATGCAGTGCGGCCATCGTGGCGGGACTCCATTTTCGGCTGATGAGGAGTTTGCGGTTTTCGATCCACGCGCCGTAGCGAGATGCGTGGGGACTGTCTGCTCCTATCAATTTTCCCAACTCCTGAAATGGCACTACGCCCGCGAGTATGGCCCGATGCTGCGCTGCGACATCTGCGCCTAATGCGGATAACGCCCCTAGGCCAGTGATCGAGAGCGGGCGGGACACGACGAATCTATCAAAGCGTGATCTGTGCGCCGAGTTCGACCACGCGTCCGGGCGGGAGTTGGAAATACGCAGTGGCGGATGACGCGTTGCGTGCCATCACCGCGAAAAGTGAGAGGCGGACGCG
This sequence comes from Luteolibacter sp., assembly GCA_031414935.1. Lineage (GTDB taxonomy): Bacteria > Verrucomicrobiota > Verrucomicrobiia > Verrucomicrobiales > Akkermansiaceae > Luteolibacter. The sequence continues at coordinate 4,804 of JANOQR010000134.1, forward strand.
GTCAGATAGAGTGGCGTGTTTGCCGACGCCGTAGGTTTCGCGACCGAGGAAATAAGTCGCTTTTCCGGGCTGGAAACGGGCGTTTTCCGGCATCCGGTGCTTCAGAGCCTCCGGGACATCGGGAGTTTCCGCGAATCCGAAACGCAAGGTGGCGCGATGGACGCCGTCGCCGAGGTCTTCGTAGTCGATCATGTCGTCAGGATGGGCCTGCGGTTCGTCGAGCGTCATCACATGCAGCAGGATCACGCGCTCGTGGATGACTTGGTTGTGCTTCAGGTTGTGAAGTAGGGCGGTGGGGACTTGCAGGCCTTTTCCACTCATGTAAATGGCGGTGCCGGAGACGCGGTGAATTTTCCCTTTATGCAGATCCTTCAGCAGCATGTCGATGGGCAGCGAGTCTTGGGTGATGCGGGCGTAGAGGCGTTTCCGACCCCAGATCCAGATCAGCATGACGGACATCACGATGCCTGCCATCAGCAGCGGCAGCCAGCCCCAAGGCCAGATTTTCAGCGCGTTTGCGGCGAGGAATGCGCCGTCGAGCGCGAGGAAAATCCCGGTGACGATGCCCGCCTTCAATCCCGACCAGCCCCACACTGCACGCGCGGCGGAGTAGAACAGGATGGAGGTGATCGTCATGGTTAGAGAAATGGCGATGCCGTAGGCGCCCGCGAGTTTCGCCGATGTCCCGAACGCGATGACTAACAAAATGCAAGCGACCGCGAGGATGTGGTTGACCACCGGAACATAGACTTGGCCGTAGGAATGCTTCGAGGTGTGCAGGATGCGGACCCGCGAGAGACAGCCGAGCTGCACCGCTTGAGTGGTTAGGGAAAACGCCCCGGTAATCAGAGCTTGGCTGGCAATGATCGCCGCGCAGGTTGCCAAGATCGTCAGCGGCAGTTGGAACCACACCGGAGCCAGCAAGAAGAACGGGCTGCGAACCGCAGACGCATCCGCCATGAGCAGCGAGGCCTGACCGAGGTAGTTCAGCACGAGCGCGGGCAGCACCACCGCGAACCAACCCACGCGGATCGGCTTGATGCCGAAGTGGCCGAGGTCTGCATAGAGAGCTTCACCGCCGGTCACTGCGAGGAAAACTGCGGCTAACAACGGCAGCGCGTGAGTCCATTCATGGTATAAAAAGTCAATTCCTTCCAAAGGACTCAGCGACCACAGGACTTCCGGGTGTGTCATCAATCCGCGAACGCCCAACACTCCCAGCGTGGTGAACCACAGCAACACCACGGGTCCAAACAATTTCCCGACATGCCCCGTCCCAAATTTCTGGATCGAAAACAACGCCACCAAAATCACCACCGCGAGCTCCACCGTCCATTTCGACAAGCCAGGCGCACTGACCGAAAGCCCCTCCACCGCACTCAGCACCGAGATGGCCGGAGTTAAAATACCGTCGGCGTAAATCAACGCCGCACCCGCCAGCCCGAGAAGTAAGATTTTTCTCGGGTCTCTTCCACCCAGACTCCGCAGCGCACCACGGATCAAGGTGGAAAGTGCCAAGATCCCGCCCTCGCCCCGGTTGTCCAGTTTGAGGATAATGAACAAGTATTTCGCCGAGACCACTAACAACAGCGACCACACGATCAGCGAGGCCGCGCCCACCAGATTCGCCGGGTTGATCGGCGCGCCGTGGCCGGGAGTAAAACACTCGCGGAACGCGTAAAGCGGACTGGTGCCGATGTCTCCGAAAACAATGCCCAAGGCAGCGATCGTGGACACTGCGAGCCGAGGTGTGTGGCCAGCGTGGCCTCCGTGTGAGTCAGTCATCGTCGCGAGGCGGATCGCTCGCGGGCGGAAAAAACCATTTTTTCCCCCCGCTGGCTAGCCAATTCACGAGGCCGAAAAAATCGCGATCATAGGTCTTGGCGCACCCGCCGCACCCGCTCAGGCTGTCCACGCGACTAACGAATGAGCACAGTTTTGGAAACGATCGATGGCGGGACACGCTATCTGGAGAAGCGAGGGATCGAAGATGCGCGGAGAAATATGCAGATGCTCGTCGCCCACCAACTCGGGTGCTCGCGGACGGATCTTTACGTCCAGTTCGACCGCGCCGTGGAGGAATCCGATCTCGTCCCGCTGCGCGAGAATTTAAAGAAACGCGGGGAAGGTGTACCGCTCCAGCATTTGTTAGGCAGCGTTTGGTTTCACAAACTCGAATTCAAGTCCGACGCCCGCGCCCTCATCCCGCGCCCCGAGACGGAGGAGCTGGCCGAGTGGATTTTAAACTGGGAACTCCCCGCCGATTTCCACGTCCTCGACATGGGCTGTGGCTCCGGCGTGCTCGGTCTCACGCTCGCTTCGGAGCGGCCCGGCTGGAGCGTCACTCTTGCTGATGTTTCTCCAGATGCTCTCGCCCTCGCTCAGGAAAATGCCGCGCTGCTAGAAATTCAAAACGCCAGTTTTCTTCTCAGCGACTTGTTTTCCAGCGTCGATGCCACTTTCGACGGGATTGTCGCGAATCTCCCCTACGTCGCCGAGTCCGAACGCGCGACGATTTCCCGCGAGGTCAGCCACGATCCTGCGCTCGCGCTTTATTCCGGCGCAGATGGTCTCGACCTCATCCGCCGCTTCATCCCAGAAGCATTTCATCGCCTCAAGCCCGGTGGTTGGCTCGTCCTCGAAATCGGCCACGATCAGGCTTCCCAAGTCGCAGAAATTCTCAAAGCTTCCGGCTTCAACGACATCGAAGCAAAAACCGACCTCTCCGGCATCGCGCGGTTTCCCTTCGCGAAAAAGCCGGGAGCGGAGAGCTGAGAGCCGAGAGAAAAATTGCTCTCGCCTCATCCTCTTTTTCTTCTCTTGCTCTCCGCTCACACCTCCACGCTCCCATCTCTATCACATGGATAAACTCGTAGTTCACGGCGGCGCCACCCTTCGCGGCGCGATCAACATTTCCGGCTCTAAAAACGCTTCACTGCCCATTCTCGCAGCCGCACTGCTCACCGAGGACGACTGCATCATCCGCCGCGTGCCGGATGTCTCGGACACGAATTACATGATCCAAATCCTCAGTGCGCTCGGAGCTGATGTCGAACGCTCCTCCGGCACCGTCCGCATCACTTGTGCGGATGTCATTGAGGAAGCACCCTACGAACTCGTCCGCCGGATGCGGGCTTCCATCTGCGTGATGGGTCCGCTGTTAGCGCGTAAAGGCCGCTGCGTCGTTTCGTTGCCGGGTGGCTGCGTCATCGGAGATCGTCCCGTGGATCTTCACCTGCGCGGACTCGAAGCCCTCGGTGCGAAGGTCGAGTTCGAGGGCGGAAATATCACTCTCACTGCTCCCGACGGATTGCGCGGTGCAGAGATCGATCTGCGCGGCACCCACGGCCCCACCGTCCTCGGAACGGACAACGTGATGATGGCCGCGACTCTCGCAGAAGGCATTACGATCATCGAGTCCGCCGCCGCCGAGCCGGAAGTCCTCGATCTCGCGAATTTCCTCAACGCGATGGGCGCGAAAATCACCGGAGCTGGCACCCGCCGCATCGTCATCGAAGGTGTGAAGAAACTTCACGGCGTGGAGCACACGGTCATCCCGGATCGGATCGAGGCAGGAACTTTCATGGCTGCCGCTGCACTCGCGGGCGATGGCGTCACGCTGCACCGCGTTTGCCGAGACCACATGAAAGCCATCACCGCTGCCATTGAACAATCTGGCCACCGTGTGGAGTTCAACGAATCCGGCTGCTCCTGCACCATCCACCGTGGCGATGTCCTCCAAGGTGTAGAAATTTCCACCGCGCCATTTCCCGCGTATCCCACCGACATGCAGGCCCAGATGACGGCGCTGTTAGTCACTACTCCCGGCATCAGTGTCATCAAGGACACCATTTTCCCCCAACGATTCATGCACTGCGCCGAGCTGAAACGCATGGGGGCCGACATCAAGGTGGACAACGGTACCGCTGTTGTCCGTGGCGTCGCCCAACTCTCCGCCGCCCCGGTCATGGCCTCCGATCTCCGTGCTTCTGCCGCTCTCGTCCTCGCCGCCTTAACGGCGAAAGGCTCCACCGAGATCGCCCGCCTTTATCATATCGACCGCGGCTACGAGCACATCGACGAGAAACTCCTCCTCCTCGGTGCAAACGTGGAGCGGGTGAAAGACCGCTGACTGCCTAAGCGCTTACCGTGGCAGTGACCAAACGAGGAGCAGGAGACTAGGCTGAAAAATCTCCCGCTTGCTCTAACCATGGAGCGTATTCCGGCGGGATTGGAGCTTCGAATTTCATCCGCTTTTCCGTCACCGGGTGATCTAACGTGAGCCGCCAAGCGTGAAGCATCAGACGGCCAGTTTGCTCGGAAACTTTACTGGGTTTCCCGTAGATGGGATCGCCAACGAGCGGGGTGCCCTTGTGGTGGAGGTGGACGCGAATCTGGTGGGTGCGGCCTGTGTGAAGGTGGCAAAGAATCAGAGAAGTTAGAGAAGCTGCATCGGGGGCAAGAATTTCGTAGTCGGTGATCGCTGTTTTTCCACCGGGAGGATTAACCACCGCCATTTTCTGGCGATTGACCGGATGGCGACCGATGTGGGTGAAAATGCTGTCTTTCGCGGGCTTTGGGATGCCTTGGGTGACGGCGAGGTAGAGTTTCTCCATCGTCCGCCCGGAGAACTGGTTAATGAGCGATTGGTGTGCGACATCGGATTTTGCGACGACGATGCAGCCCGAAGTGTCTTTGTCTAGCCGATGCACGATTCCGGGCCGCTCCACGCCGCCGATGCCGGAAAGTTTTCCCCGGCAGTGATGGAGTAGCGCGTTCACCAGCGTGCCGTCGGGATTTCCCGGCGCGGGGTGGACGACCATGCCAGCACCCTTGTTCACGACTACGATGTCGTCATCCTCAAACAAAATTTCTAACGAGATATCTTGTGCCTCGTTGTGAAGCGGCACGGCTTCGGGAAGGACGATGGTGATGCAGTCGCCGAGTTTCACGGCATCGCGCGGCTTCGCGGGGTGGCCGTTGACTTGGATGTATTGCTCGCGGATGAGCGTTTGGATGCGGGATCTCGAAAGCTCAGATAAACGGGCGGCCAGAAATGCGTCGATGCGCTCACCCTTGCTGTCATCGACTTGAATTTCCACGTCGTGATTCTCTTCGTCGGGAAATGTGCTGCAAGTTTCAAGTTTTCAGTTCCCCACCACGTTGCGTAACGTTCGCCCATGTCGGAGCCAGCAGAGATCATCGCCTATTGCCATTCGTGCGCGAGTCCGATGAACGTGGCCGAGATCGCACCGTTTTCTAAAGTCACTTGTCCGGTGTGCGGCGGCCTCACTCGGGTGAAACTGAAATTCGGCCCATACACGCTTGTTCGCCGTCATGCCGTGGGCGGGATGAGCATGGTGTTCGTCGCCCATGATCCCACTTTGGATCGGGAAGTAGCGCTGAAGATTCTCAGTGAGGATTACTCTGCGGACGAACGCCGCATTGCCGCCTTTGAGGAAGAGGCACGCATCACCGCCTCGTTTAGTCATCCACATGTGGTTAGAGTGCTCACTACGGGACAAGCCTTTGGCCGACTCTATATCGCGATGGAACTCGTCCCAGGCGGACATTTTGAGCACCAGATCCGCGAGCGAGAAAAGATCCCTGAGTTAGAAATGCTGCCCTTTGCCATCGAAGTGGCGGAAGGTCTCAAAGCCGCCCATGCCGCAGGACTCATCCACCGCGACATCAAGCCGGGAAATATTCTACTAGATGCGGAAGGCCATGCGAAGATCGTGGACTTCGGCCTCGCGCTGGTGACGCAAGGTGGCACGGCGCAGGCAAAGGAAATCTGGGCCACACCGTATTACGTCCCGCCGGAAACCATCGAAGGCTACGCAGAGGATTTCCGCTCCGACATCTATGCCTTCGGGGCGACTCTCTATCACGCTCTTGCGGGGAAGCCATCTTGCGGCGAGGAATCGATGGCCACCAAAGTGCTGCGCGAGGCGAAACAAAAGGTCATCCCTCTCGGTCAGTTAGATCCATCGCTTTCTGCCGATACTTGCAGACTCGTCGAGCGAGCGATGGCCTACTCGCCTGCGGATCGGTTTTCGTCTTACGATGAAATGATCACCGCGCTGCACGTCGCGCACAAACGGCTCACCTCGGGCAAGGCTGGTGCAACTGAGACTTCCGGCAGTGTCGCGAAACGCCGTGCACGGAAAAAGCAACAGGAGCTTTCAACCCTCGTCGTGGCGGCGGTGATGGTGTTAGGTGGTTTATCTGCCGGAATCTGGTGGGTGATGCGTGGCGATCCAGCAGTAGAAATGAAAAAGCCAGTGGCCGCGTCTCTGACAGATGGAGTCGCTGATTCTGGACCGGCGGGAGCATCTGCCACGGAGATTGCTAGAAACTATCGGGAGGCGCGAGCAGCCATTGAGGCCGAGGAGTTTGGTAAAGCCGCAGAAGCATTCGTAAAGCTGCGCGCAAACCCAGCCGTGCAAGAGCCGACACGCACCTGGGCGGGAGTCGAGGCGGTGGCAGCCAGCTTTCTGGAGGGAGAATCTGCCAAAGCCCGCGCCGAGGCGGGGGAGACCGCGAGCCATGCTCGCTCGGTCAAGACCGATGTGCAGTTAGACCACTATCTCATCAATCGCCTCAAGGAGCTGACGAAGTTGCCTGCGATTTCCTCCCAGAATCTGGACACGTCTGCGAGCAACGCCGCACACGTCATGGGGTGGATGCTCGCGGGATTAAAAAATTGGGAGCAAGGAATGCTAGAAGAAGCCCGCCGCTATTTCGCGGCTGTCATCGCCGCGCGCATTCCGGCGGACGACGAGTGGCTCGTGGTCTATCAAAAACTAGCAGGAAACTATCTCAAAGATCACGCCCTACTCACAGGCACGGTTTTTCAAAAACTGCCCGATGATGTCGCCGGATGTGAATCTGCGATGGCGCAGTTGGACCAAATGGTCAGCCAACTGAAAACGCGCGGCCGTGCGAGATTCAACGTGCGAGCATGGCAGCTCGATCTCGCAAAACATGCCAAGCTACTCGCTGCTCCCCGCCCAGAACCGGCCTTGGCAGATATCATGGTGAAACTCGCGAGCCTCGCGGCGGACTGCCGCTTTTCCGATGCTCTCGCATTCGTCAAATCTCTACCTACTGATCCTCGAGGAGCCAGCAAAGCCTCGCTGCAGACCGTGATCGAGGAATCATCGACATTTCTAGCAGACTTGGAAGCGGATCTCCGGCGGCAACCCGTCAGCGGTGATTTTTCGCTTAAAACTGGCGGTGACGTCAGTAAAATTTCTATCAGCTCAGATGGTGCTCTCGCGATCACGGATGCGAATGGCGAGAACCAAACGGCGAAATGGGGCGACTTCTCGGCAGACGCCATCATCGACTTGCACCGTGTTGTTGTCGCTAATCCGAGTAGTGAAATTGAGCGCGTGCGCCGTCACGAACGCGCCATTTTATTCGACTGGCTAGCAGGAAATCGCGAGCGTGCACTCACCGCCGCAGCCGTCCTCGCGGAAGGAAGTGCGGAGTTCAAAGCACATTGGGAGAAAATTTCCAGTGGTCTGCCAAAATAGCCGGAAACTGTGCTTGGACGGATGAAATATGCCCCATCGGTCCGAAGGAGTGGGGCAAACCTATCGCTGGAAGAACGCGACCTCTTCGGGACTCAAGTGCCGGAACTTGCCCGCAGGCAGAGACTCGTCTAACACCAGTGGCCCAATGCGTTCGCGGTGCAGAGCCAACACTTGATTTCCCACGGCATAAAACATCCGCTTCACTTGGTGGTAACGGCCTTCGTGGATGGCGAGCAGTGCCTCGCGTTCGCTGAGAATTTCAAGCACTGCTGGGCGTGTCGTTAAATTTTCATAGGCGAAATAAATCCCTGTGGCGAAGTGGGTTGCGGTTTCTGGAGAGATGGCTTCTCGTGTTTTCACTCGATAGACTTTAGTGATTTCCTCCTTGGGCTCGGTAACTTTTTTGGACCAACGCCCGTCATTGGTCAGCAGCACCAACCCGGTGCTTGCGCGGTCCAGCCTTCCTGCGAGATGCAGTTCATCTCGCAGTGGATGGTCGATCAGGGAGATGACTGTCGGATGCAGCGGATCGCTCGTCGCGCTCAAGTATCCGGCAGGTTTGTGGAGCATGAGATACACCGCCTCGTGGGCTTGGAGCACTTCATCGTCTAGCGCGATGTAGGTGAAACGGCAGATTTCTATCAGCCCACATGTTTGAATTTCACCATCCACTCGCACGCGGCCATCTGCTAGTAAGCGTGCGACTTCCTTGCCGGAATGCACGCCACGGCGGATGAGGAAGCGATCAAGACGCATGTGTCGTCACGGTGCGAATGGCTCGGAGAGAGTGGCCGGCGGTTAGGGTTTTTTCGATGAAAGTGAGGAAGCCGCCAGCGGGATGGCAAGGAATCACATCGAAGGGAATCAGCACGTCTTCGTCAGCGCGGACGAGATTTTTGTCGTGGGCATCGAAGACGCCAAGGTTGTCTTCGGCCCGGTAGTAGGCGGAGTCAGTGATTTTTATAAAACCTAACGAAGTGAACCAAACGTCAATCTCGGCGGTGGTCACGGGGACGATGTCAAAGCGCGGTTGCGAGGTGACGATGGCCATTTCGTCGCCCGCTTGGACGATTAAGCCTTCGAGCGAGTTGAGTCCGGGGACGAGCAGGTTTTGGAGATGGAGGCGCTCCAGATACTCTAACGGCGTGGCTTCCCACAGGTGAAATCGGCGGGCGTCTTCGGAAGAAGAAACGAGTGCGAGTTCGATGCCGGGACTGAGGCCGAAGACGCCGTTGCGGGTGACTTTGAAATAGCGGTCTGTTCGCTCGTCGTGAAACAGTTCGTGTTCTTGACCGCCACGGACAACTCTAGCAGGCAAGTCAAAGGGACTTAGCAGGAGACCCAGACGGCCTGCCCATTGACGAAGATTTTCCTTCTGCCGGGCGAGAGTGGGCGACCCAGATGTTTGGAAATTTCCTGATAAGCTTCCTCTGAGGAAATCGAGCGCCGCGACGATAAGATCCGTTCCATCCGCTCCACGCTGATCAGTGGGCGGACGGGAGTTGGGATGTCGCGGCTCGTTTTCACTGCCCATGATGGTAGTTCGGATGGCACTTGCTGACAAGCTGGGAGTCGCCGACGTGGGCCGTAAAAAGTCTCACTCCTCCTTACCGCAGCACTGCTTGTACTTCTTCCCGGAGCCGCAGGGGCAGGTGGCGTTGCGGCCAGTGGTCTCGATGGAGAAACTCGGTTTGCGCTTGGGCATGTTGAGTTTGAGCGTGGTTCCGGCGGGTGAAGGGATCGCAGTGGGATCGATGTTAGACGAGCTGCCGGAAACGCCGATGTTGTCGTGAGTGAGAGCTGCCTCGCCGCCGTGGAGTTGCTGCGGGGCGTTGTGGAGCTGATGGAGAAAGGCCTCCAGGTTCGCGGCGGAGCGGAAGAGGTTTTGGAGGGCCTCGTGTTTGATGGAGTCCATCAAGGTGACGAAGAGGTTGTAGGCTTCGTTTTTATACTCGATAAGCGGATCTTTCTGGCCTTGGGCGCGGAGACCGACGCCTTCGCGAAGTGCGTCCATGTTGTAGAGATGCGCCTGCCATTGTTTGTCGATGGCGACGAGCACCATGCGGCGTTCTTCTTGGTCGAGCACTTCCATCGGCAAGTCGCCAACGCGCGTCTGATAGGCTTGCTTGACCTTATCGACTAACATCGCGGAGATCGCTTCCTCGTTTTGACTGTTGAGGAAATCCTCGGGAGTAACGCTGACCGGTAAAGTGGCATTCACCCAATGAAGGAGTTCGTTGTAGTCGGGTTCCTTGTCGTCACGGTCTGCGAGGTATTCGTGGACTTTGGCGGGGATGGTTTCGTCGATGATTTCGTTGACGAGATCACGCGGGACTTCGGTGGTGAGAACTTCGTTGCGGTAGCCATAGACAACTTCGCGCTGCATGTTCATCACGTCGTCGAAGTCTAACACACGCTTACGTCCGGTGTAGTCGCGTTGCTCCACGCGCTTTTGGGCGGTCTCCACAGAGCGGTTGAGCCATGAGTGTTCGAGGGCTTCACCTTCTTTCATGCCGAAGCGTTCCATCATCGCGGTCATGCGGTCGGCAGCGGCGAAGTTTCGCATGAGGTCGTCTTCAAAGGAGATGAAAAACTGCGAGCGGCCAGGGTCACCTTGGCGCGAGCAACGGCCACGAAGCTGGCGGTCGATGCGGCGGGATTGGTGACGCTCGGTGCCGATCACGAAGAGTCCGCCAGCCTCGGGGACGCCGGGCGCGAGCTTAATGTCGGTGCCGCGTCCGGCCATGTTAGTCGAGACAGTGACGGCACCGAGTTGGCCTGCGCCTGAGACGATTTCCGCTTCCTGCGCGTGGAATTTCGCGTTGAGGACGGAGTGAGGAATTTTCGCGCGCTTGAGCATCCGGGCGAGAGTTTCGGAGGACTCGACGGACGCGGTGCCGACGAGAACCGGTTGGCCTTTCGCGTGGGCTTCTTGGATTTTCTCGATGACGGCGTTGAATTTTTCGCGGCGGGTTTTGAAGACTTGGTCGTTCTCGTCGATGCGGATGTTCGCCGTGTTCGTTGGGATGGGTAGCACGTCTAGCCGATAGATGTCGTGAAACTCTGCGGCTTCCGTCTCGGCAGTGCCGGTCATGCCTGCGAGTTTTTCGTAGAGGCGGAAATAGTTCTGAATCGTGATGGTGGCGAAGGTCTGAGTTTCCTTTTCGATAGAGACGCCTTCCTTGGCTTCGACGGCTTGATGGAGTCCGTCTGACCAACGGCGACCCGGCATTTCGCGGCCCGTGTTTTCATCGACGATGATGACTTTATCGTCCTTCACGACGTATTGCACATCCTTCTCGAAGACGCAGTAGGCTTTGAGGAGTTGGGAAATGTTATGGATTTTTTCCGCCTGCGAATCCATGCGGACTTGAAGGGAATCCTTGGCGGTGAGTTTCTCTTCGTCGCTGAGGCTGCGGTCGGTGTCGATGTCCGCGTAGAGGGTGCCGAGGTCGGGAAGGGTGAAAGATTCTGGATCGCCGGGTGAGAGAAACTCGCGGCCTTTTTCCATCAGATCGGAGTCATGGCCTTTTTCGTCGATAACGAAGTAGAGTTCCTCCTTCAGCTCGAAGAGTTCCTTTTTCTGCGCGTCTTGGTGGAAGGAAAGCTCGGCTTTTTCGAGCAGCTTCCGCATTTCTGGGTCTTCCATGAAGCGCATAAGCTGGCGGTTACGCGGCTGACCGAGCTTGAGCTTGAACAGGGCGCGGCCTGCATTGACGGAATCGCCGGAGTCTAGCAGTTGTTTGGCTTCGCTGGCGAGGTTGTTGCAAAACTCGGTCTGCTTTTTGACGAGCTGCTCGACGAGTGGTTTGTATTTATCAAACTGATGGGAAGACTGGGTGGACGGCCCTGAAATGATGAGTGGCGTGCGTGCTTCGTCGATGAGGATGGAGTCCACTTCGTCGATGATGGCGAGGTAGTGGCGGCGTTGGACCTGCTCGTCCTTGGTCGATGCCATGCCGTTGTCGCGGAGGTAGTCGAAGCCGAACTCGGCATTGGTCCCGTAGGTGATGTCGCAGAAATACTCGGCGCGGCGTTCCCATGGCGGCATTTGGTTTTGGATGCAGCCTACAGTGAGACCGAGGAAACGGAAGAGCGCGCCCATCCACTCGGAGTCGCGTTTTGCGAGGTAGTCGTTGACGGTGACGACGTGGACGCCGAGACCGGTTAGAGCGTTCAGATAGACGGGCAGCGTGGCGACGAGCGTCTTGCCTTCACCCGTTTGCATTTCCGCTATCATGCCGCGATGTAGGGCGATGCCGCCGATGAGCTGGACGTCGAAATGGATCATTTCCCATTTCAGCGGGCGATCGTTGACGATGATTTCTTGGCCGCAAAGACGACGGGCGGCGTTTTTTACGACGGCGTAGGCTTCGGGTAAAATTTGCTCCAAATAGCGAGCGCGGGATTTCCCGAAATTTTCTTCGATACCGTGAAAGGCGGCTTTTGCGGCCTCAATGGACTCGAAGGTGGCGAGGATGGTGGCGGGCAGTGAGGGAAACTCGGAGCGCAGCGGAGCGAGGCGAGCTTCGAGTGCCTCGGCAGTGGCGCGGAGTTCCGCGTCGTCCATGCGCTGGATGAGCGGTCTAGCGGGAGCGTCGAGGACGTGGTAACGAGCGAGGTGATTTTTCCAAATGGTGGTGAACTCGACGAGTTTGTCGACGGATTCGCGCTGCAAAGCCTCCTCGATTTCGTTGATGCGAGCGACCGTCGGGCGGATGCGGCGCACTTCGCGCTGGTTCTTGCTGCCGACGATTTTTTGGAGAATCCACTTGATCATATAGGAAGGGGTAGGGCGGGTTTTGGACACCGCGCCCGAGGCGATACACTGGCATTCGGGCGGGTGCAAGCGCGAGGGTTGCGTTTTGGAGACTTGCGGACGGAGGGGTTTTTGCTATTAAAAATGCGAAAATAACTTGGCTATCAATGGGGAGCAGTAGGCATGGGCTTACATAAATCTCTGATGAAATACGCACCTACTCGCTCCCAGAAAACATCCATCTCCGGCCTGCGGAGATTCACTTCCAGCCCGCAGAGATTTACCCCGGCCCTGCAAACTTTGTCCCGGGTGCTGCCACTTTTCCTACTCAGCGTGTGGAGATTCACCCCCAGCGTGCAGAGATTGAGTCCCGAGGCGCAGAGATTCACCTCCAGCTCGCAGAGATTAGGTTCTGAGGTGCAGAGATTTCTCTCCGGTGCGCCGAGATTCTGCCCGCACCTGCCGAGATTCACTTCTGACGGGTAAAGATTTACTCTCAGAAATTTGACATTCCATAAGTCGCTCTTTTTTATGGGGTTGCAGCTCCACGAACAAAAAACCAAAACTAAACCAATACTAGTCAAAAATCCGTTGCATCTCAGCCAGACATGCGTGGAATTCAACACAAGTTCTCGAGTCGCCGTTTGCGTAAGAAGCTATAAAGCCCCACCAACGCCACTACGATCATGCCGCCGATAAGCCATGGTTTTGTGGGGGATGTGGCGGAAACTCTGTCCTGAGAATGATCCTCTGCCTCTACAGTTGGATGAGCACCACTGCCGGCATTCGACGAGGAGATCTCACGCCGCTCGGGACGGGGGCCTGACTCGTGGTTTAACCGAGCTTTCAGAATCTTGAGTGCCTTAGTAAGGTCGCTAGCGACATACGGTCGTTCCTTCAGCACCCATTCGAGCAGTGCTTCGTCCTCTTTTGTACCATGCTGCTCCACTACATAGGACGCCACTCCAGCAGAGTACGAAGTCATGGTTTTCGCACGTTCACGCAGTAGTTTGCGGGCATATTCCAGAAATGGCTCGATACGCACGGTGTCCAGATGCTCGATACCACCAAGAATAGCACCTTCAATGATGTTTTCCTGATGCTCCGCTATCAGTTTGAGCAGCATGGGGGATACAGACTCTCCTCGGCGGCGCATATCCGCCAGTGCCAATTGCTGTGGCGGCTCCAACGGTTCGATTTGACCCATATCTCGAAGGAAAACTTCCGCATAGGAGCGTTTCAACAAAGGATTTTCCACGGTCATTTTTGCCAGATTCTCCGAAGTCAAATTTTCTATCTGTGACGGTTTTATTGCCCTCATTTCGGCAGACATGGGGCGGCGAGGACCACCTCTGTCGTGGTTTTTCTCGAACTCACGAAGCCTTACTGCGGTTTCGGCTTCTAAACGGTCACCAGAAGGGGTTGCGGCAGCCTGCTCGGAAACACATGCCATCAAAACGCACCATGTGGCGCAGACAGCTTTGGGGTTAATTGGGAACATAAAAGAATTTTCTATTGCTGATAATTTCAAAGTCTTCCAACTGAAAACGTTTTGAATCGCTTGGGTCATCGCTCCAGTTCAATCCGCCATCTTTTATTAACCACCGTCGCCATGTGGATGTAGTATGTTCCAGCCCAAGTGTATGGCCCACTTCATGCTGATGTTTCTCGCTGCCCCCTAAATAGCAGGCGACACACGCTAAGTAGCACCACAAGGATCAAGCCTCCAATCAGCCACGGTTTTATCCGGGATGTACCGTCAGTACCATCTCGTTGGTGGTTCTCAACACTTTTGGTCGGGCGGGCAACACTCCCGACATCTTTTGAAGGGATCTCCCGCCGCTCCGAGCGGGATACGGGCGGAGAATCCAGCCGAACCCTCAAGATTTTGAGGTTTTTGGTGAGGTCTGTAACCGCAAATGGCCGTTGCGTGAGCACCCATTCAAATAGTTCGATGTCTCTCTTCGTGCCACAGCCCGCCAGCAGTCCCGACGCCTCCGCCACGACGTCGCTCCGCAGGCGTTCGCGCAGCAGCTTGCGCGCGTACTCCAAAAACGGCTCGAGACGAACAGTCCCAAGATTTTTTATATTCCCAAGAACCGCTGATTCGATGCGGGTTTCCCGGTTTTCTTCAATCAACTTGAGGAACATGGGAGAGACGGCCTCGCCCCGACGGCGCATGTCGGCCAGCACCAGCTCCTGCTGTGGTTCCAACTGTTCAAACGGACCCATGCAGTCAAGGAACACATTCGCATAGGAGCGTTTCAGCAAGGGATTGTCCAAGGCCATCTTTGCCAGATCTTCCGCATTTAGATTTTCGATCTGGGACGGTTTGACCGCTTGCATTTCTGGAGACATGGGACGGTGGGGATCTGGTCGGTTGCCGCTCTTATCCATCTCACGGAGCCGTGCTGCGGTTTCGGCTTCCAAGCGATCCCCTGAATTGAGAATGGTATCGTGCCCCGAAGCATCTAACATCAACGCGCACCAGAGTCCGAAGGCAGCTTTCGGGTTAATTGGGAATATAGGGGACATAAAAAGATGGGTTGTTGCGGATGATTTCAAAATCTCCCGATTGGAAGTGTTTGGAGTCGGGCGGTTTATCGTTCCAGATGATCCCTCGGTCTTTCATCAGCCACCGCTTCCAAGTGGATGACGTGTGAGGCAATCCGAGTGTGTGACCCACTTCATGAGCGGTCACGCCGAGAATGCGCCTTGCGCCATCTGGAAATGGAGCCATCGAAACGATGATGCCGTCGGTGCCAAGAATGGTGAAGCCTCCCACTCGCCTCCACGGATCCCAATTATTTTCACCATACTGCATCACGGTGACATCCACGTAGCCGATTCTGATTTGCTTTCCAGGAACCGCAACGCCACGCACCGCCGCTCTGGCGAGATTTGATTCAGAGGGGGTGAAATAGTTTTCCGCCTCATTCGAGGCAGGCACGGCATCGAACCACGCCTGAGGAACCGCTTTGCCGACGATCCCGTAATGACCCACCCGGACGCCGATCTGGCGGTAGATCTCCTTCATCTTTTCGAGGTGGTTGGTGATGAGCGGTTCTATTTCGGGAGGCACATCGCCTGCGGGAGAAAGATAGTATGGCTGTATTTCTACGTCGCCGAGTGGTTTCTGAGCGGAAAAAACCACCTTGGCATTCTGATATTCAGGAAGAGTGACCTCGATGGGCGAGTCAAAGACTGCGAAAAGAGTCTGATCATTCGTGCCATTGTCTGTGCCTTTGCCATTGTAGTATACATCGTCATCGCCATCGCCCACTAGCAGCATCCAAGTGCTGACCAAGGCACCGTTTTCTTCGGTCAGAGTCACGTCGTAGTCACCGTCGGTGTGTTTTGATATCCATTGCCCGTCGATCACGGCAGTGGCCATATGCGTGCTCTTGATGTGGATTTTAGTGAGATTCGGCAGCATGGCGGGAATGCGGATTCTGAAACGGTCGCGATCCTTGTCGGCACAATCGGAGTCCAAGTCATTACCTGTGAACGAGTCCAGCCATCGACAAAACCGGATGCCTTTCGCCGAAGTATAGCCTTCTTGTTCTACCTCCACCGGAACGAGCAGCCCAGTCTTCGTCGCGGTTCCCTCAGTTGCTTTGACGAGAATGATGCCGTTGCTTGCGAGGTCGATGGCTTGGGTGATTTCAACCGTGCTTGGTTTGGTGGTGATTTTTGGGTCGTTGAGATTGATGTACTTGCCGTTGCGCCAGAGTTTGGGGGGGATTTGTTGGTCGGGGTCGCCTCCGGTGATGGCTTCGCCACGTTGGTTTAAGCAGAACCCTCCTTCGGCCATGACACTCGGTTTGCCTGTGGAGGTCTGCCCATTTGTGAGGTCGTGCCAGAGGTTCTCGCCAGTGCCGCCTGCATTTTTTTCGAGATATACTTTAGAGCCTGTTGTAATCCATAGTCGTGTGTTAGAATTTTGCTCTGTCCTTGCTGGCGTGTAGCTGAGTTCGGCGTGTAAGGCGGGGTGTGGCGGTGGATTCATGAATGAGACATCGATCACGCTGTCTCCTTTCTTGAGCCAGATGTCTGATTTCAGCGGGCCGGTTCCATCGGGGTTTATGAAGTGGGTATTTACAAATAGTGCGTGATTTTTGTCTAA
This sequence comes from Luteolibacter sp., assembly GCA_031414935.1. Lineage (GTDB taxonomy): Bacteria > Verrucomicrobiota > Verrucomicrobiia > Verrucomicrobiales > Akkermansiaceae > Luteolibacter. The sequence continues at coordinate 21,230 of JANOQR010000134.1, forward strand.
GATGCCGCCGGGAAAATTGGATACAATATCGGGGATATTGTAGTCTAATACTTTAATTTGATTCATTCCGGTTGTGACATTCCCACCTTCATGAATCATCCATCGTATTTCGCTTGAGTGTGCAATATAGGTGCTGATAGATCCGTCTTGGCCGAGCCGGGTTCCTGCTTGATTCCATGCGAGAACGGCTGATGGGGTGGGAGGTGGCGAAAATGGATAGAGTGGGAAGTAGTAGCCCGGCGGGTTGTAATTGGCAGGTTGTTGGCTATTTCTTGTCCATTTCATGGCGGCACCCTGTTCTCCGATGATGGGAGGATACTCTTCGTTGCTAGCTCCACAGATGTCTCCTTTGTCGTTCAAATCGGAGTAGTAAATGGCCCTTTCATTCCAATAATAGGTACTGGCGGGAATTGGCGGGTCTGGGGGAATGGCGATGGATTGAGTTCCGTTACGAGGGATTGCGGCCCAGCCATTCAATGCACTGTCCCAAAGGACATCGTCACTGGTTTGAATCAAGCTAACGCTGTATGGCGGGGCAAATAAAGTTTGGCCCATTTTATTAACTGCTAACGGGTAGTATGGATTGTCTGCATCAGGATCCGTTACCTGTTCAATCCACATGTAGCCGGATTCCGGGGTTTTTTTCCAGTTGATTTCGACTTCGATAGGAACGGCGTCTTCGCTGTCGTTGAGACCGTCGCCGTCCGTGTCGGGATCTTTGGGATCGGTGCCGAGGGCTTGTTCTTCAGCGTTGGTGAGGCCGTCGTCATCGGGATCGCCGTTGGGGCCGTTGTCGGGATTTCCGGTGCCGGTGCCGGGATCGTTGGGATCGAGGTCGTTTTCGCGCTCGTAGCCGTCA
>JANOQR010000135.1:0-5167 GCA_031414935.1 Luteolibacter sp.
GGCGGATGTTGAGGGTTCCCCCCTCAACATCCGCCGATCCATTTGAGGGCTGGCGCGGCCAGAAATGAGGAAAACAAACAGGCGAGACGGCCAGTCCTGTCAGGTTAAGAATTTTCAATCGCAGATGGACTCAGATGGACGCAGATGAAGATCACAGATAAAAACTGGATTTTTTCTTTCTCAATCTGCGCACAGCCCGTTTGTCCGTGATTGGATTTTCTGATGTCTGGCGGCTAAAATTACAGTATCGCGCGAGACGCCTGTTCGACGACACAGCCAAGATGGCTGTGCTACTGGGGATTTACCTCAGACGGCTGGCTCGCCGATGACTTGGCGGACGCGGCCAGCGATGACTTCGGCTAGGTTGGCTTCGCCTTCTTCGCGGAGGAAGTTGCAGTAGTTCGAGGCGACGGCTTCGAGGTCTGGGGCGTAGTCGGGGCCGAGGGCTTCGTAGCCCGCGAGGGATTTTTCAAAATGGCGGCGGGCCCATGAGCGGTCGCCGGTGTTGAGCAGGGCGAGGGCGAGGTTGTTGTGGGATTGGGCGGTGTCCGGGTGTTCTTCGCCGAGGATGCCACGGCGAGTTTCGAGGGCGATCATGTGCATTTCCCGCGACTGTTCGTGAAAGCCAGCGGCTTGATAGAGTGCGCCGAGGTTGCTGGAAACGGAGGCGGTCTGCTCGTGTTCTTGGCCGAGCTGGGAGTGGGTGATTTCTAGGGCACGGAGGAAATGGGATTCCGCGCTGTCGAGATCGCCGCTGGCCTTGGCGATGAAGCCGAGATTGTTAGAAAGCGTGGCGATGTCGAGAAGGAGTGGGGGTTCAAATTTCTCGAAATACTCGATGGCCTTGAGCCAGTGATTGACGGCGCGTTGTTCGAGGTCGAGTCCGTCGTAGGCGGCACCGAGGGCGGCGTGGAGGCGACCGACTTGGTCGAACTTGTCGGGGCGGTTTTGGAGTTGGTCGATGGCTTGGCGGTAGTCGTCGCGGGCAAGTTCGAACTCGCCGAGCTCGCGCTGGACGTCGCCACGGATTTCGAGGGCGGAGGCGAAGGCGTCGATGCTATCCAGATCGGTTCCAAGAGTTTGTTGGGCTTTTTCCAGAGCGGCGGAAGCGGCGTGGAGTGCTTCGTTGAGGTTGCCAGCGGAGCGGAGGGACTCGACGCGGTCGTGAAGAATGCCGATGAGGGTAGCGGTGGGAGAGTCCATAAGTCTTGGGATTGGAGGAACTATCGGTGATTTCTTTCGTCTGACGAGCTGAAATCTCGCGCCGGAGAAAGTCTTTCGATGAGGTCGCTTCTGGAGGCGGGCAAGGGGCCGAGTGCGTCGCTCAAAGAATGCTCTGCGGGATGGTGTTGGTGGGAAATTCCGAGGATCTGGGCGAGCTGGGACTCGAAGTGAAAAAGGGCGCGGGTGCTGGGTGGCGTGGTGGCGAGGTGGTCAAGTGCGCGTCTCAGGAGATGGTGCAAAGCGGGATCTGGGTGTTCTGGCTCCACGGCGGATTCTAGCAGTTGGCAGCAGTAGGCGGCGAGCAAGGTGGTGACGTAGTCTCGGCGCAGACCTTCACGCCACTGGCGGATGGCGATTTCGCGGAGGGTGTGGAGTTCGCCACGGCGGGCGTGGACGAAGGTGATTTCTCCGCCGAAAAATAGATCGAGCTGGCCATGGAAGGGGCTTTTCGCCCGGCGCGCACCTTTGGCGACGGTCTTGACGAGGCCGTGTTCTGCCGTGAACCAGTGGACGATGAGGCTCGTTTCCGTGAGGCGGGTGAGGCGGATGATGATGGCTTCCGTGGGGATCACGTTTTTTATCTCGGTAGATGTGGACGATCTTTCGGTCGCGGCATGAGGGCAAGTCCACAAGCGATTTTCGGCAGTCGAAAAAGGCAAGTTGACCTATTGGAATTTCACTTCAAAGTCTGGATCGTTTCTCCCCTGTCGTTCACCCCGTAGTTTTCTGAGGATCATTCGGTCAAATCAATCATGGCGCGTTGTCGAGTCATTCTCGGGCATCAACCATTGTCTCGAACGCCTTGCGTATCGCAAGGGCTACCGCGTCGCGGACGTGTGCGGCGCACTGGGATGCAGTAAGCGGTATCTTTATATTGTGTTCGTGAGGGACATCGGGCTGCCGCCAAAGCAGTGGATGAAGTTAGAGCGAATGGTGGTGGCGAGGCGTAAACTGGATGGCGGGAAATTGATCGAAGAGGTCTGCGTGGATCTTGGCTTTAGGTCGATGCACACGTTTTGCCGGCAGTTTCAGTCGTTTTACAAAACAACGCCGCTGCGATACGTGATGGAAAGGCAGTTCTTCGACCCGTCAAAATTTCTCCACAGCGATGAGCCGAGACGCAAGCCTTGGCGGGCGCATTCTGAGGCGAAGGAGACTCCGCAGCAGGTTGCTATTTTTTAGGAATCGTCAGTGACTGGCCGGGGCGGATCAGGGTGCCTGAAATTCCGTTCGCACTGCGGATGGCGGAAACTGAAGAGCCCGTCCGACTGGCGATGCCGGAAAGCGTGTCGCCTTTCTTGACGACGTAGCGGGTCGATTTCGGCTTGGCCTTCACCACGGGTTTCGGCTTGGGCTTGGCTTTGGCGGCGGTGGCCGTGGACTTGGTAGGAGCGGCCTTCACGGGTGTGGGCTTGGCTTTCACCACGGTATTGGCGATGACGGGTGTGGGCTTGGAAGGGGAGGGAGTGACGAGCGGCACGGAGTTCTGTGGGGGCTGCTCGTTCTTCGCGATTTGCGGGATTTCGTCGGTCCGTTGCTCATGAGGTGAGGGGTTGCCACCGACTTTTCTCCATTTCGATGGATCGTCCGCCCATTCTTCGCGGTATCTGCCTGAGCTATCGAAGGGGCCAGTGACGGCGTTCGGATTGCTGACGCTGGAGTTAGAACCGCAACCCGCTAGAACGAGGGCTAAAGCGCAGGCAGGGAAAAGCGAAAGTGCCAATTTCATGGCGCAGATGATGATGCATCAGACCGCTTTGGCAAAACATTGTTAATGGGTCCGTATGTTTTTTGTTTCGTCGGCGAGAGGAGAAAATGCGATCCACCAAGAACACCTAACGAAACGCACTGATGAAGAAAATCATCCCATCAAGGCCAACCACGAAACCCAAAGCAGGCGCGAACGAAGTTAAGCTCCTATCTGGCGGCAACCCTCAGATTGCAAAGGCAGACGGGGATGCGCCAGTCCAAGCCTACATCGCCGCGATGCCGGGCTGGAAATCTGATCTTGGGAAACGGATCGATGCGATGATCGTGCGCGAAGTCCCGCAGGTGAAAAAAGCGGTGAAGTGGAATTCCCCGTTTTATGGCGTCGATGGGCTGGGCTGGTTCTTGTCGTTTCATGTGCTCACTCGCTACGTCAAGGTCACGTTTTTCTCGGGCACTGCGTTAGAGCCGCTTCCGCCGGGTGGCACTGCGAAAAGCCAAGACGCCCGCTGGATCGATATTTACGAAGACGACTCATGGGATGAAAAGCAACTCACCGCGTGGGTGCGGCAAGCGGCTTCCATCAAGGGCTGGATGATGTGAAAGCTGCGATTTTCGCTCCCGAGAAGTTTCGGGCGAAATGAATTTCGCGGTCCGATGAACCTATCAAGAAAAGTGCTTGAGCACTTTTGCGGCGGCATTTTCGGCGGTTAGGCCGTGGAGCTCGCGGAGGGTTTCGGGTTTGCCGTGCTCAATAAAGGCATCCGGCCAGCCGATGCGCTCGACGGGGGTGTGGATCCCGGCGTCGTGGAGATTTTCAATGACGGAGCTGCCGAAGCCGTGGAAGAGGACGTGATCTTCAAAGGTGCAGACCACCTTGCATTTCGCGGCATAAGTTTGGATGACAGTGGCGTCGAGTGGCTTGATGAAACGCGGATTGATGAGGGCGACGGAGAGGCCTTGGGCTTCTAGCAGGAGCTTGGTGCGCTCGGCCATTTCAAATAGGGTGCCGAGTCCGATGAGCGCGACGTCGGTGCCGTCTGCGACGATTTCGGCCTTGCCGATTTCTAGCAGCGTGGGTGTTGGTTTGATGGGAGTGCCTTTGATGACGCCGCGTGGGTAGCGGATGGCAGTGGGGCCTGCGTCGTATTTGGACATGGTGAAGAGCATGTCCACAAACTCATCTTCGTCTTTCGGCTGCATGTGGATGATGCCGGGGATGTGGCGGAGGTAGCCGATGTCGAAGAGGCCGTGGTGGGTGGGGCCGTCATCGCCGGAAAGGCCGCCGCGATCCATGCAGAGTCTCACGGGGAGTCCTTGCAGTGCCATGTCGTGGATGATCATGTCGTAGGCGCGCTGCATGAAGGTGGAGTAGATCGCGAGAAATGGGCGGAAGCCTTCGGTGGCGAGGCCGCAGGCGAAAAGGGCGGCGTGCTCCTCGGCGATGCCGACATCGAAGTAACGGTCTGGCAGTTCTTTTTTGAAGATTTCTAACTTAGTCCCGCCGGGCATCGCAGCGGTGATGGCGACGATCTTAGGATCCTTTTTCGCGAAGTCCGTGACGGCGCGTCCGAAGAGATCGGAGCAAGTGGGCGTGGCCGTGGAGTCGGTGGAGCCGTCTTCGATTTTGTAGGTGCCGAGGCCGTGAAATTTCCCGGGGTTGTCTAAGGCGGGCTGATAGCCGCGGCCTTTTTCGGTGATGATGTGGAGGACGACGGGTTCGTGCAGGGTCTTGAGGTGCTCGAAGGTTCTGACTAACAGCGGCAGGTTGTGGCCGTCGATGGGGCCGAAGTAGCGCATCCCGAATTTCTCGAAGAGGACGTTTTGGAAAAACAAATTCTTCGCGCCTTCTTCGACGCGGTGGGCCAGAGTGCGGACGGCTTTACCCGCGACTTTTTCGACGAAGTCGGCAGCTTGGCGGCGGACGGCGGCGTAGGTGTGGTGGGTCTGGAGCGCATTAAAATAGCGGGCGATGGCGCCGACGTTTTTGTCGATGGACCACTCGTTGTCGTTGAGGACGACGATGAATTTCTTGGTCGTTTCCGCGATGTTGTTGAGCGCTTCGAGCGTGGGGCCGCAGGTGAATGCGGCATCTCCGGCGACGGCGACGACGTGGTGGTCGCCACCGGCCAGGTCGCGGGCGGCGGCCATCCCCAGCGCGGCTGATAGAGCGGTGCCGGCGTGGCCCGCGCCGTAGGAATCGTGCGGGGACTCGCTGCGCAGCAGGAAGCCGTTG
>JANOQR010000136.1:0-42755 GCA_031414935.1 Luteolibacter sp.
CATTGAGGAAACGCTGCTGTCCGTCCTTCACCAAGGCTACCCGAACCTCCAATACATCGTGGTGGATGGAAATTCCACCGATGACACTCGCCAAGTATTAGAGCGGTATCGAGATCGGCTCGATCATCTCATCATTGAGCCTGACAACGGTCAGACGGAGGCCATCAACAAAGGTTTACGCCTTGCGGATGGCGAACTCATCGCGTGGCTCAACAGCGATGACATGTATGCGCCCGGTGCGCTTCATCAAGCCGCGCTCAAGTGGTTAGAAAATGATGCCGACGTGCTGGCTGGCATCTGCATCGAGCACGCGGAGCGCAACATGATGCTTTTCAACAAACCGCTCGCCCGAAATTCCGAGTTCAATCCGCCACAGCTCGCACGCATTTTCAAATACTGGTTCAAGGGATACTATTTCTATCAGCCGGAAGTTTTCTTCACGAAACGCATCCTCGATCAAGTCGGTGTGTTAGACGAATCCTTGTTCTACACCATGGACTACGATCTTTGGCTGCGTTTTTCCAAAGCCGGAGCCGCGCTTGCCGTGGTGGATTGGCCCTTTGCCCTTTTCCGAAAACATGACACGCAGAAGACGGTGAACCTGATGGATTGCCTCGAAGAACAGGCGCAGGTTCGCAACCGCCATCACGAACTAGTTCCCGGCGAGGAACGCCTTCACCAGATCCGGCGTGGTCTAGCAGCTTTGAAGCGAAAGGACTTACTGACGGTGACCATTCTCTCCAAGCAACTGGACAGTGAATGCCTTCAGAGCGAACTCGACGCTTTCCCCACCGCCGGATTCCGGTGCCATGTGACCGACCGCGAAGACGACCCGCGCGTGGCGGAGGCGGATGTGGTGATCTTGATCGTCGAGCTTCAGGATGAGTTAGAGATGATCGAAAAGCTACGATTAGCTGCGCCGGACAGAATTATTTGCGCGTGGTTTTGGAACAGCGGGCAGGCTCCCTTTGAAAACCATTCCATCGCGGAAGCGGTGGATCTGGTTTTTCACGGCCATGCTGGATACGGCGAATATCTCCGCAACGACAGCGCGATTCACGGCGGATACCTGCCTACTTGCGTCACCCGCTATGCCAGGCAGGACGTGGCCGAGTGGTTTTCCGGGCGCGAAACTGCCACTCGGAATCCCGAACTACACGGCAGCTTTGTCGAGGATGACGGCGAGTCCACGCTCACGGAAACTCTGCATCGCTTGCTGGAAAAATTGCCCGGAAACAAGTTTTCTATCCTTACTGAAACCGATCACGTTGCCTCACTCGACCGACCCGGAAAGGATCGCTTCGCCGAGTCTTGCCTGTCCCAAATCTCCCTCATCCTACCCCACCGAAACGACCTTCTTCCGCAGGTCCTTGACGCACTGTTGGCCGGGCAAATCCCGCTCATACCCGAGCAATTCAAGGGTTTAGACCTCGTGATTTCCAGTGAACTCCAGCAGTCGCTCCCGATCATTCGTTTCTCCTCCAGCGATCCGGTGAGTTTGGAAACTGCTTACCGCGAGGCATGTGTAATTTTCAAAAGTGAAGGAATCCCTGGCATCAAAAAGCGTCACGACTTTGCTCTAGCCAACGGCATGTTTTCCTCCAGACTAGGCGAGTTGTTAGGCCGCTTGGTGACACTGGAAAACTGCCCGGGTATCGACTCAACCCCCATGATTCAAAATTAGGTATGCGGCTTAAAATACTGTTTATCGGACATTCCTTTCACACGGTCACCAAGTCCTCCGAGTTTTTCATTAATTTTCTTAAAACTATCGGTGACGTATCGACCGAGTTTGATGATTGCTGGAAAGGGGAAGCACAGGTAAACTTTCGTCCCATCCTCCGGTCATTCGACATGGTCGTCGTTTGGCAGCTGCGCCAAGTCATTGAGACTATTGCACATTCCGGCCACCCGAATATCGTTTTTGTCCCGATGTATGATTCCATTCATACTGGTGGTGAAAATTTCTGGAGAAAATTGAAGAAAGTTAAAGTTGTTTGTTTCTCGCCCACGCTCAGAGCTACGTGTCATTCCTACGGTCTCGATTCCTATTTTCTCCAATACTACCCCGAGGGCTGCAAGGTGGCGGCAGTGGGCTACGAAAATAAACGTATGTTTTTTTGGCAACGGCTACCTATTCCTAACTGGCAAACCCTCACTTCCATTCTGCCAGCAAGTCAGTTTGAAAAACTCCACCATCATTTGGCGATGGACCCCGGCATCGAGAGCTGTGCTGAAAATTTGATCGCCCCGACGGTATCAGAAACTCGACAGGAAAATTTCGGAAATTCCACTTGGTTTGAGAAAAAATCCGATCTGATAGCCAAGTTGGCAGAGTTCAATTTGTTCTTCCTTCCCCGCGAGCGCGAGGGCATCGGCTTCTCGTTCTTGGACAGCATGGAGACCGGAATGATTCCTATCGGGTTCAATTTTCCTACCTTCAACGAATACGTAATTGATGGCGTCAACGGATTCATCGTGGATAAAAAGCAAAGGCTCGACCTCCCGCCACTTGCTCCCGTCGCCGCCAACATGATGCACTATCTCAAAAAGGGACGTGCTAACTATGAGCGCAGTTTGGGGAAACTCGATTCGTTTTTACTCAAGCGTGTCGTTCCACCGCCAAAGCCGGAAGGTTCTGCCCTTTTCAGAAAATTCGCACCCAAGCTCTATCGGAAATGGCTCAATCAGAAACGCGAGCGTGAGATCCCGGAAGTCAGCGCATCTCGCAAACGGTTCCAGGGCGAGTCACCCTTGGTCACGGTTGTCACCGTCGTCCGCAACAACGCTCCCCGATTGGCGAAAACTTTTCAAAGCGTCTTCAGTCAAACCTATCGCAACTTTGAATACATCGTGATCGATGGAAAATCTACGGATGAAACGATGAAGGTTGTCCGCTCGCATGAAAGCTCGATTGACTCCCACCTGAGCGAGAAAGATCGTGGGCCATATGATGCGATGATGAAAGGCGCTGCGCTCGCACGAGGGCGTTACGTCATTTATATGAATGCTGGGGACGAATTCGCCGAAACAACCTCGCTGGGAGATGCCATGGAGTTATGTCCTGAAGATGCGGAATTTATCTACGGCCATTATTACTTTGTCGCGGCTAACCGGACCACGAAATTGAAATTGGTCCGTGATTTAGACCTGACTTATCAAACCTTGAGGAATGGAAATCTCACTCATTTGTGGCAAAGCGGACTTCCATGTCACCAATCTTCCATCGTGAGTAAGGAGCTGATTTTACGAATCGGTTTCGATCCCACATTAGTTATCGCCGCAGATCACGCTCTCGCCTACGAAGCTTTTGCACAAGGGGCCAAAACTTATCATACCAATACCGTGATTTCAAAATACTACTCCGGCGGGCTTTCTAGCAAAATGCACTCCCAGTGCGTCAACGATTGGAGGAAGATTTCGTTGAAACACACTGAGAACAAAGCTGCCGTGAAAGAGTTCTACAAAAAAATGGGCTAGTATCAATTTCAGAAAACTAACAGATATTTGAAATATGAGCGCATCGTCCAAGATCAGAAAATTTAGAACCGTTATCGGGAATTTTGTACTGCCCAAGCCCCCGAAGGCCAAAAAGACGGTCACGTCGAATTGCCCAGATCCAGTCCTCAAGGAGATTCGGGCTGGTCTGAAAACCCTTTCCAACAAAGCGGATAGTGCCGCTGCGATCTCGAAGAACCAAAGTCTGGATTTAATTCTCGGAAGTCTCTTGGCAATACAAGTCCGTAAACTAGGACCGATCAGAAGGCTCAGAGAAGCGGAGTTTAAGATTTTTTCCCAGTGGGGAGATGATGGTATTATTCAGTGGCTCGTTCATGTTCTTGATTTCCCAAACAAGGTATTCGTCGAGTTCGGCGTTCAGGATTACAGCGAGTCCAATACGCGATTTCTAATGATGAACAACAACTGGTCGGGACTGGTGATGGACGGGTCGCAATCGAATGTTGATACCATCGTGAATTCCGAATATTTTTGGAAGTATGGACTGAAAGCAGTTTCCGCATTCATTGACTGCGAAAATGTTAATACGTTGATCGAAAGTGCTGGAATTCCCCGAGAAATTGGAATTATACACATTGACATTGATGGCAACGATTACTGGGTATGGGAAGTACTAACCGTTGTAAATCCGATCGTTGTGATCATGGAATATAACAGTGTCTTCGGGGCTAGTCGCCCCATTACAGTGCCTTACGATCCGAAGTTCGTGAGAACCGAAAAGCACTTCAGCAACCTTTATTTCGGTGCGTCTTTATCATGCCTTGCGACTTTGGCGACTCGCAAAGGCTACACATTTATAGGCTCGAACTCTGCGGGAAATAACGCTTACTTTGTCAGGAATGACTGTATGATACTCGGATTGCCATCGGTGACGGTGGAAGATGAGTTTGTGAACTCCCAGTTCAGGGAGTCCAGAAACGAAAAAGGCCAATTGACCTACATTGAAGGACAGGATCGTTATGATGCTATCAAGGGCTTGCCAGTTTGGAATGTAGAGAGTTCCATCATGGAAGTTCTGTGACAATCCTTCCTGCTATTACATTAGCATTTATGAAAATAAGTATTGTGACGCCGTCCTACAATCAGGGGACATATTTGGAGCGAACCATGTGTTCGATTCTCGACCAGAATGACATGAACCTGCAATACATAGTGGTCGATGGAGGATCGAAGGACGATTCTCCCTCTATCATCGGCAGATATGCTGACCGCCTTGCGTGGTCGATTAGTGAGAAGGATACTGGTCACGCAAATGCCATCAACAAAGGATTTTCCCGAACTGACGGCGAAATCATGGCATGGCTTAACAGCGATGACATGTATTTCCCATGGGCCTTGGGCGTCGTTCGCGAAATTTTTGAAGCCTTTCCCGATATTGAGTGGATCAGCGGAATTCCAGCATTATTAAACGCCAAAGATCAATTGATCGACAACCATAAAGGAGACGCCTATTTTAACAAGTGGGACTATGCTGGTGGCCGTTACGAGTGGATCCAGCAAGAGTCAACGTTCTGGCGCCGCAGCCTTTGGGACAAAGCAGGAGGGCGGGTTGACGAATCCGGCATTCTCATGATAGATGGAGAATTATGGACTCGGTTTTTTGATCACGCCGAACTGTGGCGCGTCGAGACACTCTTAGGTGGATACCGACTGCATGATACAAACCGCGCTCATGCTGATATGGCCAAGGCGAATGCGGAAATGACCGCATTATGCTCCCGGCTCCGTGCCGGGTTGGAGGTGAGAGAAAGCATGGCGATGAATGAGTACCTTGAGCTGCGGGGAGAAATAGCCTCTCGCAATTTGCAACATTCTTGTAATCGCTACCCTTTGATTCGATGGAACATGAACACGAGTTCCTGGGAAAAGGACATGTTTTTCAAATGCCATGACTGGCCGTTTTTTACGGCTACTCTCGCCATCAAAAAGAAGATGCGAGCAGCCAAATTTAAGATTCGTTCGAAAACCCCCGCTCTGCCTCGAAAGAGAAAGTCTCTGGCTGTAAAGGTTGGTTTGTTTTTCACTAAGAGATTCGGTAAAATATTTGGAAATAGCGGTAAATAATGAATCGGTTTTTTGCTACCCGTTTTACTCAGGGCGTCACTTTTATACTACTCTTCGAGTATCACGATAATCTAATGGGAGTTCTTCGTTGACTACGAAACTCCTCGCTTGTCTTGAGTTCTTCCAATCATGCATATTGACTTGTGTTGGTAGCCTAAGAATGAATAATTCAACTGTAAATAAATTCACTTCTAATAATGTTTATGAAATCATTGAAAAGACTCATTAATCGGGGGATCAGAAAAACTGGGTGGCAACTGAAAAAAATTAGAACTCTGCCTCCAAAAACACCCAAAAAGAATAGAAAAGCTATCCCCCCCCGAGTGCTTGAGCCGACAGAACGGTCAACTATGGCTGGCGCACTACAATGGTTGGGTAATAGTGGGATTCCAATCAAAACAATCCTTGATGTCGGGGCCTCAAATGGCTCTTGGTCCATAGAATGTATGCAGTATCTCACAGCGACAGAATATGTGCTTTTTGAGCCTCAGCCAGTTCACGAGCCGGACCTTGAAGCATTTAAATGCAATAGTGAGCAAAATATAACTTTAATCAAGAAAGCCGTGGGATCCACAGAGGGGGTGACATTTTTCCACGCGTCAGATCCTTTCGGAGGTGCTTTGAGCAGCGTGGACGGTAAAGACATGATTCAAGTGCCCGTGACGACAATTGACCGTGTTGTACAGGAGCACTCTTTGAACGGACCATTTCTTCTCAAACTAGATACTCACGGCTATGAGCCTAGTATTCTGACAGGAGCGGTAGAGACTTTGGAGCACTGCTCCGTGCTTATCATAGAGGCCTATAATTTTCACATAACCAGTGAGGCTTTACTTTTTTGGGAACTCTGCGTGGAGCTAGCCAAAAAAGGTTTCCGCTGTGTGGATGTGGTGGACTTGTTACATCGTCAGGTTGACTCAGCATTGTGGCAAATGGACATCATTTTCATTCGCGACAACTGGAATGGATTTAGCATCGACACTTACGCTTTATGATCGGCGGAAATCCTGCGGTAAAATTGAAGGACGGCATCACTTGGTCGCGGGATCGAATCCCGAGAAGCATCAAGCGAGAAGAAGGCTGAGTTAGTTTGAACTTCAGTTGCCTCTCAACCTGCGGCGGAAAAAATGCCGAACTCGTTGTAGCGAGGATTTCTTTCTGGGGGGATTTTTCAGTTTGCCCTTCAGTTCTTTGAGTTTCCCGATTTTGAGCTTGAGGCTCTTCATTCTGCGCGCGGCCTGATTTAAGTTAGATTTTAGCTCCTGTTTGCGAAGCTGCAGTTGGGCATTGGCCACGGACTCGTTTTGCAGTTGTTGCTGCAGTTGATTGACTTGCTGTTGGGATTGAGCCGCCTGCTGCCAAGCGTGGACGAGGGATACGTTGAGTTCTCCCTCTCGCCGGGAAAAATCCGACTGCCGGGTGGTTTTTTCTTCGAGAAATAACCGGGTCATTTCTGTTCCGAAGTGCGGGAGAATCGCCGCGTCGAGCGTGATCGAGGGAAGACACTCTGCGATTTTGCCGCCGCTTGCCGTTTCAGGTGCTTGCGATGCAGCTTCATACAACTCAAGCATCCGAGATACTTGGGTTTCCAGCGAGCGATTTTCTGGAGGCGTATGCTTCGTTCCATCGCGGAGTCGTTGCCGTAGCTCGGCGTTTAAGCAAAAACGTCGTAGGCAGTCTGCCAGTGCTTGGACATCTCCTTTTGGCGCAAGTAATCCGCTTTCCTCGTGCATCACCATGTCGGGAATTCCGCCAGTGCGGAATGCGAGGACAGGGCAACCACAGGCAAGCGACTCCATCACCACGTTCGGGAGATTGTCTTCTAAAGTCGGACACACGAACGCGGACGAACCGCGCAACACATCCGCCACTTCCATCTCGCTGGGGAGCGTTCCGAGGTGGGTGCTAGGAATCGGCAAGTCCAAGCCGCTTTCAGGAATCCCACCGAAAGTCGTGATGCTGATCTGGCCATCTTCCACCGCTTGGGCAAAGAGAGGATCGGACATGCAAAGCCGCAATGCCTCGCGGAGTTCAGGAAATCCCTTGCGACGCTCTCCCAGATATTGGCAGCCAAAAAGCAGACGTACTTTGTTCTCGTCATCCAATTCCTTTGCCTGATCGGACGGGCGAAACACGGTGGTGTCGATCCCGCTGGGCACGACGTGAATCCGCGATGGATCGAACACGCCAGAAGCCACCGCTTCTTCCGCCATCCACCGACTCGGCGCGATGACGTGAATCGGGGAGTTCGCGAAAGCCTGCATTTTCCTCTGCCGCTCGATTCTCGCAAACTCGTGCATCGCGTTACCGATTTGTGCCCTGCCGTCCCAATCCTTTTCCAGACGGGTGTTCCCCCCGATGAAATGGCAGCCACCCGTGTAAGGCCATTGATCGTGGAATGTCCAAAATACCGTTTTCCCCGCTTCGTAAAGTGCGGCGATGTCTTCCGGCGCCAGGAACTGCGCCACCCAATGCAGATGCACCACGTCCGCTCCGGCAATCCATGGGTGATCTAGCAGTGGAAGTGAGATGGGCGAAAGTGAGAACAAGGTCGCCGCCTTGGGTTGCGCCGGAATGACGCGCTGCTGGTGAAATAAATCTGCCGCCTCGAACAGCGGCGTAGAAATACAGGAAACCTCAGGACCGCTCCAACTCCGCTGTCGGCAAACGACTCGTGAATCCACACCCGATTTGCGCAATCCCTCATGCAGGCGCCACGCAGCGATGGCTGCTCCGCCCTGTTTGTCACTGGTGCTGATGTGAACGACGGATTTCATACTACCAAGCGGTTAAATTTCAGGATTTATCGAGTCTGTCACTCAATCCCGATCTGCTACAAACAGCGTATGCGTGAAACGTTTCGCTTTCGGGTATGCCTTCGCACTGATGCACTCGACGTGCTTGAACGTGCCTTGCAGTGATTTCGCGAATGACTTGTCAGGATGCGCTGACCAGAAAATCACCCTTCCGCCGGGCCGCAGGGCGCGGTGAATGCGGGCGATGCCGGGCCGCGTGTAAAGGCGCTCGTTGATGTTTTGCACGAATGGATCGGGGCCGTTATCCACGTCTAGCAGGATCGCGTCGTAGCCAGCAGAGCCGTCGATGAGTTCATAAACATCGCGCACATGGATCTTCACTCGCGGATCGTCTAGCAGGCCGCCATTGACCTCACCGAGAAACTCGCGATTCCACGCGACGACCTCAGGCAGCAGCTCGGCCACATCCACTACCGCGTCCGGGCCAGTGAGCGCGAGCACGCGCTTCAGCGTGAAGCCGAAGCCGAGTCCGCCGATGAGCACTCGTGGCTTTGCAGGCAGCCGGGCGCAGGATAGCTCGGCCATTTGCTCCTCGGACGATGACGCCGTGGTGCTCATCAGTTGCAAGCCCGCGACCTTCAGGAAATAGTGGCCATCGTGCTCATGGAGACTGAGTTTCGCGCCGTCTGGAGTCGTGCAAGTCGCGAGGGTGCGGGTGATTTTCATGCGGCTGGAATCACAGTGTTCATGGAATTTTCTGCTAGAGCAACCCATTCGCAGACCGTTAAAATATAGGCAAAAATCGCGGAAAACATCGGCTGATGATGAGACTTGCGCCCATGCCCGCGAGACATCACGCTTCGCGACTTATTATGAATGAACGACGTGTCGTCATCACTGGCATCGGCTGCATCACTCCCCTTGGCAACGATTTAGAAACTACCTGGGCAGGTCTCAAAGAAGGGCGCAGCGGAATTGGAATCATTTCTCAGCTCGAGACCGCTCCCTTCGATTGCAAGATCGCGGGTGAGGTAAAAAACTTCGAGCCAGATGGTTACTTCGGCGTGCCTAAGGACGCGCGGCGCTCGGATCGCTACGTCCAACTCGCCGTCGCAGCTTCAAAAATGGCGATGGCTGACTGCGGAGTCGATGTTTCCGCGATTGATCCACGCCGCTTCGGAGTGATGGTCGGCAGCGGCATCGGCGGGCTTTCCACGCTGGAGCGCGAGCACACCACCTACATGACCAAGGGGCCAAAGCGGGTCTCGCCATTCACGATCCCGATGATGATTTCTAACATCGCCAGTGGGATCATCTCTATGGAGTTCGGTCTGCTCGGGCCAAACATGGTCATCGTCACCGCCTGTGCCACGTCGAATCACAACATCGGCGAAGCATGGCGCATCATTAAATTCGGCGATGCAGACGCATTTCTCTGCGGCGGTGCCGAAGCCGCTGTCCTGCCGATGGGACTTTCCGGCTTCGCCAGCATGAAGGCTCTCAGCACTCGCAATGACGAGCCGGAGCGCGCGTCACGTCCATTTGATCGAGACCGCGATGGCTTCGTGATGGGCGAGGGAGCAGGCGTCGTCGTCATCGAGGAACTCGAACATGCCCGTAAGCGCGGCGCGAAAATCTACGCCGAGCTCATCGGCTACGGCGTCAGTGCGGATGCCTATCACCTCAGCGCCCCGTCGCCCGATGGCAGCGGCCCGGCCTACGCGATCCAAATGGCACTCAAACACGGCAAGAAAAATCCCGAAGACGTGGACTATCTCAACGCGCACGCCACCTCCACCGGACTCGGCGATGTGGCGGAAACGAAAGCCATCAAGCTCGCCTTCGGGGACTACGCGATGAACGGGCTGATGGTGAGTTCCACCAAGTCGATGACCGGCCACATGCTCGGCGCGGCAGGTGGCGTGGAGCTTATCGCCAGCGTTATGGCCATCAAAGACAGCGTCATTCCGCCGACCATCAACGTGGACAACCAAGATCCAGAATGTGATCTGGACGTGGTGCCTAACACCGCTCGCGAGCTTCCCGTCACTGTTGCCCTCAGCAACAGCTTCGGCTTCGGTGGCCACAATGCTTCCGTGCTCGTCAGCAAGTTCGAGTAAGCCCGCTCATGGAAAATCCCATCCATCGGCAGACGGGCGAAATTGCCTTTGGCGACACCGATGCCAGTGGTTGGATGCATTTTCCGAACATCTTTCGCTACGTCGAAGAAGCCGAGCACGCCTGCCTACGATCTCGCGGCTTGTTAGTTTTCGCCCGCGATCAGGGCGGCTGGCCACGGGTGAAAGTGAGCTGCGACTACAAGCGCCCGTTTCGCTATGGCGACGCTTACGAAGTGTTGCTCGCGATTTCACGGATAGGAAAATCCTCGGTGACATGGGATTTCCAAGTGCTCAACGCCAGCGGGGAAGTCGCCGCGTTCGGCAGCATGACCAATGTCCGCGTGGACCACACTGGAAAATCCCAGCTCATCAGCGAGACGGAGCGAACTTGTCTTGCTGGCTAAGTGCGGTGTTCGCTAGGTTGTGTTTGGATGGTTCAAGCATCGCCTCATTACCGCGCGGACTCCGTGAAAGCAGCCAGCGGGCGAGCTGGGTTTCTGCTAGTCTGCGTGGTGGCGGTGCTAGTGTTGGGATCTGCCTTGCTGTGGTCCTCGCCGGAATTTAGAGCGGGTCACTTACTGCTAGGTTGCGTGGTATCGGTGTTTTATGCGCCTCGTTTGCTCGGGCCATTGCTGCCGAGGATGGGCTGGGCTGGAGTAGTTTTTGGCGGTGGTTTGTTGCTCGTTCACGCGGCATCTTGGGTGGGTGGAGTCATGGAGGGCGATCCTGTCTGGCTGGCGAGTGCGAGGGGTTTAGCAGGAATGCTAGGAGTTTTTGGACTAGCTGTGTTTGCCTTGGTGTTGCTGGCACCGCGCTGGCGAGGATTTGTGAAGTGGTCGGCTTGGGTGTTGCTGGGACTGTTGTTAGTGGGCTCGTATGTGATTTTTTTCATCGGCATCGAGTACATCGGCAAGCCGGGAAGGTATGCATTTCAATTCGAAGATCTTCGGATGGCACTGATCTGGCCGACGCGACTACTCACCCAACCGATAGGACAACTTGCTTGGGAACATACGAATTTCGCGGCGTTTTACTTCGGATTGGCACTGGTGATCGTTCTCGAGCACTTGGGAAATGGCGGAAAAAGTCTCACGGCGCGTGGGCTGGTTATTCTGCTAGGTTCGGCAGTTTTCCTGACAGCTTCGCGCAGTGGCTGGCTGATGGTGCTGATGGCGTTGCCGCTGATCTTGGTGGGGCGCAAGTCGCGCTTCGCACTCGAAACAGTCGGCCTGCTCGTGCTTGCGATTGGTTTTGGCTTTGCCTGTTTGAAAACGAAGCAAGTGCAGACGCCTCCTCCCCCGGCGGCGATCGGAACTCACAGCGGCGGCTTGGTGAAACGAGCCGATGCCGGACGCTTCATCGTTTATCAAACGGTCTGGAAAGAATTGGGAGGTCGTCGCCTCTTTGGCAAAGGTCTCGGAGCGGTGAATCAACCCGTGTGGCAATTGGAGCACGAGCACTCGTCGTTCATCTCCACCTTGCGTGGAGGCGGACTGGTAGGTGTATTCGGGCATCTGCTAGTGATCGGTAGTGCCACGTGGACCGCATTGCGGCTGATGCGGCGCGGCCAGCGCTGGCCATTGGTCTTACTGGTGACGGTCTTGAGCGGCTTGCTGTTTGATCGCAGCTCTGTGATCGGAATCAGCGGCTACTATGAATTTATCGCGCATTGGGTCGCCGTATCGTTGCCGCTGATCCTACTCGCCTCGTGGCCGCCTGCGCGAGGGACCGACGAGGATCGAGCTTGAGTGATTTGGGTTTCCGCTTTCCCGTTCGTAGAGGACTGGGCAACTTCCCGGTATGTCGCCATCTGCGGAAATCTCCGGTCGCATCATCCTCGTCCCGACGCCCATCGGAAATCTATCTGACATCACACTGCGAGCCCTGGAAATCCTGCGTTCAGCCGATCGCATCGCTTGCGAAGATACCCGCCATTCTGGGCAGTTGCTCGCTCACCACGGCATCTCGGGAAAACCGCTCGTTTCCCTCCACGAACACAACGAAGCCCGCCGCGCGCCCGAGCTCGTCGCCGCAGCACGCGCTGGCGAAATCATCGCCGTCATCAGCGACGCGGGGATGCCAGGCATCTCAGATCCCGGCTATCGCCTCGTCCAAGCCTGCATCGAATCCGCCACGCCGTTAGAAGTTCTTCCCGGCCCCTCTGCCGTCATCACCGCGCTCATTGGTTCTGGTTTCCCGTGTCATGCTTTCCGCTTCGGCGGCTTCCTTTCCGTGAAATCAGGCAAACGCCGCTCTGCTCTAGCCGCCGTGCTGGAGTCCGGCGAGACAGGCATCTTCTTCGAGTCGCCCCATCGCATTATTTCCACGTTAGAAATCCTCACAGAGATCAATCCGCTCGCGCGCACCTGCGTCGCCCGCGAGCTTACGAAAAAGTTCGAGACCTACCACCGTGGGACTGCTGCGGAAGTGCTCGCCCATTTCCAAGCTCACCCGCCCAAGGGGGAAATTGTCCTACTCGTCCACGCAGGGGAATGATGGAAAGAATAGGAATGATGTTCAGTGGAGCATGTGTTTCGTGGTTGAAATTCTCATTCGTCTGGCAGCCGTTCTCGTTTTCGGACTGCGGGGACATATCCTGCCCGTTACCCACAAGTCCGATATTCCTAGCGGCGCTTTCGCGCTGAGGCCAAGGAGTGGCGATCTCCGAATCGCCATGCCCATGGAAGGACAATGAAAAGCGGTTTCCTCATCTCATTGGCTTCTCATGGGCATATGGCGGATCGGAGTCCACCACTCCTTGATTATGCAGCCCTCGACTTGTGGGTAACGGGCAGGACATGTCACCGCTTTCC
This sequence comes from Luteolibacter sp., assembly GCA_031414935.1. Classification (GTDB taxonomy): domain Bacteria; phylum Verrucomicrobiota; class Verrucomicrobiia; order Verrucomicrobiales; family Akkermansiaceae; genus Luteolibacter. The sequence goes on from JANOQR010000136.1 coordinate 13,273, forward strand.
CACTGGCCGACATGTCGGCCAGTGAAAAGCTTCGACATGTCAAAGCAGTCCAAAGCGCGGTGATCCCCTCGCCTATCCACCGCTTTCAGGGATACCCTAATCTCACTTCCGCGTTTTTCCTGTGACGATGTGGGCGGCTAAAAGAAGCGGAAAAATGAAGCCGACACTGGCGTGGGCGTAGCCGACGAGCGCGCGAAAATCCGCACCGCCAATGTAATAGAGGCCGTAAGCGGTGAGGATCAAAAATCCTTGGGCGGCGACAAGGCTGAGGCCGAGGACTCGCTGGCGTTGGCTTTTGTAGCCTGCTGGGATGTGCGTCGCTAACAAGTAGCCGTAGCCAATCATCATCAAGAACGCAGCGGCTCCGTGGACTTTGAGAAACGTCGCCTGCGCTGGATGCTTCTCGGGGCCGAACTCGCCCTCGATTTCTACCCAGCGATTCAGCACGAAAAACGTCACGCCCGTGACCCAGCTCAGAGCGATGAACGCGAACAACCAAGCTCGGTAGTTCCAAGGAATTTTGAGGGTGACGCGGGCCATCTGATGGCGGACTTGTATAACCGTTTCAACGCGCCCTCAAGGCTCATGATGAATCCCGCTGCATCGAAATTTTTCACCACCTCGGCAGGCTCGCTCATCAACAACGCCACCTTGGTGAGTGCGTCTGCCACCATGCAAGAGTGTGCGAAAACGGAGACGCTTCGTTTTCCCGCGAGAGGAAGTCGGTCGTGCGGATCGAAAATAACCTGCTGATCCTGGAGGAAATACGCCGCGCTGGTGGCGAGTGCGCGGTTCTCCATCGGGACGGTGATCGTCTCGCGTCCGTTAGATTCGGGCGTGCGGATTTCCACATCACGGCCTTGCCAGCGCGTCATGGCGAGGTCTCCGCCCGCGTTCACGGTGGCGTCCACAGCGTCGCCGATGATGGCGAGCGCACGATCCACCGCGTAGCCTTTCGCGATGCCGCCGAGGTCGATCTTCAACGGCGCGGTGAAATGAATGGCCCCTTCGATCAGCCGCACGCATTCCCAGCCCGCAGTTCTAGCAGGCGCGCCGCCATGGTCTGGCAGTAGCCCGCGCCGGACGAGCTCGGGCGCGATGGCGGGATCGAAAAATCCGCCGCTCGCGTGGTGAAGTTTTTGCGCGAAATACAGCACGTTCCAGAGGTCGGTAGAAATTTCTATCGCCCCGAGATGCGCGGATTGGTTGATGCGGGTGAGTTCACTTTCGGGATCGTGAAAACTCATCAATTTCTGGATGCGCTCGATCTCATCAAACGCCGCGAGGCTGAGATCCAGCAAGGCGTCGTCGTCCAGATCCGCCGTGAGGTGAATCTCCACGTAGGTTCCTAACAGCGGCTTGCACTGTCGGATGGAGTTCACGCGTGGCGCAGCACTTGCGCCCATGTTTCCGTGAGACGATTGATGCCTTCCGTGACGTGGACGGACGAGAGCGTGGCTCCTGAAATGTTGCGGATTTCTCGATCCACTTCGAGGTGTTGGCCTGGGCCCTTCCCGATGAACTGGGCCAGCCATTTCGGGTTGATGATCTCGTGGCCGTATGACTCGCGGTATTCGAGAATTTCCACGCCTTTGACCTTACCAGCGGATGTTAGGGCGACCGCCATGTCGATGAACTCGTGCTTGCCAATGATTTGATCGACGATGAACCAGCCGCCATCGGCAGATTTCCAAGCGTTCAACTTGCTATTTCTCACGCGGACCTTGCTGGCCGCTTGGATGGATTTCATTTGCTCCTTGGTGAGCTCCACATTTGCCGGACGCAGCGAGAGTCCCTTGCACAACGACTTCTGCGCTTGTTCGACGGTGAGGTAAGTTTTCGCCGAAGCGTGACCGCCCGAAGCGCACCATCCGCCGGTGGCGAGAAGCAGGGTTTTCAGAAGCGAACGACGGTGCATTTTTTCGGGAAGTTAGAAATTGAATCCTACGGTCACGCCGATGTGGACGCGCTCATGTTCGTCGTAGTTTTTGCCGTTCTCGATGTTTGGGTTCCGGCCTTCACTGCCACCGCCTTTGACTTGGAGAAGCACGCTGCCCGTGACCCACCAATTTTGCTCTGCGTAGTGGAGGCTGGGTCCGATGTAAGTGCCGTATTGGTATTGGCTGCCCCAGCGGATGTCGGTGAGATCGAAGCTGGAACGATCATAATCTGGGTCGAACTTGCCGTTGATTTGCGGGTTCAAGAAATCGGACTGATAGCGACCCTCGAAGCCCACAAACCACTTAGGCGCAAAGCGGTATGCGACGCCGACTGCGAGATCGAGAGCGATTTCCTCCTCAAGGACGCCCGGCGATTCGCGCCGCTCCAGCTCCATTTTTCCGGTGAAGGCGGTGATGAGCGTGTTGTCCAAAAAGTTTTTCTGCACGTAGAGAATCGGCACGAACGAGTCTTGGTCGATGTCCGCGCCATCCAGCCGATAGACCTCGCGGCGCTCGTAGTTGAAGCCGACTGAAAGGCCGAACGCGTCCTTGTAGGCACTCAGAATGTTGTATTTCAAACCCAGCTCGAAACCGCCGAATTGCATGTTATCGAAGTCTCCGCCCGCGCCGCCTTGGCTGCCGAACATGGGCTCTAGGTCCGGGTCATTCACCGAGTAGTGGTGATCGAAAATAAAGAGAGCTGCGCCCACGGTCAGTCGGTCCGTGATGCCATATTCCACCTCGGGGCGGAAGTCGTTGAAGGTGTAATCGCCAGAGCCTTTGTCGAGGCGGGAAGTGTTCTTCAGCTTGAGTTCCCAAGTGTCTTTCGGACGGGTGTCCACGCCTCTCGCGTAGAGCCAGAGATTTTCATCCGCCTGAACTTGGGGGATGGAAGCGGCACTCAGGATGCAGGTGCAGAGAGCTTTTTTCAGAGAGGAAGACGAAATGGTCATAGGTGGGGTAGTGGAAAATTCAGAGGCACGGGAGAGCTAATGCTATTGAGAATCGGTGTCAATAAATTTGACTTGCCGGAATTTACCGATCTTCTTCCGCCGCCGTGAGTTCGTTTTCATCCCGTTTCATCCCCAGAATTTCCATCATTCTGGTCGTGACGGAAGCGATGAGCCACGGGGCAACAAGCCTGCAAATGCTGGATCAGATGGAAATCACGGCCACGCGCGTGGAGCAGGCTGTGGCGGATGCGCCGTATTCTGTCGCCGTGACGACGGCTCAGGAAATGGAACGCCGCGCCGTCCGCAGTCTGCCGGAAGCCCTCGCCGAGCTGCCCGGCGTGATGGTCCAGAAAACCTCGAACGGTGCTGGCTCGCCTTATCTCCGTGGTTTCACGGGCTATCGGACGCTGGCCCTCATCGACGGCGTGCGTTACAACAACTCCGTCTATCGCGACGGGCCGAACGAGTATTTCTCGCTCATCGACTTCCACACGCTGGAGCGCATCGAACTGCTAGAAGGCCCGGCTTCTGTGCAATACGGCAGCGATGCCATCGGCGGCGCGCTCCTCATGCGGACGAAGCAGTCCGATTTCATGGCGGAGACTCCGGGGAAATTTTTTACGCATGGCTCGCAGTCATTTCGCTACTCCAGCGCGGAAAATAGCGGCGTCTCGCGGACGTCTGCGGAGATCGGAAACGGCGGCGCATGGGGGCTTTTGTTAGGATTCACTTGGCAAGACTTCGGCGACGTGGACGCGGCGAACATCGGCACGCAGCGTCACACTGGCTACGATCAATCCGGCATCGACGCTCGCTACGACGTGAAAATTTCCGACCAGTGGCAATTCACGCTGAACCACCAAAACTCCGCGCAAAACGATGTCTGGCGGACGCACTCCACGATCTACGGCGAAAGTTTCTCCGGCTCGGAAGTCGGCACGGATCTCCGCCGCCTGAAGGATCTCACCCATTCCCTCAGCTACGCGAAACTCACCGGGACCGACCTCCACGCCGCCATCGACGAAGCCGTCTTCACGCTTTCCTATCAGACCTGGGATGAAAATGGCGACCGCATCCGAGCCGACCGTTCGCGGACGCTTGAGTCCTTCGATTCACGGATGTTAGGCGTGGACTTGCAGTTGAAGAGTGACGTTCCCATCGGCCAGCTCGTCTATGGATTCGATGCCTACCGGGATGCCGTGGACTCCGCCCGCACCGACTACTTTCCGAACGGCGGCGTGGACCAAGTGCAGATTCAAGGCCCCATCGGCGACGACTCCGCTTACACGTTGTTAGGAATTTATCTGCAAGGTATTTTCCCACTCGGAAACCGCACCGAACTCACCGCAGGCAGTCGCCTCACCCGCGCCAGTGCCGACATCGGAAAATTCGAAAATCCCGCGACTGGGCTGGCCAGTTCATTCGACGACGCATGGACCAATCGCTCCTCATCGCTGCGTCTCAGCTACGCGCTCGATGAGTCATGGAAACTCTGGGGCGGCATCAGCCAAGCCTTCCGTGCACCGAATCTCGGTGATCTCAGCCGTTACGGCGATAGCCGCTCTAACGAAACAGAGATCGCCGCCATCGACCTCGATCCCGAACATTTCCTCACCTACGAACTCGGTCTCAAAGGCAGCGACGGCCCCTTCTCTGGAGCGGCCACGATTTACTACACCCGCATCGACGACTACATCACCAGCACTCCTACCGGCAACGTGATTGGCGGCCTCACGGAAGTCACCAAGCGCAACAGTGGCAGCGGCGGAATCTTCGGCATCGAGCTAGACGCCGCCTATCAGCTAGACGAACAATGGTCAGCTCGGGGAAATTTCACCTATCTCCGTGGCGATCTCGAAAGCTACGTCGATGCCTCGTCTTTCCAAACCGTGAACGAGCCACTCAGCCGCATCCAGCCGCTCACCGTGAATCTCGCGCTGCGCTGGGAAAGCCCGGATAAAAAATGGTGGGCGGAATTTGCAGCCACTCTCGCCGCCGAAGCGGACCGCCTCAGCAGCGGCGACCGCGAAGACACCCAACGCATCCCGCCCGGTGGCACACCGGGATACTCGCTGTTAGAAATCCATGGCGGCTATATCGTGAACGACCACCTGCGCGTCTCCCTCGGGCTAGAAAACCTGCTCGATCAAGCCTACCGCGCCCACGGCTCCGGTTCGAACGAACCCGGCTTCGGCATCACCGCCGGCATGACCGCAAGTTTCTAACGTGGCGGCGGTTTTCAACCGCCCTGCCTATCCAGAAAAACGAATGGTCTCGGAAATCCTCGCCGGCCTGGCGGTTGGAAACCGCCGCCACGGTGCCGCTAATTCCTTCGCCGCCGCTTCACCAAGATCGGCTTCACGAACAGATAAATCCCGGTCACCCACAGCAACAACAACACCAGTGCTGACGGCAGGAACACCCAGAGTTTCACATACTCGTGAAAAAAACTCCCATCGTGCAGCGACTCGATGAGGTCTGAGCGCCGATACGCGACTTGCAGGAGTTCACCACTGCGGTGGTCTAACTGGATTTCCCAATGGTTGTTCGCGTGGACTTTGACGAGTCCCTTGTCTGGCCGCACGTCCAGCCGTGCGATGTCAGCCCATGACTTGATTTCCGCTTCGGGAACAGCCGTCACCGTGGATAAAATTTTCGCAAACTCCACGGTCGGATCACCTTTTTGCCCCTTCGCGGTGGGCGGCTGAATCCATGCGCTCTCCTTTTTGAGAAGAAGCAAGATTCCTGATAGGATCACGACGAGCACAGGCAACGCACAAACGATGGCACTCCAGTAGTGAACTTTTCGATTGAGGCGTGGCCATTGGATTCTCATGTGCGGCGAAGATACTGCTTCGATGCGTCGTTGCAATTCTGCCATCGGCACTATTTCCTCAATGCACATGTCCGCGTTTTCCGATCCTTTCCGCCAGGCTCGCGAGACGAGCGGGGTGATGAAATGTCCGTTTCATGGCGAGGAAATCACGATGATTCTCGGCCACGAAGAGGTGAGAAAGGTAGCGCGGGATTGGCAGACTTTTTCGTCAGATGCGCCGTTCCGAGTGCCGATCCCGTCGGAGGAATCGGTGCGCGGGATGAGACAATTACCCATCGAAACGAACCCGCCGTTGCATGGCGAGTATCGCGAGTTGGTCGAGCCGTTTTTCCAACGAGCGAAGCAACCGGACGTGATGCAGCAGGTGGAAGCGTTGATCGCCGAATTGGTGCGCGGAGTGTTAGAAAAAGGCGAAATCGAAGTGGTGCATGGTTTCGCGCTACCGTTGCAATCGCGGGCTTTGACGTATCTTCTCAACGTGCCGGAGAGTGAGGCGGAAACGTGGATCGGCTGGGGTGTGCATGTTTTCCGGCAGGGCGATGGCTTTAAGAAATCGGTGAGTCTGGATGACTACTTGATGCAGAAGTTCGATGCGGTGAGTGCCACGGGGGATGATTTTTTCAGCGCACTGAGTCAGGCGGAAATGAACGGGCGGCCCTTGATGCGGGCGGAAATGATGGGGTTTGCGAACCTCGCATTCGCGGGCGGCAGGGACACGGTGATTCACACGATTTCCTGTACGCTGGGACATCTAGCAGCGCATCCACAGGAGCTGGAATTTCTGCGTGAAGACCCCAAGCGCATCACATTGGCGAGCGAGGAGTTTTTTCGAGTTTTCATGCCGCTGACGCACATCGGGCGCGTCTGTCCGGTGGCGACAGAGGTGCAGGGCGAGTCGGTCGGCGCGGGTGAGCGGGTGTCGCTGTGTTGGTCATCGGCAAACTTCGATGCCGCAGTTTTCGCAGAGCCAGAGAGGGTGAAGTTAGACCGAAAGCCGAACCCGCATGTGTCCTTCGGGTTCGGCCACCACCTCTGTCTCGGCGCACCTCACGCACGCTTGATTTTACGCACCTTGCTTCAGGAAATTTGCCGTCAGGTGAAATCGCTAGAAATCATCTCTGCGGAAGAACGAGTGGAGCGCGAGGCGAAGTTCACCCGCACGCTCGGCTACGAATCACTGCATCTAAAATTCCATCCCATTTCCTAACATTATGCTCCGGCCACGCAAGAAATACACCGTCCACGACTTACGCCAACTCAAGGGCAAGCGAGTGCTGACGCACATCCATGTGAAGTCGCCGGAAGAAGCGGCAGCCGCGGAGGCAGCGGGGATTGATCTCATGAGTTGCAGCTTCGATTCACCCGAGTCTCAAGCGCGGCTGCCCACGCTTGTCGCGGCGGCACCTAGCAGTTTTCTTTCGGGAGCCACGCCGCATGGCCTCGCCTCACCAGAGGAAGCGATCCGGGTCGGATTCCGCGCGCTCGAACTCGGAGCCAGCTCGGTCTATTGCTCGGCCAGTCCCTTCATCATCGAGGCCATGGCGCGGGAGGGAATCCCAGTTGTCGGGCATCTCGGCCTGGTGCCGCGTCATGTCACGTGGACGGGCTATCGAGCGATCGGGAAGACGGCGGATGAGGCGATGAAGCTCTATCAGGCGATGAAGGAACTGGAAAATGCGGGAGCTTACGCGGCGGAGATCGAGGTCGTCCCCCATGAACTCGCGAGTTTCCTCGCGAGCAAAACGACGATGCTTCTCATGTCGTTAGGTTCTGGCAGCGGCTGTGATACGCAGTTTCTTTTCTCATGCGACATCCTCGGCGACTACGAGGAACGCTTACCGCGTCACGCGAAGGCTTATCGAAATTTCCTCGCGGAAAATCAACGTCTCCAGCAAGAGCGCATCGCCGCATTTAAAGAATACATCGCCGATGTGAACGTAGGTCGCTTCCCAGAGCGCAGTCACTTGATCGGGATGGATGAGGCGGTGTTAGAAGAAGTCAAACGCTCGGTCGGGTGAGCTTGCGGGGCTAGGGCTGGCCTTGTTTCCTTTTTCAAAGTTTCCAGAAACTCGGCGTAGCGCACCAGCTCCATACGTCCGTCATGATACTCGATGATGGCGGTGAGACTCTCCACCCAATCGCCGGAATTGAGGTAATGGACATCGCCGACTTGCTTGTCCTCCGGCGTGTGGATGTGACCGCAGATGATGCCGTCGCACTTCTTGTGGCGGGCGAGGTCTTGGAGTAGCTCCTCGTAACGATCCACAAAACTCACCGCCGATTTCACCTTCGCCTTCACTCGTTTGCTGAGAGAGAAGTATTCCTTTCCCCGCCACGCCCGCCAGTGATTGTAAAAGCGGTTCACCGTGAGCAGGAAATCGTATCCGACTGCCCCTAACAACGCGAGCCACTTGTGATTCGTCGAGACGCTGTCGAAGCCGTCGCCATGGACGACGAGGTAGCGTTTTCCATCCACGGTGGTGTGAATGTGCTCCTTAGCGAAGCGGATTTTCCCGAACGAAAGCGGGAGAAAACGCTCCAAGATTTCATCGTGATTTCCGCGCAGATAGATCACGTCCGTATCGTCGCGCTCCGTCATTTTGAGAAACTTGCGAATCACGCGGCTGTGGCGGTTGCTCCATTTTCCGCCGCGTCGCAGTGCCCAACCGTCGATGATGTCACCATTCAGGACGAGCTTGCGGCAAGTGAGATGCTTGAGGAAATCGACGACTTCATCCGCCTTGCTGTCCACGGTGCCGAGATGGATGTCGGATAGAAAAACCGTCCGGCAGTCATACTTTTTCCGCTTCGATTTCTTCTCGGCTGGAGGTTCTTCTTTTGGCCCGATGCCTGCGATTTCCTCCAAGCGCGACTCGAAATCTCTGACAACCTGCTCCCATCCCAGCGACTCAGCCACCTGCCGGGCAGATACGCGCAGCGGATGTTCTGGGCGAAATGAAAGTGCCTCCACCGCACGATCCATAAATCTAGCAGTATCTCCCTTGGTTGCTTTCAGACCATTTTCACCGCAGGAAATGTGAATCGCGGCGGCAGCGTAATCGTAAGCCACCGTGACCAGACCGCTGGCCATGGACTCTAACACGACGTTACCGAAAGTCTCGGTTTCGCTCGGGAAAATCATCACGTCTGCCGATGCGTAGTGTCGTGCGAGTTCCTCTCCCTGACGCGTGCCAGCGAAGTGAATCCATGAGTGTTTCATCGCTAACTTTTCGCGTAATGGACCATCGCCGACGACCACACATTTCAAGTCTGGCACCGCCTCGCGCATCCGCTCGAATGTCTTGATCGCGAGATCGAAATTCTTTTCCGCCGCCACCCGCCCGACCATCACCGCGACGGGCGAGCCTGGAGTGGCTCCCCACTCAGCACGCAGGTTATGACAGCGTTTCGCCGGAGCGTAGAGATCCGTATCCACACCGCGCCCTAGCAGATGGATGTTCTGGAAACCTGCGGCGATGAGTTTGTCCGCCACATCCTTCGATGGCGTAAGTGTGCAATTCGCACGCTGATGGAAACGCCGCAGATACGCCATCGCGACGGGTTGCAGGCCACCCATCCGGTATTGCTCCATGTATTGATGAAAATTCGTGTGAAATCCACTGGCCACCGGGATGCCGAGTGCATTCGCCGCTTTGAGCGCAGATTTTCCTAACGGGCTTTCGGTGGCGACATAGATTGCGTCCGGGCGCTTCTTCAGCCACCGCGCCCGTAGTTTAAACGGCTCGGGCAGGCCGACACGCACTTCGCGGTAGCCGGGCAGCGGCACCGAGGGCGAACAAGTCTCGCCCGGCTTCGCCACCTCCCCCGTGTGGATGACATGGATTCGGTGTCCTCGCGCCTTCAAGCCATCGGTCAAACGACCCAAGGTCATGGCCACCCCATTCACATCTGGAGCGAAAGTATCCGTCACAATGTCGATTTTCATGATAAGTTGAAAGTCTGGAATGACTGCGGAAACGAACCATAATTGGCGGCGATTCACGTATCGGATTCCGTGTCGATTTCGTCACTTTGAGGGATTTTCACTTCGTCATCTTTCTGCGGGCTGCATAGTCTGCGCCACCGATGAGGTGTCCATTTTGCCAAACTCCCTTACGCGCCGATGCCGTGGAATGCCCAGCTTGCCGCCTAAGCTATCCCCGGACTGCGACTCTGGTTGGCACTTTGCCGAAGCTCTCACCCGTCGTCGCGGACACCACGCAGTCGCTGGATTCCGCGAATCAGGCGAAGTTAAAAAAACGCATCGCCGCGATCCAACGGCGTTTCCCGCAGCTCGTCATGCAGGTGGTGATGCACTCGTTTCCCGCCGATCATCCATTTTCCATGTATGTTTTCTGGCTCTTCAATGCCGCGAGTTTCGCAGGCGATAGTCGGCGCGGAAAAGACAACCACGCCCTGCTCATCGCCATTGATCCGCTGCGTGGTGAGTCCGCGATCATGCCGGGCTACGGTTTGGAAACTCTGCTCAAAACTGAAGCGCTCGATCACTTGCTAGAACTCGCTGGCCCCGCGTGGCAGGCATCTCGCTGGACGGACGGCATTTTGACGGTTCTCGACAGACTCGATCAACTGCTAGAATCCATCGCGCTGCCCGATCCGGCTGGAACATCGCACGGCGATTTTTAACCAAACGCCTTTAAGAAGCCCACTTCGATCGCGAGTGGCTCGAAAGCATTCGTCTCTAACGTGCGGCGCAACGTGTCGAGTGCTTCCATGCGTTTCAGGAGTTTACTTTCCGACTCTTTCTCCGCGATGCCGCGCAAGGCTGCGGCAGATTCGGGGAAATCCAGGCCGCTACTTTTGACCTTCAGCCGCAGGAGATCGGCCATCCATGCCATCAGGACATCGAAGAGTCGATTGCGCGCATCGAGGTATTCTGCTTCTGCGGCGGCCTTGTGGAAATCTTCGCGCTCTTTGAGCCACTTGCCGTCTGTGCCGTCTCGGTAAGCCGCGACTTCCTCTTTCTCAGAAGCCTTTGCAGCGGCATCTGCCTGCTCGCGGAATTCTGATAGAAATGATGCAAACGCCGCTTTTAAATGCAGTGCGGCGACAGGCGTGCCAAACCCACGCGCGGCGGCGGCGTTCAATGCAGCGACGAGTTCGGCCCCGCCATTTTCCAACAACGCCCGCCCACCTAACAAAGGCAGACGTACGCAGCGCGAGAGAATCGTCGGCAGCAGACGTTGTGGATTCGCGGTGAGAAGTAGCAGCAAGGTGTTTTGCGGCGGTTCTTCCAGAGTTTTCAAAAAGGCGTTTGCCGCTTGGTCATTCATCCGGTCTGCCTCGGTGATGACACCGACTTTGCAAGCACCGCCGGGAGCCGCGAGATGCAGCGTTTGCTCCAGATCGCGAATCTCATCCACCCCGATACGGCGCGATTTCATCCGTGGTCTAACAATACGAATCCACCCGCTTTCCAAGTCATCCAGCGGCGGCGTTTCCACCACCACGGCCTCGCCGAAGAGATCGAAGCCACCTGCTTTCGTCCCACCGTTCACGAGCTGAATCATCCGTGCTGCTAGATTTTCCTTCCCGCTGCCATGCGCCCCGCTGATGAGAAATGCGTGCGCTAGACGCTGCCGCTCGTGTGCGGAGGAAATCAATTCGTAAGCCCGGTCTGCCAAATACGCCATGCGCCGTCATCGTCTCCCGTAACCCACCCGAGGCAATCCTGAAAACGAAGGACTCCGCTGGGAGGCGGCGTTTGACAGCATTTTTAAAATTTCATATTTAACTTTGATGAGCGACGCGCCACAAAAAGCTTGGTTCTACACACGCGACGGCGAACAAATCGGCCCCATCACGTTTGCGGACCTTCGGACGAAGGCGAAGGATGGTGAGCTGAATCCGCGTCTCGATATGGCCTGGGGGCGAGGCATGGATACGTGGGTGCCCTCGGGCGAAATCGAGGGTTTATTCGAGCGGCGGACGGCCAGTGAGGGACCGGAAAGCCTGGCTCCCGCAGCAGGTGCTTTCACGCCGCCACCGCAGGAAAGTGCTGCCGAACGGATGGGGCGTGAGAACGGTTGGCCGGGCGCAGGGCGGGGTAGCTATTTGCTTGTTAGCATTTTGTTTCCAGCTCTTTGGGTAATTGGATATCCCAGCACATTCGCTTTGTTAGAAAAACAGTTTGGTCCTCATATCACGCAATTCGCCGCTCCTGCCATCGGCTTGATCCCTGCGCTGGCACTCATCATTTTTAATCTCAAGCGCTTCGCAAATCTCGGAATGAGTCGTAAGTGGATACTCGGATTTGCAGTGCCTATCCTCGGATTCTGGGTTGGCTTTCGTTGTTTTGCCTGCCCCGGTGGCTATGCGTATCACAAAAAACTGGATGGTCCCGGGATCTTGCTTGCGGTGATTTATTGGTTGCTCGTCGCCTCGCTTTTCGTTGCCTGCGGACTTGCGACGGCCATTTATCTGGGGTTGATAGGTAGCCCCGAACTTCAGGAACAAGTCCGCGAAACTCTGCGCCAAGCGGTGAGTGGCACGACTCCGAAATCGTGATCCAGTTCTCGAAACAAACTGACGAACGCCGCGAAGCCGGACCGGTAGAATGCTGGTGCCTGCACGGCGCGGCCGGAATGGCAGCGGATTGGCGCGGCTTCGCGAAAAATCTAGCAGTCGCCGGGATAGGCACGCGCGCGGTGGACTTGTGGCGATTTCTCGAATGCCAAGCAATGCCTCTAACCGCATTCGGACAAGCCTTGAACGCGGATGCCGGTGGCCAAGTTTTCCGGGGTAATTTCCGTGCCCTCCTCGGCTACTCGATGGGCGGACGGCTGGCTTTACACGCTCTGCTAGAAAACGATCATCCGTGGCAGGCAGCCGTCATCGTCGCCGCGCATCCGGGATTAGAAAATGAATCTGATCGTGCTGACCGACGAGCGTCCGACGCCGGATGGGCGACAAAGGCGTTAGCAGGAAATTGGCAGGAATTTCTAACCGACTGGAACGCTCAACCTGTTCTCGGCTCCGTCATGCGCGATACATCTGCGTCCGGGAGTCTCGTGATGCGCCGCCGGGAGATCGCCCGCAGCTTTGTCGATTGGTCGCTCGGGGCGCAGGAGCCGCTGTGGGAGAGGCTGGGAGAAATTACGATTCCCGTCCTCTGGGTCGTCGGCGAGAAGGATGAGAAATTTCTATCACTCGCCCAACGCGCGGTATCGCTGATGCCCAACGCCCGCCTCGCCATCGCCCCCGGAGCAGGCCACCGCGTGCCGTGGGAAGCAGAGGACTGGTTTGCAGAAAATGTCGCTCATTTCCTGCGGGTGGGGAACTGAGCTTGAGTCGTAATTTTTCCCGGCAATGCAGGGGTTGCGGACTGGCGATCTGGCGTCCAAAGTCGCCACATGTGGACCACTGTGCGCGAGTTCGAGGACATCTGTTATGAAACTACGGATGAGGGGAAGATTGCTAAAATTACCATCAACCGCCCGGAAGTTCGCAACGCTTTCCGACCGCTGACGGTGAAGGAAATGTTGGTGGCTTTTGACCTCGCGCACGAGGATCCCAAAGTCGGTGCGATTATTCTCACGGGAGCGGGTGATCTCGCGTTTTGCTCGGGCGGCGATCAGAAAGTCCGGGGTCACGCAGGCTACATCGGGGAGGATGGTATCCCGCGGCTCAACGTGTTGGATTTGCAGAAGAAAATTCGTTCGTTGCCCAAGCCAGTCGTGGCGATGGTGGCGGGCTTTGCCATCGGCGGTGGCCATGTTTTGCACATCGTTTGTGATCTCACCATCGCGGCGGACAACGCACGTTTCGGCCAGACGGGACCGAAGGTGGGTTCGTTCGATGGCGGGTTAGGATCGAGCTATCTTGCGCGCATCGTGGGGCAAAAAAAGGCGCGGGAGATTTGGTATCTCTGCCGCCAATACGACGCGCAACAAGCTCTCGATATGGGCTTGGTGAACACGGTGGTGCCGCTGGCGGATTTGGAAAAAGAGACGCTCACTTGGTGCCGTGAAATGCTCGCCCACTCGCCGCTGGCGTTGCGTTGTTTGAAGTCTGCGCTCAACGCGGATTGCGATGGGCAAATGGGGCTGCTGGATCTCGCAGGAAATGCGACGCTGCTTTACTACATGAGCGAGGAGGGCAGAGAGGGGAAACAAGCCTTCCTTGAGAAACGCCCGCCGGATTTCTCGAAATTTCCGAGGGTGCCGTGAAGGAAGATCGGAACCACGGAATACTCGGAACACACGGAAGAAGAGGGGGCTTTCGGACTGCGTGCGACATGTCGCCGCTTTTCACGGGCCGACATGTCGGCCCGTGGGAAAGCTCCGACATGTCGGAGCGGTCCATGGTCAGCGGTCGGGTTTTAGTTCGATGTCTCGCATCTCAAATGGCACGCGGACGGTGCCGCCATGGCGGCGACCAATGAGGTAGATGCGGGCGTCTTTAAGGAAGATTTGGGGATCGCTGGTTTGCTTGTCTGGCCAGTCGTCGATGCGGAGGGAGTGAGTCCTGGTCATCCATCCGGGAACATTTTGTGAGCTGCTACTTCCGAGACCGAGGGCGGTGTACTCGCGGGTTTTCGGGTTGATGAGTAGGATCTCGATTTCGACGTGCTTGTTCATCGGATCGGCCCGGCTGGTGAGATCGACGCCGGAAACCGTGAATTTCACTGAAATTTCGGCACCTGAAGCCGCGACCTGTTCGATGCGATAGCGGAAACGTCCGCGGCTGGCGCTGGCGCCGGACTGCGCTGGGAGATTCGCGAGGACGACGGGTTGATCGAGTTCGACCATGCACTCGCCGGAGATGGTGCAGGTCGTGTCGGTGCGGTCTCGCAGCAGGGATGTCGGTGTCTCGAACCAAGTGGCCCAGTGTCCGAGATTCAAACTTCTAGGATGTTTTAGCGGAACCTCGACAACCAGAGATGGAAGCATGGCCCGTGAATAATCGCCCGTGTGCCGTGAGTGGGTGGCTTGAGCGGCGATCATGCTGCCATCGCGAAATCGTGCGTCCGCCCGGACACCCGAGGGGTTGGCTAGCCAGCCAGTCGGCGTACCTGCCACCTTTGCCTCGCGGGTGACCGAGGTAAGCGAAACGCGGTTGCGTGAGCTGCTGGAGATGTGCGAATCGCCGAGCCATGCGATGCGAAGATCGTGCGCGGTGGGAATTCTATCGACTTCGGAAATGGCGAGGGGTTTCACGAAATTTACCTGCCATTGGGTGGAGACGATGGCGATCGCAGCGAGCGCGATTCCTCCGGCTCCGATGCTCCATGATATTCTCCGGCGGGCCATCCAAAGCCACGCAAGCAAGATGGCAGCGATGGGAATCAGGCTCTGTGCGACCAGCCATTGTGAGGCTTTCAGGAGGCGAGCTTCCGTGATGAAATTCAATCCTCCGGGTCTGTTAAAAATAGTGACTGCCAACCACAGCAACAAAGCGTTGAATGCGATGAACAACATCGTCCCCCAGACGAAGTGGCGGGTGTGCGTGCCGACGATCAGGGCGATGGATGCGGGCAGGCCGAAAAGCAGGGTTTTTTCTGCCAGAAATAATATCCAGTCAGCAGGCGTGAGATGCACGCGCAGCATCCAGACGCCGATGACTTGGGCGAGCAGCCAAGGCAGCAACAGGAGGGCGGTGATGGCCACGAGCTTAGAAAACCACAACTTCGTCATCGTCACCGGGCGGGTGCTGATGAAGGCGTTTCCGCCTGTGAGTGTATCGGCACTGAGAATTCTGAGCGTGGTGGAAAATATCAGGAACAGCGGCACGACGTAGAGCAGCCCGAGGATGGCTCCGGCGGCATCGACGAGTGCTCCGGTAAGGAAAGCGGGCATCAGCGCGGCGAGCAGGAACATGGCCCACGCGCCCCATAAGGCGTGCTTCGCGAATGAGAAATCCTTGCGGCAGAGGTGGATGATGAGGTTCATGGATTGCTGAGGCTGACGTCGGAAAAATCGAAGGATTGGGAAAATGTGCCGCCATATTCGTCGCCCACGATCAGGAGTTCGGCTCCATCGAGCCAATCGGGTGGGATCGGGCTGCCATCCCATTTCTTCATGGGATCGCGCCAGATGGATTGGCTAATTTCGCGAAGCTCCAGAGAATAGTGTCCTGATGAGCCGCCTGAGCCGCCGCTGCCTCCTTGAGTGAGGAACTCGCGTTTTCCTACCTTGACGCCAAGGAATTCGATCCGGCGGTGAGGTTCCGAGTTCCAGTCTCCGCGCAATCGGACTCGCGGGGTTTCGATGGCCAGTCTGTAGTGAATTTTCATCGCGTTCTGTTCGATTTCCATGAGCCGAATACGGCGGTTGCCAATCTTCGTGGAGACACCGATGCGAAATGGCAATCGGGCGAGAATGACGGGGCGTTTGAGCGGGATGTGAACCCTGCCTTTGAGCTTGGCGCCAGTCATCGCGCCTGCTGCTTCCGGCAGGGGTAATTCCGCCAATGTGACGCCGTGCAATGGGTTTGTGGATTTATCCCAAGTCAGTGGGAGGTCTACCAAAGGCAATGCCATCGTCTCTGACAAACCTGCCCAAGCGACGTATCGACTCGAAAGAGTTTTCCCGTTGGAAAGCAGGAGCTCGGAATCATAGCTGTTTGAGTAAGCAAACCATCTCTCGGGAAGTCCTTCGAGATGGGTGTGGCTTTCGATGCTTTGGTAGGTAGTTCCATTGTGCATTCCACCACCGAAAGCAAACCTTGTGAGCGTGGGACCTGCTTTTTCCTCAGACCACGTTTTCTGCACGCGGAAGGAGAGTTTCAAAGCGGAAAGATCCGGCCATTCCGCACGCGGTGCTTCGGCTTCCGGGCGGGTGAAAGTTTTCACAAAGTTCACAGGCCAGAAGAACCATGCAAGCGCGGCAATGATCGCGGTGGCGGGGATGACGGCGGTGAGCCGTTCGGGCAGGCGGGCGCGGATGCAGAGGAAAAGCCCGACGAGAAGAGAGAGGGTCGTGACGAGTTGGGTGATGAGGAGACGGCTGAGTTTGAGATACTCGTTGTCGTAGCTCCACTCGGTTTTCGTGCCGCGTGTGAGCCATTCTTTCGCATTCACAAAAATGATGACGACGATGAGCGCGGCTAAGGCGATGCTCATCGTGTTCGTGAAAAATTGCGAGTAAGTCCGCGATCTGGCGGCGAGCGTGATGGCGAGTACTGCGATGACGTAGAGCACGAGCATTTCCTCCAAAAAGATAAGTAGCAGGTCGGTGAACTCGGGTTGCAGGCCAGCGAGTGGGAGCATCACGGCGTCGATCATGGCCATGGGCAGGAGGACGATGCTGCTGGCGAGGAGTTTGGAAATGAGCCACTGGTCAGAGGAAATCGGGCGGCTGCGGAGGAAGGCGGTTTCGCGCAATGGAGCATCGAGCTGGACGATGCGACCGACGGTGAGAAACAACAGTAGCCACGCGCCGTAGCGAATGAGTGGCAGCCATTCGAGGGCGGCGGGACGATTTTCTATCGGCGTGGCGGGCAGCCAGAGGATGCCCGCAGCGACGAGCCAAGTGAGGGCGATGAGCCAGCGCGAGTGGCGCAAATCCTTGCGCGTGTGATGGAGCAGGAGCTTCATGAGCGTGGGTTTTCGGTTTGGAACTTTTTCGCGAGGGCGATGAAAATTTCCTTCAGCGAGAGGGTGGAAACTTCGATCTGAGCCTGCGGATGACTTGCTTGGATGACGGCGAGGGTGTCGCCATTGAAGGTAGAGTGGATGAAGCGGCTGTAGTCGCCCTCGCGGGTGAGGCCGAGGATAGCGGCTGTTTTTACGACGGCTTCGTGCGGGCCGATGAGGTCGATGCGGCGGAAACGTTTTTGGAGCGAGTCGAGTGATTCGGAAACCTGGAGTCGGCCTTCGTCGATGATGATCACGTCGTCGGCGAGTTTCTCCACGTCGTCGATGTCGTGGGTGGAAAAGAAGATGGACCAGTCGTTTTGGCGGGTGATTTCGAGGACGGTGTCGAGAAACTCGGAGCGGACGAGGGGATCGAGTCCGGCGAAGGGTTCGTCTAGGATGAGCAGACGCGGGCGGAAGGCCATGGCGAGCAGCAGGGCGAGTTTCACCTTTTCGCCGCGCGAACAGAGGGAGATGCGGCGGTGGAGCGGGATGGCGAGTTTTTCCAGCAGCTCCTTTTCAAATGACTGGTCCCACGCGGGGTAGAGCTTGGCGGTGAAGGCGATGAGCTGGGCACCGGTCATCCAGTCGTAGAGTTCTTGGTTTTCCGAGACGTAGCCGGTTTTTTGCCAATCCTCGGGGCGGAGGTTTTGGGAGTCGCGACCGAAGAGCGAGCACGAGCCGCTGTCGGGGCGGATGAGGCCGGCGAGCATTTTGATGGTGGTGGTTTTCCCGGCTCCATTACGACCCAGGAAGGCGCAGGCGCGTCCGGCGGGGAGCGAGAAGCTCAGGTCGTGAACTGCGTCCTTGTGGCGGTAGCGTTTGCCGAGGCTGCGGGCTTCAATGATCGTTTCCATGGATTTGCTGATGTGTTTTTTGGATAAGAGTGATGAGTTCCGCCTCGCTCAACCCGTGGTGGGCGGACTCGACGAGGAGTTGTTCAATGAGCGGTTGGAGGGCTTTGATTTGCTGCGAGTGGAGCGATGGCTGGCGGTCTGCGACGAAACTTCCCGAGCCGGGATGGCTGGCGAGCACGCCCTCGTCGGTGAGGCGGCTGATGGCTTTCTGGACGGTGTTCGGATTCACGCCCAGCTCGCGGCTGATGACGCGGACGGACGGCATTTGCGCGCCAGACTGGAGCTGGCTCGTGGCGACGGCTTTTTTCACCGCACGGACGATTTGCTCGTAGATCGGCTCGCCTAACTGGAGATTGATGAGAAATGGCAACATGCAACTGTATTAGGTGTAATAATACAGACGATGTGGCGTAAAGGAAAATTTATGAGAGAAAATAGGTTTACGAAGTTGACGACTTTGTAAAATGAGTGCAGCGTTTTTGCATGAGCGTCAAATACCCCACAGCGCGAGAAAGCAGGCAGGTGCCGACCATGGTGGAGGACTATTGCGTCGCCTACGGAGTCGGAGATCCTGACCTCCAACCCGCCATTGCAGAACTGATGCGCCGCCACGATCCTCTGGAAGCTGTGCGGCTCATCACGGCGAGCGTGCAACAACAACTCGCCCTCACGCCGAAGCCACGGACCAAGTACGCAGCAGCGATCATGCGCGGCTTGGTCGCCCGAGAAGAACTCAAGATGGCTGAAGGCGGCAGCTACTCGGCAGAGGAAGTTAGGTTATTGTTAGGAATTTCAAAAGCCGCAGTCCTCAAGCGTTATCAGAAGGGCCAACTCATCGGTTGGCGGGAGGCGAGCCAGAATGCCGTGCGCTTCCCCGCGTGGCAGTTCCAAGGAGACAATGTGCTGCCCGGCTTGCCCGAAGTGTTGGCCATTTTCGCGGAGGAGGATTGGGTGGATGACTGGAAGAGAATCCTGTTTTTCCTGAATGCACGTCACAGTCTAGCAGGCAAGCGTCCGCTGGATGTGTTGCGGGAGGGTGATGTCAAACGTGTCTGTGGTTACGCCCGTTCTTCTCTGGATTGATGTCTTACTCGCGTCCTATCCGCTTGCCGGCAGTTGATCTTGGTAAGAAGCCATTGCCAGTTTCCGCATTCGAGGCGTCTGAAATGTTTCGCGTCCATAGCGTTAGATTTCCTGCGATTTCGTTCAGGCTGAATCCCAATCATCGGTTCTCGCATCCTGATGCACCGGGCGGGCTGCTCTATCTGGGCGAGGATCTTGAAACTTGTCTTTGGGAGTGTTTCGGCGATGAAATTCTCGATCACTCGGCCATCGCCAAGGTGGATTTGGGAAAACGATTGAGCAAAGTGGAATCGACCGAATGCCTGAAGCTCTGCGACCTAACAAATCTGCATATTCGCCGGACCTTGAGCCTCGACCTGAGTGCTTTGAAGCACACGGATCTGTCTGTTCCACAAGCGTGGGGTCTGGCGATCCAGAATCATCCAGAAGCGGTGGATGGGATTCGTTACCTCAGTCGATTCACGGATCGTCCTTGCGTGGCTTTGTTCGAGCGTCCGGGGCTGACGGAAAAACTTCGGGAAACCCCCGTTTCCTTGCTTGCGGAACTCGACGCGGCGGACGATTTACTCGCAGCCAATTCCATCGCTCTCATCTGATTTCATGGCTATTTCCACGCTCAAAGCCTGCATCCTAGCAGCTCGCCCGAAGACACTGCCCGCCGCCGTCGTGCCGGTGTGGGTGGGCTCCGTGCTGGCATGGAAACTCAGCGGTAATTTCAATCTTCTGCTCGCCCTCTGCACGCTGGGTGGCTCCGTCGCCATCCAGATCGCGACGAATTTTTTCAACGACGCCATCGACGCCCGCAAAGGTGCTGACACGGCTCGCCGCTTGGGTCCAACGCGCGTGACGGCGTCAGGAATGATGAGTTCACACACCGTGATGAAACTCGCATCAGTGTTTCTTGGGCTGGCAGTCGTCTGTGGAGTCGTGCTCTATCAGGCGCGGGGTTGGCCAATCATCGCCATCGGGATTCCGTCGTTGTTTCTCGCTTACGGATACACTGGCGGACCGTTTCCGCTGGCGTATCGCGGGCTGGGGGAAATTTTTGTGATCCTGTTCTTCGGCCTCATCGCGGTGGCTGGCACAGTTTTTATCCAGACGGGCGACTGGCCACGCGAAGCACTTTTGTTAGGTTTTCAGATCGGCCTTCTGTCCGCCGTCCTCATTTCCATCAACAACCTACGCGACCGTGAGGAAGACGCCACCACTGGTAAGCGCACGCTCGCCGTTCGATTCGGTCCGAAGTTCGCTGTCGCCGTCATCTGGCTGGAGGTGAAAATCGCGGTTTTCGTGGGTTTGGTGTGGATCGTTTTTGGCCAGCCGACCTTCGCCATCGCAGGCGCGCCAGTATTTCTGCTGGGCTTACGCATCATCTGGGGCGTAATCACTTTCCCGCCCGGTCCAGCGTTTAACCGCTTGCTCGCCCTCGGTGGCGTGCAGTTGATTTTCTTCGCCGCCGCGTTCCACGTAGCCGCTGTGATGGCTCATTGATGATGAATCTAATCGACCAAAAACCGATGATTGCTCGCTATCGCCTGAGGGCGCGTGGGTTTCTGAACGCGATTTCTAACCGTAGAGAGTTTGAGGGTGCTTTGATTCAGATCGACGGTGGTTTTGGCTGCATTCACCCGTGGCCGGAGCTGGGTGATCCGCCTTTGGAAAAATGTCTGGCGGACTTGGCGAGTGCGCGGCGGTGGCCGATTGTTAGGCGGGCGATCCGTTGTGCGGAATACGACCGTGCGGCGCGGGTGTTCGATCACTCGTTGTTTGAGGAAATGGAAGTTCCTCAGAGCCACGCCACGCTTGCGAAGGCGGATGTCGGAGAAATTGCGCTGGCGGTGGAAGCTGGATTTACCACGGTGAAAATCAAAGCTGGGCGCGATTTAACGAGTGAGGGAAAATTTCTCGACGAGATGACTGCCGAGTATCCGCAGGTACAGTGGCGGTTGGATTTCAATGAGTCTCTCGCTCCCGATGAGGCTACGAGGTTTTTGTTAGCTCTTGGCGAGAAGACCCGTGCGGCGATTGATTTCGTGGAGGATCCGAGTCCGTATTCGGAAGCATCATGGAAGGAAATTCGTCGTCAGACTCGCCTCAAGCTCGCGGTGGATCGGGAAGCTGCGCCTTTGTCCTCGGCGGCGCAGGTGATGGTGGTGAAGCCAGCCATCGACGAGCCATTTTTGTTAGGTGAAGCCGCATTGGGAAATCAGCAGCGCGTCGTCATCACCAGTTATATGGACCATCCCGTCGGCCAAGCATTCGCGGCGTGGGAGGCAGCGCGGCTTGGTCTTCAATTTCCCGGATTGGTTGGCATGTGTGGACTGCAAACGCATCATCTTTTCGAGCCGGATGAATTCAGGGAAGCTCTGGGTCCGTGGTCACCGAACTTCAAGGTTCCCGACGGCACGGGGCTTGGATTTGACGATCTTCTCGATGCCTTGCCATGGACGCGACTTTACTAACAAGTGCTGATTTTTGGAATGACTCCCGCTCCTTTGCAGCGCGGGGGGTTCCGAACATCCCGGAGTTAGAAAACCATGTTTTGTTTGAAACTTCGGGTAGCAGCGGCGCGCCAAAATGGGTCGCCCTTTCAAAAAGTGCCTTGCTGGCGTCTGCAAAGTCCGTGAACTCGCATCTGGGAGTCACGAGTGATTCCTGCTGGGGACTCGCCCTGCCGCTCAACCACGTCGGCGGGTTTGGGGTTCTTGCCAGAGTCTATCAGGTGGGATGCAGAGTCGCTGTCTTCTCGGAGAAATGGGATCCACACTCATTTCGTGAGTGGCTGCATGACTCGCGAGTGACCCACACTTCGTTGGTGCCGACTCAAGTGCATGATTTGGTAAAGGCCGAGCTGCATTCGCCGATTTTTCTATCAGCCGTAGTGGTAGGCGGCGGTCAACTCGACACCGCAACAGGCCAAGCGGCGCGTGATCTCGGTTGGCCAGTGCTGGCGAGCTACGGGATGACGGAGGCGGGTTCGCAAATCGCGACGCAGGGATTGGAAGCGTTGGAAATGCCGTATCAATCTTCTCCGCTGCCTATGTTGCCGCTTTGGAAGACCCGTTTGGCCGAAGATGATTTGCTGGAAATTTCCGGTGACGCGCTTTTCTCGGGCTACCTGTGCGGTGAAAATTTTGTTCCGCGTGTGGGTAAGTGGCACACAACTTCTGATCGCGTGAGTTTGCAGAATGGGCTTCTCACTCCTCTGGGGCGGGCTGACTTGTTGATTAAAATTTTGGGTGAACTGGTAGATCCCGAAGCTATCGAGCGGGAACTGATTTCGATATCTAACGGCGTTCTCATTTCTGGAACTTTCGCAGTCGTTGCCGTCCCGGATGAGCGGGCGGGGAATGCGTTGCTGCCGGTGTTTGAATCATCGGTGGATACTTCGCTAATCGAGGCCACGCAGCAAATTTACAATCAACGAACACCGGGTTTCCGGCGGTTGAAGCCTGCAATCTTACTCGATGTTTTGCCTAGGTCGCAGCTAGGTAAACTCAGACGCGCCGAACTGATTTCGATCTGTTCGCGTGCAGGTTATGATGGAAGGTAACAGGCGAGACGTCTGTCCTACGACACAGCCAAGATGGCTGTGCTATAAAGCCCCTCGCTTCGCGCGTTCGAGCAGAGTTTCGTAGCGTTTTTCTAACATGGAAGCACGTTCCTCGTCGCCTGCGATACGGTAGTAGCCGCAAATCATTTTACAGATTCCCGCTTCGGTTTCGGCGCGGAAAAAGTCTTTGGCTCCGGTCTCGATGACGCGCTTGAACGCTAGCTCAATATCGCGGGCGGCTTTGCGGGCAAGCTCGGGATCGTCTTTGAGGTAGCCGAAATAATCTTCAGCCATCATTTTAAATCCCGTGACACTGCCACCGTATTTCCGCAGCGCGCTATCATAGAGGCGGCTGATGTCTTGCTTCGCGGAAGCATCGCCGCGTTTGGAAATGATCTCAGCTTCACGCTGGAGTGACTCGGCGATGAGGTCTTTTTGCTCGCCGGAATCGCGCTCGATGCGGCGGCGTTCGCGAAGGAGAGTTCGGGAGGCGTCGCCTTCTTCGCCGTAGGGGAAAATGTATTCGACCTCGGCATTCGCGGCGAGCTGCGCCATGCGTGGATTGTCTTTGAACTCACGGCGCATCGCTTGGGCAAATTCTTTCCATTCAGCGAGATTGCTTGGCTTGGCTGGCTCGCCGGTGAGCTTCGTTTGCTTGCGAAGGAGATGGTATAACGCCGACCATGTTTCTGTGAATGATGGCCCGATCTTGTTAGCAAGTTTCACCGCCAAGATGTGATCGTCTTCTCTATCGGTTTCTTCTAAATAGTTCGCCATCCAGAGGTGGCGAGCGACTGCGAGAGTGGTGAGCGAGCTGTGGTGTGCGCGGTCGTTCCAAGATTGCACTTCTTGCTCGGTGATTCGTTTTCCGGTTTGAGGATTCGTGGCCTCGCCTTTGGAAACGCCGCCGATGCGCCCGATGCCTGTGGTCCACTCGTCGGCGTCGATTTTTAGTCCCACCCACGCATGGCCACCACTATCAGTTTCGCCGCTGAGATTTATGGCGGGGATGCCTTGAGCGCGGGCGGTGTTCGCGCAGAAATACGATTGATCGCCGCAGATTCCACCTTCCTTGAGGATCTCCGCGAAGGTGTATTCCTTGTAGGGATTTAGCCCCTCGACGGCGCGTTCCATCAGATACTCGATCATGCCGTATGCACTGCCCCACTGCTTCCGGCTGAGTTGCATCTTCTTTAACGACCACTCAAGTTCGGACGTGGAAACTGGCGCGCATACGACCCAGACGAGATCACGGGCATTCGTGCGATGGACGGGCGCAACCAATCTACCTTTCTCGCTGTTTTCCATAAACCACATCATGCGGCCAGATGGCTCGACCACGGCCTTCTCACCATACTCGCCACCGACGGGATGATAGATTTTCTGATCCTCGTCAAAAACCACGGCACACGCGAGGGCGAGGGAGAAATACTTTTCCATTTTTCCATCCATGTTAGGCCATGCGTTGATGAGGAATTGTAACATTTTGTTGGCGTCATCCTCGGGCTTGATGGTGAGCAGGAGTTCTTCCATCGCGGCAGGTTGGTAGCAGAGCCAGGTGAAAAACTCGCCCGAGTAGCTGTCGGTCACGTTGGCTGAGATCGCGGATTCGGAAAATTTCCCGAGCACCTGCCAGCGGAGAAATGCCTGATAGAGTGCGGGTTCTTTCCAGACCGCATCGAAGCGATTCAAGCCTTGGCCTTTTGACTGTTTGGTGAATCCGGCAGCAATTGATTTTTCTAGCAGCTTCCGATAAGCGGTCCACGACTTGGATTCGATGGCTTGATTAAAGAGGTTTTTGTCGCGCTGGATCGCAGTTTCACGTTGGGAATCGAGGTCAGTGAGGACGAGCACGTCTTCTTTGGAGAACGCTTCCGTCTTGCTTGCTGCAGGTTGGGCAGTCGCTGGTTTTGCGGAAACTACGGTTTCTGGCGGTGTGGGTTTCGCTACCTCCTTGATGGCCGTCTCCGCCGCAGGAGCATCCGTTTTTAGCGAGCTGTCTTCAGACGTGCGAGCTGGCGCATTGAGCGTGACGACCACGGGTGCCTGCTTCGTTGGCGGCGTGGGTTTCATCATTTTTAAGCCGAAGAAAACTGCTAGAAGCACGAGACCGCCAACGCACAAGCTCGTCCACATTTCCGAGATCCGTCTTTTTGCGCGTAGCTTCGTCGGACGGATGCCTTTCGAGTGCGGCCGTTTCACGGAGGGCGGTTTCGGTCCTGGGGCGGAGTTTTGTTGGAGGCTCATAAAAGTCAGGATTGAATATTGATCGTCGGGGAAGTTGAGGACTGACGGCTAGCCGAGAATCAGGAATCTGGCAATTTGATAACCGCGCGATGCACCCGGCTCTTACACTCTCGGCGGTGGAAATAGTATTGAAACTACGGATTTCTTAACCAATATGCCGCCGTGACTCACGAAGAGCGGGCAAAACGAATTACGAGAATCTTCTACGCTGTGCTGTTTCTCGGCATCCTAGCGGGTGTGTATTTCTATCCGAAACCCGTGGTGGAGAAAAAGCCTGCGGTGGTCGAGGAATCCGACGCATTAAAAATCGATCACTACCATCTGCCTAGCGATCCAGCGAGCGAGCAGATCGCCGATGTGCTCAACAAGGTCCAAAAAAAGTATGACAAACTTGTGTTAGTCAGTCGCATTGATGTCACGAAACAGGCGGAGGAGGCGAAAGCACAGGGCGTGAATAAAGCTCCGCATGTCATCTTCAGGACGAAGGAAAAGAAAGTTTACGAGTTCCAAGGCGTCGCGAATCAGAGCCAAGTGGAGCGCAAGTTAGAAGAAATTCTCCGTGGCCTGAAACGCATCGATAAAGATTGGCGCCCCCACGTCGAAGGGATGCAACCCGCGGCAAAATAAGTTTCGGCAGCACATTTCCACACCCCCATCCCCCATCTCGCACCATGAAGTTTCCCCGACTTCTTCTGGTGGCCGGACTGCTTGCATGTCCCGGCTGTGACCGTGCGCGCACTCTAGTCAGCAGTCTCGGAAAACCCAAGAACTCGACCGCCACCGCGCCAGTCGATCTCATCGTGAACTTGCGAGAAGATGAAGTCGGCTCGTTCTGCCGTCAGCGAGGCAAACTCACCCTCGTCGAATACCACGCGGACTGGAATGGCCAGTCGATGCAGCTTGTCCCGATTCTTCAGCGCATCACCGCAGAACACGGCGGAAGAGTGCTCGTGGGTCGGATCGATTTCGATAAATCCAAAACCTTTGCCTCCGCTCAAGACGTAAAAAACCTCCCGGATGTTAGATTTTATAGTGACGGTCACTTAGTTGATCGGTTCGTCGGGCTTCCCGAAGACGATGAGATTCGCGAACGAATCATTGCTCAGATAAAAAAACTTCCCGCCCCCGAAGCCGAGCCCCCGAAAGCCCCCGAGGCCGAAAAAC
Organism: Luteolibacter sp.; assembly: GCA_031414935.1. Lineage (GTDB taxonomy): Bacteria > Verrucomicrobiota > Verrucomicrobiia > Verrucomicrobiales > Akkermansiaceae > Luteolibacter. The sequence continues at coordinate 39,502 of JANOQR010000136.1, forward strand.
CCATCGTCGAACCGATGAAAAAAGGTTGGTTACCGTCTGGATTGCAACGGCGTTGAGCATCTCGTGGCGTGTTGCCTCGTTAAAGAAGCTGCCACTACGACAAGGAATCTCTCCACCTGCAAATTTTCGCTTTCACGTTGGAAATTGAGGGTGCGCCCGGATTTGTCCGCGCGGCGAGGGCGGTTTTTAGCGAGAAAACATCCTTCGCATCCGGGCCGCATGTGGGGTCGATGGCAGTTAGGTCGAGTGGGATCTTGGTGGTGATGGCTTTGCCGACCATCAAGGCTAGTGGGTGGAGGGAGCCAGATGGCGGATGAAAGATGTGAGGGTTGGGGCGCGTCGAATCCACTCTAGGGTTGGACCAGCCTGACTTTTACAAATGATCTGCGACAGCATTAGAACGCTCTAGAACTGGGAGCAGGGACGCAGGGAGCCCTAAGGTCCGGCCAAGGCCTTGCTGCGTGTCGTCGAGCGCAATCCGCAGGCGGTTTTGAGCGCGCTTCATGAATGAGCGGGAAGCGGAAACATCTTCAGCGCGTGTGAACTCGTGACCAATGACCCCACTCATTTGGCTCTTTGGTCGTATCCCTGAAGGTCTCCATCCAAACTCCAAATGATGACTCGGCGTCTTGGGAAGAGTTCGCACTGTCTTTCCCATTCCTTAATGATCGAGAGATCGCCCATTCCGACGCCGCGCATGGCATAGTCCGCGAATTCCGATAGCCAAATTCGAAGTTGTTCTACTTCCCAAAACGGCGTCGGAGTCCACGGCAAGGCTCCATCAATCGCCTCGCTCACGCTGTCGCAAAATCGCTGGGCCACCATCCGCCTCAGACCGCCACCGCCGGCAATTTGAGCAATGTGATTGCCAGTTTCCAATACCGCAGCCATCGGCAGCAACAACGTATCACGACTCCGGATGCGTTCCTCCAACTCGGACAAAATGGAATCGCGGTCCTGATTGAATCCCGGGACATCAAGGACATTGCAGAAGACGGAAGTGTCCATCAGCACGATGCTCATGCCCCCACCTTTCTGAGCTTCTCAAGATAACTTAGGCCGGCAGCCTCTTTTTCTTCCGGCGTTTCCGGGTGTTTCGCCATCTTGTCGAGAATTCCTTGGGTGACCAGACGGCCCAGAGGTCCACGGGCAACCAATTCGGGATAGTTGGGCAAATCGGCCAATTTGACCAGACGGCTATCTCCCTGTTCGGGATCGCGATAACAGAAAACCACATCGGGCAGTGCGCGGTGGGGCAGCGCATCCAAGAGCGCGGGATTATGGCTCGTCAGCAGGATGGAAAGGTTTCGCTTCCTTGCGATTTGATCGATCGCCGCAAGCAAGGCACCGGCTCTGCTTGGATGTACACCGTTGTCGATCTCCTCGATCACAACCGTCGAACCTTCGGGGGCGGAGAGCATCGCTGCCGCGACAGAAAGAACCCGAAGCGTGCCATCTGATAACACTCCGGCATCTCGCCAATGTTTCTTTTTACCGAAGGTTTCTTCCAACTTTACCAGCACCTCGCCACGTGGCCCGTCGAGAAAGTCGATGTCGGCAATGTCCTGTTCCGGCAATTCACGGATGAAGGAGAGAACCGCCGCCTTACCGTCTGGCTTGGTGCAAATCCGATGGAGAACGCTTGAGAGATTTGAGCCGTCACCTCGAAACGTCTTGTCCTGAGGAAAACTCGGCTGTCGCATCTGCTTAGGTTCGGGATCGAGAAACAAAATGTTCTCAAGTGCATTGATGAATGCGTTGCAGGCCTTGGGAATTTCCTCCTGGCTCTTCCTGTGATTAGCCCCGAAACGGGCCGGAGTGATAAGTTGGGTGAATACCGCCTGCTGGTCCGTGCAGGCAATCGACGGTTTGTTCGGCCCTCTGGAAAAATTGTCGTAAGTTACACTAATGCTCCCTGAGTGATTATCCTTCTGGTCCGGGACATCATAGAGCCAGTTTTGCTTGTCCCCTCTGTTGATCGTTTCGTGGCGGATTTTCAAGCTATCGGTTGTGACCTCGACACCGATTCCCAAGAATCTCCAACTTCCCGAGTCGAGAAAACAGCCCAGATGAAAATAGTCCTCATCATTCTTCGTGAGATCGCTGATCCGCCCCCGCAAGATCACTTCGGAATCCTGAACCGCTCGAAAAACATCGTCCAAGCGGCGTCCTCGGGCTAGCCATGAAAGCATCTGGAGCGCTTCAATAGCGTTGCTTTTCCCAGAGGCGTTTGCGCCCACAAGAAGCGTCACGGGAGCCAAGGGCAAAGTGGCACTCGCATAGCTCTTGAAATTCCAGATGTGGATTTGTTGTAGGCGAGACATGGCTTGATTCTAGCGTCGAGGTGATGAAATGGAACTCAGGATTCTGTGGAATACTCTGTGCGATTTAGATTAATTTTTCATAAAGAGCTTTCACTTTACGGCCCGCAGTCGAATCCGGGACGCGCTGAAAGGATGCCACTTCACAGCACAGTCACCCACTTCGCGATTTCCGCCTTCACGTTAGCAATCGACGGCGCGCCCGGATTCGTCCGCGCGGCGAGGGCGGTTTCTAGAGAGAAAACATCCTTTGCATCCGGTCCGTAGGCTGAGTCGATGGCAGTTAGATCGAGCTGGTCGAGCGGGGTTTTGGTAGCGATGGACTGAGCGACGGCCTTGCCCACGAGTTCGTGGGCGTGGCGGAATGGGACGCCTTTTTTCACCAGATAGTCGGCGAGGTCGGTGGCGAGCAGCATCGGATCGGAGGCGGCGGCCTTGCAATTTTCCTCGCGGAGTTCCATGGCGGAAATCATCTCGGTGTTGACGGCGAGTATGAGGCGCAGCGTGTCCACGGAGTCGAAAAGCGGTGGTTTATCCTCCTGAAGATCACGGTTGTAGGTGAGCGGTAGGCCTTTCACGGCGACTAGCAGGTTCATCAAATTTCCGACGAGGCGGCCGGTCTTGCCACGAGTGAGTTCGCAGACGTCCGGGTTTTTCTTCTGCGGCATCAATGACGAACCGGTCGTGTGTGCGTCGGATAGTGAGGCGAAGGCGAACTCCGCCGTGCACCACAAAATGAGATCCTCACTTAGCCGTGAGAGATGGACGCCGCAAAGCGAAATGACGAAGAGTAACTCGGCGATGTAGTCGCGATCCGCGATGGCGTCCATCGAGTTGCGCGTGACGCCATCGAAGCCCAGTTCGGCGGCGATGGCGTGGCGATCAAGATTGATGGTGGAGCCAGCGAGCGCGCCGGAGCCGAGCGGGGAAATG
>JANOQR010000137.1:0-7794 GCA_031414935.1 Luteolibacter sp.
GCTGCATCTCACGCCGCAGACGGACCCGGACGTGATGAAGTTGGTGGAAAAATTCGCCCAGGCGTCCGCAGACGAGAAGCAGAATTTGTTCGAGCAGATGGCGCGGAAGCGGGCATGGCGGCAGATGCTCAAGTTGTTCGCCAGTGAGACGAATCAGGAGTTTCGCAAGCGCGTGCAGCGCACGGTGACAGAGGTGGCGGTGATCGCTGCGCGCGAGCGCATCGGCCAGGGCGATGTGGCGGCGGCTCGCGAGTATTTGGAAATGGCGCCTGCGGATGCGGCGGGGCTGCTAGCGTTGGCGGATTTTTACCGCAGTCAGGGCAGTTTGGAGGCGGAAATCGCACGGGCAAAGACGCTGAAGGGAGAGCGGGCAAATGCTTGGCTACTGGCTTTATATCGAGCGGCGGGAAACATCGAGGCGGCGCGAGATGCGGCGACGGCAGCGGGGGAAACTCGGATTTCCGCCGTGATGTCGATTTTGTTAGGTGATCCCCTGCCGTGGCTGCGGATGAACAAAGGAACCCACGATGGCATCGCGCTTCACAAGCCCTACACCGCGCTGGCAATCAAGCGTTGGCAGCAGAAAAAACTCACGGCCAGCGATCTAAAGCCGCTCACGGATGGACTGACGGCACGCAGTTCGAGTGACCGCAAGATGGCGATCCATTCGCTTTATTTACTCGGCGAAAGTCGGCTGGCGGAGGAGGCGTTTGTCAAAAACACGCCCGTCGAAGCCTTCACGCATTTTGACTCGCTCGAACGCGTCACCGAAGCGCTGAAAGCACTGGGGCTTGATCCGATGAAGCCGGATTACACCGGGTGGGTGGCGGAGCGCGTCGGCTCCATTTCCGCCGAGGATGAGGAAGATGGGCGGCGAGTCACGAATCATCCTAACGAGTTGCTACTGATGGCGGCCTTCATGGATCGGCGGGGCTTGAGCGAGGAGTTCCGGGCGGCATTCATGAAACCGTTGCTCGCCCTCGCGGAGAAAAACGAGGAGTCGTTTGCAGAATTTCTCAGCCTCATGTTCGGAAACGGCGTCAGCTTCACCGGCGCCCCGGACATGGTGAGATTGGTGGTTTCGGAATGGGCGGGTGATGACGCGGCTCGCTGGAAAGATGCTCTGGAACTCAGCTTCGGCGAGGATGAGGAAACGGCTGCCGTGTGGGACTGGATGGAGGATTTGGATGCCAAGGCCAGCCTCGCAGATCGCTTCGCTGGCTTGCTCGCGCTCAAGGCGAGAGGGACTGATCCGCGAAAGCTTCGCGACAAGTGGTTGGCTCTGGGATGGGCGGCCGTGGACAACGCTGCCGAGGATGAACGCAAGGGGCAGCTAGAAAAAATGGCGAGACTTGTCGGCATGAATCCAGACGTGGTGAATCACCTGAAATTGTGGGATTTATTTCCTGAAAAAGATCGCGCGAATTTCTTCGATGGCTCGCGGATTTCCGAAGTAACCATCGCTGGCCGTTGGGACGAAGCTGCAGAGTTTTTCCTAGGCCAGATCGAGCGGATCGAGAAATCCAAGTATGATCCCGCCCCCTCGACCCACGCCTGTGCGGCGGCTTGCCTGCGGAAGGCGGGGCGCATGGAAGAAGCAAAAATTCACGACGAATGGGTGGAGAAATTGGCCCTCGGGAACGATGCCTACAAGATCGCGATTGGCTACCAGTATGGGGACGATTTCACGCGTGCGGCTGCGTGGTTCGAGCGGGCTGCGCTTCAGGCGGATCCGTCTGAGCACGGGATCGATGCAGATGCGCTGGAGGAGTTAGGTGATCGGATGCTGGAGCAGGGCCGATGGAAGCAGGCGGCAGCGATTTTCGAAGTGACGGCGCAAATGCAGGCGTCGGTCGCAGCCGGTGACAAGGCGGTGATTTACAAACTCAAGCTGCGACTCCATGCCGATGTCGGGCGTGCGCTGGCGGATTTAAAAATAGATCGGGTCACCTCGCTGGCTTTGCTTGAAAATTCTTACCAGATGTTTCCGGGCGACGGCACACTGGCGGACTATTTTTTTCCCTCGCTGCGTCAGGTGGGCTTAACCAAAGAGCACGATGCGTGGTTCAAAATCTCTTGGGAGCGCATGTCCGCAATGTCCATGGCTTTCCCGAAATCCAGCAACACGCTCAACACCACCGGTTGGCTCGCTGCCAAGGCACAGCGGAATCTGGATGCCGCCGAGGAGCTGCTCGAACGCGCCCTCGCCATGAAACCGGATGAACCTTCCTACCTCGACACGATGGCTGAAATCCAGTTTGGAAAAGGTGATCGAGCCAAGGCACTCCAGTGGTCCTCGCGGGCAGTGAGTTTCACGCCGGGCGGAAGTGCGGAATACGCCTCAGGTGGTTTTGCGGAAAGTTTTATGCTGCGTCGCCAACACGAGCATTTCCGCAGTGATCCGCTGCCGAAATGATGGAAAGCTCCGGCATGTCGGGAGCCGCCCATACCCCGGCACTCAAAATCAACCCTCAGCTTGACACTCGCGCCCGGCTAAGGCGGGATTCCCGCCCCATGGCCAAACTCTCCATTCGTGATCTCAATGTCTCTTCCAAAGAAGTCCTCATGCGTGTGGATTTCAACGTGCCGCTCAAGGACGGCGTCATCACGGACGACACTCGCATCCAAGGTGCGATCCCATCGATCCGTCACTTGTTAGCGGGTGGTGCCAAGCTGGTTCTCTGCTCTCATCTCGGTCGTCCGAAGGGTGGATTTGAGGAGAAATTTTCACTCGCTCCCGTCGCCGCCGCGTTGGGGGAAATCCTCGGATTTTCAGTCCAACTCGCACCAGATTGCGTCGGGGCGGAAGTCGCATCTCTCCGCGCCGCGCTCCAGCCGGGCAGCGTGCTATTGCTGGAGAACACCCGCTTTTACCCAGAAGAAGAAGCGAACGATGCCGCCTTTGCCGAGAAGCTCGCTGGCTCGGCGGAAATTTACGTGAACGACGCTTTTGGCACCGCCCACCGCGCCCACGCGTCCACGGAAGGCGTTACCCATTTCGTGAAACAAAGTGCATCCGGTTTCCTAATGGATCGCGAGCTGGAATACCTCGACGGCAAGCTCCAAGCTCCCGAAAAGCCCTTCCTCGTCATCATGGGCGGGGCGAAAGTTTCCGACAAAATCCAAGTCATCACCGCGCTGATGGAAAAGGCCGACGCCTTCATCATCGGCGGTGCGATGGCCAATACTTTCCGCAAAGCCCAAGGTTACAAAACTGGCAACAGCCGCGTGGAGGCCGACAAGCTCGACCTCGCGCTCGACATCCTCGCCAAGGCCGAGGCGAAGGGCGTGAGATTCCTGCTCCCTGCCGACACGCGGATCACTCAGGAGTTTAAAGAAGGCGCGGAAACCCAAGTCACCGGTATCTACGGCCAAGGCGGGGAAACGCCCGACGGTTGGGAAGGCATCGATATCGGCGACGTGGCGATCACCGAATTTTGTGAGGAAATCACGAAGGCGAAAACGATGATTTGGAACGGCCCGATGGGTGTTTTCGAGATCGAGACCTTTGCCAAAGGCACCCGCGCCATCGCCGAAGCCATGGCGAAAAGTGAGGCTGTCACCATCGTCGGTGGTGGGGATTCCGTGACTGCCGTGAATCAATTCGGCCTCGATGACGAAATGACCTTCATTTCCACCGGCGGCGGTGCTTCCCTCGAACTCCTCGAAGGCAAAGTCCTCCCGGGCGTCGCCGCGCTGACCGACGTTTGATTTTCTCAATTTCCCGCTCACTCTAACCCGCCATCACCCACATGAACCGCAAGCCAATCTTCGCCGCTAACTGGAAAATGAACAAAGGAGCTTCCGAGACGGAAGACTTCGTAAAAAGTTTCCTCTCGAAAGGCCAAGGCCAAGATTTCCCGTGTGAAATCGTCATCGCGCCGCCCTTCGTTTCCCTGCCGAAATTGGCCGATCTGCTCCACACCGCCACCGCCGGACAGAACGCGCACGCCATCCAGATCGCGGCGCAAAACTGCTCGCAGTATGACTCGGGTGCTTACACTGGGGAGGTCAGTGTGCTGATGCTCCGCGAGTTTTTCGTCCACTACGTCATCCTCGGCCACAGCGAACGCCGCGCGATTTTCGGTGAGACGGATGCCGTCATCAACGCGAAGCTGAAAAAAGCCCGGGAGGCAAATTTGAAGCCTATCTTCTGCATCGGCGAAACCCTCGCCGAGCGCGAAGGCGGGAAACTCGAAACCGTCCTCCGCACCCAGATCACCGACGGACTCAAAGGCGTTTCCGAAAAAGACATGGCGGAAACCGTCATCGCCTATGAACCCGTCTGGGCCATCGGCACCGGCGTCACCGCCACCTCCCAGCAAGCACAGGACGCCCACGCCTTCGTCCGCTCGCTCGTCGCCGAGCTTTACGGAGCCGACACCGCCGCCCGCATCCGCATCCAATACGGCGGCAGCGTGAAACCCGGCAACGCCGCCGAACTCATGGCCTGCCCCGACATCGACGGTGCTCTCATCGGCGGTGCAGCCCTCGAGCCACAGAGTTTCCTAGAAATCATCCGCAACGGGTCGGCTGACTAAGGATGAGGGACATTCTTGTCCCCGTTTTCCACTCGCCACCTTTTACGGTAAGAAATTCTCGTTTGGCTTTTCCCATAATTTCAGCTAGTCCACATCCATGGCACAGGTCGCAGAACTCTCCAAACAGGCTTCCCAGCTCAATCTTTCTGACCGAGCTGAACTTGTTTCTTCACTGCTTGAAGACCTTGATCCGAATCCGCATTTTGTTAGTGATGAAGAGGCATTTCGGCGACTCCAAGAATTGAAATCAGGCAAAGTGGCTGGGCTAAGGTCCGCTATGTTTACCAGAAAACTTGTATGATCACAAAAGCTCTACCGATATCAATTGTCGCTTTCATCTTCAGCATCTTATCGGCAAATTGTGCGGAATATTCACCGCCAAAGTACAAAGATGACGCCTTTCAATTTGCCAAAGCCATGTATTCTGAGTTGCTTCAGTTTAAGGGTGATAAAGAGTTTCATCATCGCGGATTTTCTAAAGCCGAGCCTGTAACTAAGTATAGCTTATGGCATGAAGCTCTGAACGCAGTAAGGGCTAAACTCACAGCCGAACAGCAGCGCAACCTGATCTTCAAGCATGATTTTGACTTCGGAGATGTCGCGGGGCTTGCCGTAGCTTACATGAATTCAAAGGGTCAAGAGACTGATTACACTAGATCTAAGTGTAAACAATTAGACACGGCATTCAGTCTGAAAAAATAGACGCAAAACTCTCACAATCACAATCAATGGCTCACCCAAAATCGAATGACATTCAATTAATAGTGTTTGCACGCGATTTAGACAACCTCCGCAACAATCAAAATCTCATCGAGCGCTTATTTGTCGTCTGTGGAACAATAGGATCTTTCGTGGCCAAAAGGGTAATTGAGAACAACGGCAATACTCAAATCGCTCTCTCGAAGCTTCGAATGGGCTTTGATACACAGAGTGGCGCAGAAGCACTTTTTGACAATTTTAAGATCAGTGTTGCAGAGACGGGAGAGCCTCTCATAAATTTTTTGGCTAAGGAGGTTTTGCGGGCTATGCGATAAGGAGAGACAGACGTCACAAAAAGATCAAGCTCCGGGGTGAATCGCAAAAAATGACCATTGAATTTTAAAGACTTACAAAAGTATTGCTCATTAAGTCACGCAATGAAGAAGAAAGAAGATACCATCAGTGCTGAGGAGTTGGATCGTAAGTTCGATGACGGCGAGGACATCAATTCCTTTCTGGACTGGAACTCGGCTCGTCGTCCTGGTCTCGAACAGCGGCGAGTGAATGTCGATTTGCCCCAATGGATGATCGAATGATTGGATGGCGAAGCGAAACGGGTCGGGGTCACCAGGCAGTCTATCGTCAAGGTCTGGCTCGCGGAACGCCTGAAAGCCGAAAGCCTTGGAGGCAAGCCCGCAGTAATTCGTGCCTCACCTTGATCCTCGCTAACACAAGACAAGAGAAGCACCGCAAAACTCTCTCAACTCCCACTCCTCGCTTTGCCGACCTTTTCAAATCAAAAGAAACAGCGGTCGAGAAAAATGGCGGACAGGGAGGGATTCGAACCCTCGGTAACATTGCTGCTACACACGCTTTCCAAGCGTGCTCATTCGACCACTCTGACACCTGCCCTTGGAGGGCGGGACGCTAGGAACTCGCTTGTGGCTTGGCAATCCCCTTTTTAAAATTGTTTCCCCGCTTGTTTTCAATCGGTAACGACGCGGGCGAGAATCCAGAGCAGATCGGATAGGCGATTGAAAAAAAGCCGGACGACTTCAGGAACCGGTTCGCCGGATTCGTGAAGCGCGAGCACGCTTCTCTCGGCCCGGCGGGCGACGGCGCGGGCGTAGTCGAGTCCTGCGCGGGCGAGCGAACCCTCGGCACCCGGCTTCGCCCAACCCGTGAACTTGATACCTTGGGCTTCATAGCGATGCGCCTCCGCCACGATCCAATCGAGATCTGCCGAGGTGATGGTAGCATACTTTTTCTCCACGTATTTTGCCTCGTCCTCGGGTAGACAGGCGAGCTGGCCCATCAGACCGATGAGCTGTGATTGGAGCTTATCAATGAGCGCGATCCACTCGTCGTCGTGAGCCGCCGCGCGGGCGAGTCCGAGGGCGGCATTGAGTTCATCCACATTTCCTAACGCCTCGATGCGGAGTGAGGTTTTTGCGATGCGTTTCCCAAATAACAGATCTGTGTCGCCGGAATCTCCCCGGCCCGTGATGATGCTCATGGGGAAAGTTCTAGGACGGAGAAAAATCAATGTCCATCCGCGTTCGTTCATGCTTCACCGGGGGCGCAAATGAAGCTCGCAAAACTCGGTGACGGCCCGGAAATTTTTCATACACTCCAAGGAGAAGGTGTTTCTGTGGGCGTGCCTGCGGTCTTCATCCGGGCATCGCGCTGCAATCTCCACTGCGTCTGGTGCGATACGGATCACACCTGGAATTTCGAGGGCACGCCATGGCCGCATGAGAAAGATTCCGTCGCGGGATACGCGAAGCATCGCAAGTCCGAGGTCACCTTTGAGCTCACCCCGTCAGAAGCGGCGGAGCGTGTGATGAGCTACCCCTGTGGCCGCACCGTCATCACTGGCGGCGAGCCACTGCTTCAGGAAAATGCCTTCATGGAAATGATCCATTTCATCCGCGCACGACAGCCGGAGCATCAGTTAGAGGTGGAAACAAACGGCACGCGCATTCCTTCGCCCGCTTTCCATGAAGCCGTCGATCAGTTCAATGTTTCGCCGAAATTATCCAACGCGGGCATGGCGGAATCTCTGCGACTGAATGCAGCCGCTTTGAAATTTTTCGCTCACTCACCAAAGGCGTGGTTCAAATTCGTCGTCGCGAAACGCAGCGATCTTGAGGAAATCGAGCACCTGCGGGAGACGCACGCCATCCCTATTTCCCGCATCCTGCTCATGCCCGAAGGACGCACCTCTGCCGAGCTGGATGCCAGTGCGCTCTGGCTAGCAGACATGTGCCGAGAACGCGGCTATCGCTTCTGCGACCGCCTCCACATCCGCCTCTGGGGCGACAAGCGTGGGGTGTGATTTTCCCAACACGTTCCTTCTCGCTCTCCACCACACCGCTTCTTAATCTCCGCCTATGGACGCCTTGATCCAACACCTTGAAAACCGAGAAGAACTCTCCTCCCGTGAGATCGAAGTCGCCGCCGCGCTCCTGCTCGATCCCGCCGCGCCAGACGCGAAAAAAGAACGCCTGCTAGAAGCCCTCGCCGCCAAAGGCGAAACCCCCGCCGAGATCGC
>JANOQR010000138.1:0-4623 GCA_031414935.1 Luteolibacter sp.
TGGGCTTGGGCGGATCGGAGTCCGCCCTTCCTTGTTTTTTAGCAAAATCCAGTTCTTCGTGCCGCATCCATCACTTTATTTGTGGAAAATGGTATGATAGGAGAATGGGCATGAAAAAGGCCCGACTCTTGCGAGCCGGGCCGGGGGTGACTGGTGAATAGCTTTGTCAGCGATTTTTAGCGATCAGTCGTCGTCGCCATCTCCGTCGTTTCACAAGATTTCCGTGACGCCGGAGCTGAGGCAGCGGCGAACGATTTGGCAGCGGCGTTAGAGGCATCCGGGGGGATTGCCTCCGCCGCTGACCAACTCGATTACCTGCGCGGCGTGTATTCCGTCTGGGCGAAGACCGATCCCGCAGGTGCTTTGGAGCACGCAAAGGCGAATTTCCAGCCCGGTCTGCTCCAGTCCGAACTCATGGGGCTGGCACTGAACAAATGGGGCGAGAATCACCCGCGCGAAGCATGGCTGTGGGCGGATGCAAATTTGGAAGGCCCATTGAAAGAGCGCGGCCTCAACGATTTACTCATCGGCTGGACCCGTCGCTCGCCCGGCGACGCGGCGGCATGGTTGGCGAATAGCGAACTCACTTCGTCGTCGCTTTTCACCGCGCTGTCCCGGACATGGGCGGAGAGTGATCCCACTGCCGCGCTCGACTGGGCACGCAAGCTGCCGAAGGGGAAAACGAAGGATAAAACGCTCGTCACCATCGCGGATACCATTGCGGCTGATAATCCAACCACGGTGGTGACCACTTTCCAAAAGGAGCTGGAAGAAGCACAAAACCCCGATCTCATCGTTACAATCGCCAATCGCTGGGCGAGCCTCGATCCCACCGCCGCTGCCGCATGGGTAGGCGGTCTGGCGGAAGGAGCCACCCGCCGTGAAGCTGCCGCCACCCTCGCCACCGTCTGGGCTTCCAGCGATGTGAGAGGTGCACTTTCATGGAGTGCGGGCCTCGCCGATGCCTCGCTGAGAACGAAGGTTAATACCCACATCGCCACCACTTGGGGCGCGAGTGAGCCGGAAAAAGCACTCACTTGGCTCGCCACACAACCACCCGCCGAGGCCGCAGAAGGCGTTCGCGGCGCATTTCATTCTTGGGCCGCGACCGATCCCGTCGGGCTGGAAAACTATTTGCCAGAAGCCGCGAACACCGCGTGGGGCGATCAAGCACGACGTTCTTTGGCGGACGTGCGTAGCCAAAGCAATCCCGCTGGAGCACTCGAACTCGCGCTTGGGCTGACGGAAACCGGAGTGCGCGATGATTCGATGGCAAGCTACTTTCGTAAATGGAGCCGCAGCGACAGCGCGAGTGCTGGCGATTGGTTGGATATGAATTCCGCGCGGCTGCCAGACAGCACGCTCACCCGCCTGAGCCGCTACCAGAGCAAAGGCGATCAAGGAGAGCAGTGAAACAAGGAGTGGCGATCTCCGAATCGCCAATGTCCATGAAATGCCAAAGGAGAGCGGTTATCCTCAATTCTTTGGCTTTTCATGGGCTAGGGCGGATCGGAGTCCGCCCCTCCTTGGGTTCTGAATCCTAACGGCATTGGAATAAATTTCGCGCTTTTTTCATCTACCCACAAGCGTCACCAACCGAGGAACTTGCCCTAACTCACGGCAGGAAGCGAGACGCTAAACTCATTCCAGCCTTCCGCAGCACCGCCTTCATGAACTGTTCCATCAGCCAGAAAAAATTTCCCTCCCTCGTCTTCCCTGATGTCTCCATGTTCCAAAAAGTCAGCCTCACCTTAGCTCGATATTAGCTAGAAACTATTTCCAAACTTCTTCCCCATCCGAGAAATCCACCGACTCAAACAAAATCCGCAACTCATTCATCCTGAAACTCATAAAAATGAGCTGTCTTCCTCCTTGCCGGAGCTAACCTTTTTCCTAATATCCGGCACTGAACTAATACACTGTTCGCCAAGAAAATGATGCTCCCAGTGTTTAAGCGACGAAGCATGTCATACAGCATGTGGAACTACCATTCGGCGCACACCGATGTCTGGACATACGGCACCGTTGAGCAGTATCGGGCGTTTTCGGAACTTCTGCGCACGACGCAGACCGTGAATAGGCGACCGGCAGATTCCCGTGGTGGCATGGATCTTCTGGTTCTGCCACCCGCGAAAGAGGCTTTACGAGACTTTGTGGTTTTACACGAGAGGTTGGTTCATCGTGATGGCAGTTTCAACATGGAGTTGATTATCGGTGGTTCGAAGGTCGGCTTGAAGGGCTTGGCGAAGTATATCAGCCGTGCTCGCAAGCGTTACGAAGGACGGCCTGATAGCCATGTCCACTTCGACGACGGAGAAGAGCTGCTACTGATGCCATCGGTGTTTCTCCAGATCTGTGGACCTCACGTGGAGATGGATCAGCAGATTGGTGTCTATGCTCCGCCTGCATCGAGCGATCTCGTCGCTGATGCTGGCTATTCTGATCCTGAGAATTGGCCATACGAGGAGATCACCTGCTACGGGGATTTGCACGGCAGGCTTCCGATAAAAACCAAGGCGAACAAGCCGTGGGATACAACCGGCGATAAGCCTGCAAGTTGAATTCGAGCTTCCCACCGCCGGTGTATCCACTCTAACGTTCGGCAAAGAATGATTAATCCCACGAAAGTCGGCACACGAGGGCAGATCAATGCAACACGCGCATTGCTGAAGTTCTGCCGCGAACATGGTCATGCACCATATTGGATCAAATGCCTTGAAGAGTGCCTGATTGCGCTCGAAGATCGGAATAGCGAAGCGGTCCGAGATATTAGGGAGCGATTTGCGCGGGCTGGAATGGGTTCATATCTCGATTGGTTTCCCGATGTCATTTTTCCCCATGAGGACGCCGACTATGTGGAGGCGGTGTGGTATGGTCTCGATGGATATTGGAGAGAGATGATGCGTCCGTTTGAATCTATACGCCAATGAAGAAAAAGCCGAACAAGACGGTAGTGGCAACGGCGGATAACGTCCCTCGTTCGCTTCGCTCTGGACGTCCAGCCTCCGCCGTGCCACACCTTTGACGTTCGGCAGAAACATAAATACCCACCATGAACACTGATACTGAAGCCTTGGTTGATAGGATCACGCAACTTGAGAACCAGTCGCGACGATTTCGACGTGCCGTGTTTTTGATTTGGCCAGCAGTTTGGATCGTTTCCGTATTTCTGATTTTCACGACGACCAAGCTCGATGCCGGCGCAATTCATCCGTTTCTGAACTGGCTGGGAGCGGCGATATTTGGACTCGGTGTCGCAACGGTCGCGGTGCTGTCATTGCTTTTTGTGATCAAGGCAGCCTCAGACTATCGAAGCCGCAGGGATCGTTTCACGCTGAATCCCGGCAGTAAGAAGCATTAAATTCGCCGAACACGTCGTGGGTGGCAACGGCGGACAAGCTCCATCGTTCGCTTCGCTCTGTCAGTCCTGCGCCGCCGTGCCACCACATTTAACGTTCTCCAAAAATTCCTTGCGACCCAAGCGGTATCGTGGACGATACCGCAGGTGTATGAAGTTCTCGACACGTCAGTCCTTGTGGCGGGACTCCGATCCAATCGGGGAGCCAGCTTCCAGATCCTCCGGGCGATCCGCGCCGGGAATATCCGTATTGCCGTGTCTGTCGCCCTTGTTCTTGAGTATGAGTCGGTCGTTCTCCGACCTAGCCTCATTCCTAGTTTCACGGCTGATGAACTCCGCAAGATTGTGGACGGCCTGTGCCAGTTGGCCGATCACCAACAGGTGTTTTTTGCTTGGAGGCCATTCCTGCCTGACCCAGACGACGATTTGGTCCTCGAACTCGCGGTCGCAGCATCGGCATCATTCATCATCACACACAACATCAGCGACTTTCGAGGCTCGGACTCAATGGGAGTTCGCGCCATCACACCTGCCATAGCGCTAGATTACATCAGACCATGACTACATTATCCATCCGTGTTCCCGATTCCCTCCATCGTGCGATCAAAGAACTCGCAACAAAGGACGGTTATTCAATGAACCAATTCCTAATTACAGCGGCAGCAGAGAAGCTTTCCGCATTGGAGACTGTTGATTACCTTCGACATCGAGCCGTGCGTGCCAATCTCAAGGATTTTGATCGCCTCATGGCATTGGTGCCTGATTGTGACGCGGATGCGGGTGATGAACTACCACCAGAACAAAGAAGCCGAATCGGGTCCCCGTGACTGACTACGAGAGCCAGCCACGGGTCTCACACCGCCGTGCGTATGGGTCCGTCCACGGCGGTTCCGCTCGGACGCGGGACAAGCCTGCTCCTGAACGCCCACATGCTTCCCATCGCAGCGACTTTCGGTTCCACCTCGCCGTCTGGCGTCTTCGGTGGATTGACCGTCCGCCACGCGGTTAGGACGTTCCCATGCAGTTCAGCCCTTCGCTGGGTGAATGCCATGGCTGCGAAAGCAGCTCGGAAAATCCCGCGAAGCCATCCCGCATGGCCGGAGAAACGGAGGCAATCCTCGGGTATCGTTGTTTACCCTCCCGACTAACTTGAAAGTTTACGGGGCGGGATCGTGGCGGCGGATTGCATCCGCCATGCCCAAATTTGCAAAAAACAATGGAACCAGCAAACGCGACAATCTCCGTAGTGAAGGGCTAGGCGGATG